>JBCCZQ010000081.1:0-13536 GCA_039187315.1 Planctomycetota bacterium | reverse complement strand
GGTGCAGCGTGCTGGTGCACATAGTGATGCCGTAGGTTCGCGTACCGCGAGACCGGAGTGGGCCAATCGGGACGATCGTCGTAGCTACCAAACGCTGCGTCAACGCTGCCGTCTGTATGAAATGACTGGGTAAGACGCCCGATCGCGGCGGGATGCACGGCCACGTCCGCGTCGATGAACACCAGAACATCGCCAGTGGCTTGAGCGGCGGCGCGGTTGCGTGCTCCGGCCGGGCCGGTGGGTCCCGGTTGTCCTTGTACGAGGCGGACGCGTGTGCCGTGCTGCTCTGCAAGTGATTCGGGCACGCCGTCCGTGGACGCGTCATCGGCGATCAGTATCTCGTCAACATGTGCTTCACTCGTGAACAGCGCATCGATACATCGCCGGAGCTGATCACCGCCGTTGTGCACCGGGATAATGACGCTCAGCCGCACGGGGTCATGCTCTGGTCGCGTTTTTGCGGTCCGTCACGAAGTCTTCGTGGTACGACCGCTCGACGTTGACGTTCCACAAGTCGTGTTCATCGCCCAGGATGTTCCTGGCTGCGAGCATTGCTGTCAGCATGGAATGATCCTGGTTGTTGTATCGGTGCATGCCGTTCCGGCCGACCGGGTACAGATTTGCGATGGTCGTGGTCCATTCGGCGATGCACCCGACAGCGGTTCGATAGTGTTCGTCGTAGACTGGATACGCCTTCGGCTGTCTAATCACGGTGCCATCGATCACGCTCGAACGTGGCGCTAGCCCGAGCCTGTCGAGTTCGTCGGTAGCCTGCGCTATCAGTTCCTCGTTCTCCGAAGCCCAGAGTCCGTCACCTTCGTGACAGAAGTATTCCATGCCGATGCTCGAACGGTTCGGATCCGGCACCATCGCCTCCGACCAGGACCGAAAATTCTGGATGCGCCCGACTTTAACGTCGGGGCTGTGCACGTAGATCCAGTTATCACTGAACGGATCGGGGTGATCCAGGATGAGCGTGACAATCAGAAAATCGCGGTATTTGAGGCGGTTGGCTGCTTCGAGAACGGCATCCGGCGCGGGTGGATCCATCCGACGCACAAGTGAAGACAGGGGCATGGTGGACACAAGGTGATCGCACGTGACCGTGGCGCCCGATCCATCAGCTGATGCTGTCTCCACCCCGGTCACTCGGCTGCCGTCTCGTAGGATGCGGCTGGCAGCGGTATTCATCCTGACCTCGCCGCCGCCGTCTCGGATGATGTCCCTGCACCGTTCCCACATCATGCCGGGCCCGAGCCGTGGATATTTAAACTGCGTGATCAGCGAGGACGTATCGTTCTGTCCCGTCAGGGCATTGACGATCGCCTTGCGGAGCGAAAGGTTCTTGATGCGCTGTGCGGCCCAATCCGCGCGGATCTCGGTGCACGGTATGCCCCAGACCTTCTCTGTGTAGCTCTTAAAGAAGTGCTCGTAGAGCCGTCGGCCGAAACGGTTGACAACCCACTGCTCGAAGTTCTCTTCGGTCCGATGCGGCAGCGCTTTCCATCTCGCGTAGCTGAGCGCGATCCGCGCAGCCTCGAGCACGCCGATGTTCTTGAGCGCGTTTCCAACCCGAAGCGGATAGTCGTAGAACTTGTTCCTGTAGAAGATGCGGCTCGACCGCGGCCGCATCAGGAAGTCGTCGGTCAGGATCTCGTCCCAGAGAGCATTGACCTCATCGACCTTGGTGAAGAACCGATGCCCACCGATGTCGAAACGGTATCCTTTATAGACCTCGGTGCGCGCAATCCCGCCGACCTGGCCGCTTGCTTCAAGCACGAGCGGCGCACAACCCGGGGCGAGCTTGAGCAACTCGTATGCCGCTGTCAGACCGGCTGGTCCGCCGCCGATGACCGTGGTGTGTGTGTCGGCGTCCTTCATAGCGAACCCTGCTCTGCGATGGCTGTGCTGGACAGCGGAACGGCCGGTATCCATCGGCATGCCTTGTTGATGCAACAGCTGTCCTGTCGCCGTCTCGGATACATGGTGCTCACTTGGGCATCTCCTCGGTTGGCAGCTGGGTGTTGGGTGGTGGATCACGCAGCGATCGCATGATCGGCCCGAGAATCGTGAACGCCATGATGAATGGGGGTAGGCCGCAGACGATCCCACACGATACGGCTTGGATTGCGCACGAGACGTACGGCGTCTCTACGGGATCGGTGAGGACGTCCGCTTCCCAACCGAACACAGATCGTCCGAAGGCTGCAGCGCCGCAGCCCAGCACCGCGAGCAGCGCAGCCGGCAGGAACGTCCGAGCGATGTCGCTGGCTCGTAGCGGGGTATGTCGAACGCTCAGCACAACCGCGGGGATCGCTGCCAGTGCGCTGCCGATCGCAAAACCTACGGCGATCCCCAACGCACCCCATACCGCGCCAACTGCGACGCAGAGCATCAGCACCGGCCCGGCAAAGAGCGCGTGCTTGATGAGGGCTCGGCCGGTTCCCGCCGAGAGGAAAGCCCATTTGAGAATGAGCGGTACAAGCGAGCACGCCGATGCGACACTGAGGATTCTCAGGTAGGGCACCGCCTCCAGCCAGTCGCGGCTGAGCAGCAGCAGGATCAGCTCCGTTGCGCAGAGCGCAACCCAGGCCGACGCACCGAAGCCGAATGCAGCGAGTGTGCCGGCGATCTGCCTGAAGCCACGTCGGTACTCGGGAGGATCACCGGCCATCGCGCTCAGGGTTGACACAGCAACAGGAAGCGTGGGCTGCGCGGCCTGCTGCGCGGCAAGAGTCGCGTAGTGCGATGACTTCTGGTAGAGGCCAAGGGTCTCGGGGACAAACATCGCGCCGAGCAGGAACTTGTCGAGGTTGCGGCTCAGGTTCGTTAGCAAACCGTGCCCAACGATCGCGACACTGAACCTTCGGATCCTGCGGAACTGTGCTGGTGCAGCGTCCGCGGACCGCGCAGGGAGCCAGCGGAAAGCGACGAATCGGCCGAGAGCGATCAGGACATTGTTGGCCGCGTACTGAACCAGCAGCGCCCACACACCGAAGGCGAGTTCGATCGCAGCAAAAACAGCCAGCGAGGCAGACATCAGCGCCGCGGTGACATCGACTGCCGCGATCGAGCGGAACCGCATTGTCCGCCGGAGCAGAGCGGAATGGACATTTGAGAGAGACAACAGCATGACCGAGCCTGCTACGGTCGGCACCAGCGCCAGCAGCAGCGTCTGCTCGAACAGCCAGGAGAGCGGTACGGCCAGGCACGACATGCTTAGGGCAACCGCAACAGCCCAGCGGGCGTTCATCCAGAACACGCTCGTCAGCAGCCCGTCATCGACTCGGCGCTGCTGCACGATCGCGTGCGGGATCCCAAGATCGCGCAGCGCGACCGCCACCGCGAACGGGGCGACCGCCATCGCGAACAGCCCGAAAGCATCGATCTCAAGGGTCCTTGCGAGGATCGCGGTCGAGGCGATCCCGATGACGGACTGAGCAGCGCTCGACAGGACCATCCACAGCCCGCTCGGTGCCGTCCGGCCGACACGCGCTGAGAATCGCCCATCGCTGCTGGCTTGGGCTGCGATGTCGGTCATCGAATCCTGGAACCCCGCTGAACCTGCTGAACCATATCAGCCGGCGTGTCGATGCTGCATCGGCTGTCGAACCGGATTGACTGCCACCGAATACACCAAGCGGCCGCGACAATGCAGTGTTATCGGCTCTTGAATCCGCGAACCGATACATACTCCCTGCCGCTGAGAGGGCGTGCAGGTATCCTGCTCCCTGCCGAATCGACTGAACCGTCACCATGCCCGACCATCCGAAGCAACCACGCTCCCCGAACCAAGTCCGCCTCGGCGTGATCGGGTGTGGCAGCATCGCGCTCGGAAGGCACCTTCCGATCCTCAGGCAGACTCCCGGCTGCGAGGTGATGGCGATCGCCGATACTGATACCAAGAACCGATCCGCTGCCACACGGATGTGTCCCGGTTCCATACCGTTCGATTCATCTGAAGCGATGCTGGATACAGCCCAGCTCGACGCGGTTGTGATCGCGACGCCCAACCACACCCACGCGCCGGTCGCATCGGCGTGCCTTGCTGCAGGCAAGCACGTCTATCTCGAGAAGCCCGTCGCAACCAGACGGGAGGAGATCGATGGACTGCTCGGGGCATGGAAAGCTTCCGGGTGCCTGTGCGTCGCGGGTTTCAACTACCGCTATCTCGAGTCTGTCCTCAAAGCTCGGAAGCTGATCGGGGAAGGTGCTCTCGGGAAGATCCTCACGATCCAGTCGGTGTTTTGTACGCCCGGCGAATCCCTCCCCGCATGGAAAGCCAGCCTTGATTCGGGCGGTGGCGCGCTGCTGGACTACGGGTCGCACCATCTCGACCTGTTCGGCTTCATGCTCGATGATGTTCCGGTTTCGGCTTCTGTGCTCGAAACGAGCCGCAAGTCCGAAGGCGATAGCGCGTGGCTGACAGGCTGCTTCACGGGTGGGGCGCGGTACCAGTCGTTCTTTGCCAGCGCCGCGACGGATGAAGACCGTATCGAGATTCTTGGGACGAACGGCCAGTTGACGCTGCATCGTGTCGGTTCGCGGTCTCTGTTCCGGCGTGACAAAAGCCGTACGGGCCTGGCGCGCCGGCTTGCGAGGCACTGGTCGATGTCTGCACTCGGCCAGGCAGCATCGCTCCGACGCGCCACAGAGGCATCGACCACAGCCTCGCTCGCGGCATTCATTCGCGCCGTCCGTGTCGGCCGCTACGATTCGCCGGAGCAGCCGACGCTCGAAGACGGGGTACGCTGCCTGAGGCTGCTGCTCGATGCCCGTGACTCCGATCGATCACGAGAGACGGATGCCGCCTGAACTGACCGTCATCGTCACGACCTACAACGCGCGCGGGCTTGTCGAAGGAGCCCTGCGCTCCCTCTTGTCGCAGCAAGCCCGTGACCGGATGGAGATTATCCTCGTTGACAGCTCTTCCGACGGGACCGCCGTGTATGTCGAAGAGAATCACCCATCGGTCCATCTGATCCGATCCGATCGCCGTCTGTACTGCGGGGACGCTCGTAACGCGGGCATCCGGGCCTCGTCGGCGCCGATCATCGCCTTTTTCGATGCCGACTGCGAGGCCGACCCGGATTGGGCCGCTCGTGTACTGGAAGCACACGCGGCGTATCCAGGCGGCGTGATCGGCGGTGCTGTCGAGAACGCGAACCCAGCCTCCGGCAGCGGCTGGGCGTACTACCTCACCGAGTTCGCGCGCTGGGCACCAGGAAGGCCAGCCGGTGAGGTCGACGATGTTCCCGGCTGCGCCATGACAATCAAGCGGGCAGCCTATGACCGGTTCGGCCCGTTCATCGCCGGAACCTACTGCTCGGATTCGGCCTTCCATTGGCGTATGGCTGCCGAAGACGAACGACCACGATTCGATCCGACGATCCGCGTTCGTCACCGAAACCCAACCGAACTCCGGGGCATCGTTTCGCATACTTTTATGCACGGCCGGCAATTCGGACGCGTCCGCACCGATCACCGCGGAGCCCGCGTGTGGAAGCGGTTCGGCTGGGCGCTCGCGTCGCCGCTGATTGCGCTTCTGCTGCACATGCGGACATGGCGGCATGCGGCCCAAGCGGGGCTGCTGGGTCAAATGCTCCGTGCAGCGCCCGCGGTGCTCGCAGCGCAGGCAGCATGGTCGGCCGGTGAAGCGGTCAGCTATGCCCGCAGTCTCTTCGGAGGCCCATCCGGTTTTGCGCCTGCCCGGGGTGCGCCCGTTGCCGAGGCCGAAACATGAGAGTCCTGCTTATCAACGATAAGCTCGATCCCAATGGTGGGAGCCAGCTCCTCACGCTGAACATCCGCGATGGGCTGCGCGGGCGTGGCCACGACGTCCGCGTGCTCGCCAGCGGCGCGGGCCTCTCCAACGACGACCCGCAGCCCGAGTACAGGTGCGCTGGCGCGGGTGGGATTCGGCAGACTCTTCAGCGTGTCACGCACCCCGGCGCGGTGCGGGTGATGCGCACAGCGTTGCGCGAGTTCCGCCCTGATGTTGTGCACATCCGTGCAATGTTGACGCAGCTTTCGCCCGCGATCCTCCCGCTGATCGACCGCCTGCCCGTGCTGTACCACGCCGTCATGCCCGAACTCACGTGCCCCAAAGCAACCCGGCTGCTCCCGTCGGGCAATCCTTGCACGTTTACCGCTGGACGAGCATGCCGCGAGCACTGCCTGACCGCTCCGACGCACGCTGCGCTCACCGTGCAGCGCATGCTCACTCGCCGGTGGTGGAACAGGATCGATCGTGTCATCGCAAACAGCGCCTGGCTAGCCGATGAGATCACCTCTGCAGGTTTCGGGCCGGCGGAGGTCGTGCATAACGCCGTGCCGGACACCGGTGTTCGAGCTGGTCTGGCGGCTGAGCCTACCGCGGCGTTGGTCGCGAGGCTCTCGTCTGAGAAGGGCGTCGATACCGCGCTGGCAGCCTGGTCGAAGGTGCTGGATCAGGTCCCCGAGGCGCGTCTTCGTGTCATTGGCGACGGGCCGGAGCGTACCCGGCTTGAAAGCCAGGCCCGCGAGCTCGGTCTTTCGGGATCGGTTGATTTTTTGGGGCAGGTCTCCGCCTCGGTCCTGCCGAAAACTCTCGAAGGCAGCTGGCTCCAACTCGTACCCTCCCGCTGGCACGAGCCGTTCGGTCTTGTCGCTGCAGAGGCGCTGATGCGAGGCGTCCCCGTGCTCGCCAGCGCGATGGGCGGGCTTTGTGAGATCGTTCGCGATGGTGTCACGGGCAGGCTGCTGCCTCCTGACGAACCCGCCCTGTGGTCGACCGCAGCCGCTGAACTCCTGCGCGACCGGGCACGCTGCGAGCACTGGGGTGCCGCGGCACGCCAAGACGCCCTCGAACGGTTTGCCATGCCGCGTCTGCTCGACAAGCTGGAAGCCACGTACGCGGACCTGCTTCAAGGCACCGCGCTCGGTCCCGAAGCTCTCGGTATCTCCGAACAAGCCATCAAAGCAACGCAGCCATGACAAATCAGACAACATCCCACCCCCGTGTTAGCGTGATCCTGATGGCCCGCGATGGCCTCGACCAGATACGCAGGACCCTCGCCCATCTCTCCAGGCAGACCATCGCGGATGTGACCGAGCTGATCGTGATCGCATCGGAAGGGCTCGCCATCGATCAAGATGACGAGGCGTTCGCCCGGTTCCAATCCGTCAGAGTTCTGTATGCAGACAGCTCGACGCTGGGAGCACTGCAATCCGAAGGCGTGCGCCAGGCATCGGCGCCGTGGGTGATCCTCGGAGAAGACCATGCATGGCCCGAGCCTGCATACGCCGAGGCCATCGCCGATCGATTCGAATCCGGATCGTGGGTAGCGGTCGGGCCCGCGATGACTAACGCGAACCCGGAGTCCATCGCGAGCTGGTCGAACCTGTTGCTTGCCTACGGCCCGTGGACCGAACCACGAACCGGCGGCCAGGTCCCGGCGCTTCCGGGAACCAACACTGGCTACCGACGCGAAACACTTCTTGCGCTCGGCGACCGGCTCGACGACCTGCTTGCCCGCGAGGGAGGCCTGATCGGCGAACTCGTTCGTGACGGCGGGACGCTCTACCTCGAGCCGCGAGCACGCACAGCCCACCAGAACTTCTCCAAGCTCTCCTCGACCATCAGCCTCCGCGTGAACGCTGGCAGGCTCTACGCTGCCCGCCGCGCCACACGGGAGAAGTGGGGGTTCGGCAAGCGTGCCTTGTACGCCGCGTGCTCCCCACTGATACCGCCCCTGCGGTTCGCGAGGATCCTTGCAGAGCTCCGTGGCCATTCCATGCGGCTGACATCCAAGCCAGTTGTGGGCGTCGGGCTCGGTGTTGTTTTTGACGGTATGGGGCAGCTGCTCGGCTATGTCGCAGGCGACGGCAACGCAGCCGCGACGCTCGCAGACTTCGAGTTCACCCGGGAGCGGTTCCTGACAGAGCGTGACCGAGCGCAGGCACGCCAGGTCTCAGCATCCGGTCCCGGATCACCATGATCCCCGGCGCCGATTGGGCGGTCGTCGTGCCCACAGCCTCGCGGCCGGACCGGCTCGCAGAGTGTCTGCGCAGCCTGCTCGCCTTGCAGATCGATGGCGGCACGCCGGAAATCGTCGTGGTGGACGATGGCGGTGATCCGCCTGCACAGGATGCTGTGGATGCCCTGGCCGATAACGGCTACGACATAGCAGCCATTCGGGTGGTACGGAAGACGAACGGCGGCCCGGCGAGCGCGCGCAATGCGGGTGTCGCCGAAACATCACGCTCCTGGATCGCCATGACCGACGACGACTGCGCTGTCGATCCCGGCTGGCTGACCGCGTTCTCGCATGCCGCGGCCCGGCACGCCGGAGCCGAACCTCTGCTCGGCGGAGCAGCGGTCAACGCGGTACCCGGTCTCCCCGCCGCGGCTGCACAGCGGCTGCTGGACCATCTCCACGAGCACCTGAACACGGACCCGAACCGTGCACGCTTTTTCCCGAGTAACGCCATCGCCATGCCACGGTCGGCGTACCTGACCCTGGGCGGGTTTTCCACGGCATTCCGGCGAGCAGCAGGGGAAGACCGCTTGTTCTGCGATGCGTGGCGCGGATCTGGTCGGCCGCTCGTCTGGGTACCCGAGGCGCGCGCACAGCACCGCCACGCCCTGACATTCCGAGGATTCTGGCGTCAGCAGTCAAACTACGGCCGTGGTGCTGCCACATACCGCAAGCTCGCCGAGAGCCAGGCAACACAGATGCCGCGGGGCTTTCGGACATCGATGTTGACACAGCCGGTCCGAGAGCAGGGTCCGGCGGGACTTCCAATGGTCGTGATGATGCTGCTCTCGCAGGCTGCGGTCACAAGCGGCTACGTCTTGCAGCGCTTCTTCGGTGAACGGCGCTGAAAGCAGGCGCGCGTACCCGCCCTGTGCACCCAGTGATCGCCCCCGATACTCGGCAGGGGCTCGGCATGTCGGACGGCATCGGGAGCATCAAAAGCAGGTGCGTGGTTCCGAATCAGGCCGCTCGACATGCTCCCTGTGTTGAACGTGCAAGCGATGCTGAACTGTCTTGCGTAGGCACGAACGCTCCGGCCTGTATCCGCGCGGGCGATCGTCGCACCGGCCGCAGCATCGCTCGGCTATGAGCCTGGTAGGCGTACCCGCGAGGCTGCCGATGGGCGGTGCGCCTGGGCTGGATGCTTCGGTCGCGATCATGTCCGGATGCTCTATGGCGCTCCGTTGTCGCGTGCGTATACGGCGGTGCTGTCTACTTACGCCGCGATACGCAGGTCGCCGCCCGAGGACTGCCCGCCGGTGCCGAAGAGCACGACGATCGGCTCGGTTGGCTGGCTGCGGCCGCCCGGTCGTTCGGCCGTCACGCGGTACTGGGCGTTTTCGAGGCCCGTCGGCAGCGCGACGTCGATGAAGTTCTTGGTCGTGCTGGTGCCGATGAGCGCCCAAGCGCCCGGGGCCTGGCCCGGTTCGGCGGTGCGGCGTTCGATGACGAAGGCCATGCGGCCGGCGGTTTCTGCCGACCAGCTCAGCGAGATCGCGCCGTCGTTGGTCAGGTTCGCGGCGAGATTCTCCGGCGTCGGTGCGGGGCCGAGCGGGGTGCGGGGCCTGGGCGCGGGGATCTGCGCCGTGACGAAGACGCCCGGGTCGTCTGATGTCTCGGCGAAGGCGCGGATGGTCTTGATCAGGTCACCCCCGAACGCGGCCATGGCGTCGATCGCGTCGTTCTGCGCCTGCGTCGCCGCCTTGGAGGCCTCGCGCGCCGCGATCGCGGCGTTGTAGGCGTCCCGCGCTGCGAGCGTCAGCGCGGCGATCCGGTTGATCTGGTCGAGGGTCAGCCCGATGTCGGCCGCGTTCTGGCCCCAGGGCGCGAGGTGGTTCTCGAAGTACGTGATGCGGGTCGCGTTGCCTTCTGGGACGATGCTCATGTCTGGTCTCCAGTCTTCTGGGTTCGGTGCGTTCGATTCGGACTCGCGTTGACATCGATCCATGGAATCACGGACTTCACAGCCAGCCCCCCGATCGAGCGATTCGCCCGAAAAACCCTCCGGGTTATGCCCTGAATCTGTCACGATGTTCGTACCATGTCAGCCATGGCGGTCGGCAAAGCGCTCATCAGGGTCCTCGATAGCTGCGGCAAGATCTCAATCGTTGCCGATGGGGTTACGCTCACCGGTGCCGGTACGACACTTGCGGCTCTCGGTGTATCCTGGCCGGTGCTCGCTGTTGGTGCGGCCGGCGTGCTGGCCTATGCCGGCTACTCCATCTGGCGGGATGCCAGCAGCGATAAGAAGATAAGCGAGATCCCTGACATCGCCGAGATGCTCCGCGAGCAGCTTGCCCGGATGGCGACCAGCCAACGCGAAGACGCCCGCCGAGAGTTCGCCCTCGCCGATGTCCTTGAGCACGCGATGCAGGATCCAGACGCGAGGAAACGCGTCCCGAGCCATATCGGGACCGATCCGCTGGCTGCCATGCTCCGGCTCATCCGATCCGAAGGCAAGGAACGCGAGAAGCTGCTCGAGCAGAACACGGCGGTGGTCGTTGCGCTCAACGCCTTCATCGCCCGAGAGTTCGAGGGCATCCGCGGGGCGTTCGGTCTCGTGGAGGCCGACCTCCAAGCGATCGCCCATGATCTCCGTTCGGCTAACACGGGCATCGACATCACCCAGTGGCTCATCGAGCGGCAGCACCGCCCGCCGCTGTACACGCCCGAGCCGCTGTCCGGCAACGAGAACCGGTTCATCTACACCGCCCGGCGGGTGGAGATGCAAGGCCGCGACGACGAGCGGGCCGAGCTGTGGGGGTTCCTGCGCGACCCCGCGCCGTTCCTCTGGTCCGCGTGGACGGGCCTGGCGGGCACCGGCAAGAGCCGCCTCGCGCTCCAGTTCTGTGAAGAAGCGCAGGATCAGGGCTGGGACGCGCGGTTCTTCAACTGGAAGGCGGCCAAGAAGGCCGCGATACGCTGGGACTTCTGGTCCCCCGGCGAGCCGACGCTGATCGTCTTCGATTACGTCTACGAGCACGCCGAGTCGGTCCAGGAGGCCCTGTTCACGCTCGCGCGCTTCCGGTCGACGCTCATACGGCCCGTCCGCTGCCTGCTGCTCGAACGACCACCGCCCGCCGATGCACAAGACTCGTGGTGGCACACCGTGCTGGACGATGCGCACCCGAGCGACGGCGGCGTCATCCGCAGAACCTGCCGGGAGCAAGATGACGAAGGCAGGCCGCACACCCGCCTGCTCAGGGGGCTGAGCGAAGCGGCCACGATCGAGGTTCTCCGCGAACTCGGCTCCGTCCTCGCCGCCCAGGGCCGCCCCAGACCGGATGATGAGGAGCTCGCTCGGCAGCTCGAACAGATCAAAACCGTCGACGCCGGCCTCCGCCCGCTCATCACCGCCTTCGCCGCCGAGGCCATGGCGGAGGATGCGCTGCAGCCCGTCTGGGACGCGGGTGCGCTGGTCAACTACATCAGGAAGAAGGAACAGGCACGCTGGAAGACGACCCTGAAGAGCCTGGGCGTCGCGGACGACGGCACCGAGAGGTGGATCAACCTGCTGCTGCTCGGCACGCTCTGCGGCGGGCTGACGGCCGATGGCCACACGAGCGGGTTCTTCAACGACGAGCGGCTGCGCGACTGGATCCCGTCGCGGAGCGAGTACGGCAAGGGCGAGAAGCTGGCGCACCTGGTCGCGGGCGCCGGCTCACGGGTCTTCCCCAAGCTCGAGCCCGACATGCTCGGCGAGTGCTTCGTGCTCGAATCGATGACCGAGCCGAAATCGGGGCAGGGCGGGTTTGAGGCGCGGGACGAGGATCTCATCGAGTTCGCGTGGCAGGCGGACCCGGACGGCATCGGCGATTTTCTTTTCCGCGCGGCGAACTCGTTTCCGCTGCACGAGACGCTGGATCGCCTGCTCGCCGTGCCGACGGGCGATGGGGGGAACGACGGGCGGCGGGTGAGAGCATTGCTCTTCGCCGCCATGGCACGCGGGGACCGCACGAAAGGGATGTACGGTTTTAAAGAACCGAATCTACACAAGTGCGTCCACGACCTTGCCGTCTGTCTCAGCGATCATGTTGGCGTATCGCTTCCGCTGTTGAGAATCCGTGCTGCAGCATTGTTCAATGCGTTCAATGAGAGCGGTGCTGGGAGCGGCTCTGCGGAGTCGTTTCTAGCGGAGCTCCGCACGCTGCATACGTCACACCCGGACGACGCCGTGGTGCGTGAGCAGCTTTCGAAGGCGCTGTTCAACGCGTCTAACCACAGCGAATCCGGGAGCAACGGGGCCCATTTGCTGCTGGCAGAGCTCCGTACGCTGCACGCGTCACACCCGGACGACGCCGCGGTGCGTGAGCATCTTGCGATGGCGTTGTTCAACGCGTTTTGCCGCAGCGAATCCGGGAGCAACGGGGCCCATTCGCTGCTGGCAGAGCTCCGTACGCTGCACGCGTCACACCCGGACGACGCCGCATTGCGTGAGCATCTTGCGATGGCGTTGTTCAACGCGTTTTACGACAGCGAATCCAGGAGCGACGGTGCCGGGTCTCTATTTACTGAGCTCCGCACGCTGTATGCGTCACACCCGGACGACGCCGCGGTGCGTGAGCATCTTGCGATGGCGCTGTTCAACACATATGCCCATAGCTCTGCAGGGAGTCAAGAAGCTGAAGTAAATCTGACCGATCTCCGTTCGCTGTATGCGTTGGATCCCGACGACGCTGCGGTGCGTATGCAACTCACGAAGGCAGTGATAGTCGCGTCGTGGCGAGCACAGGAGGATGAGGAACTCGGCTCCCTGTGTCTGCTACTCGAAGAGATGCTGCCGTTCGCGGACATGCTAATGTCGAGCGAGGACAACACCCAGCTCACTCGTGAGCTGCTGTTGCAGGCTATCGACCTTGCTGCCAAAGCCGACGACCAGGAAGCCCTCCGCCGGATCCAGGCCGTCCGCAGAGCCATCTTCGGCGACGACTGACCGGCCGCCGCCTCACCCCCGCGTACCGCGGCCACGATCGGCCAGCCCTCCGCCGCCGCCGGCCTCGCACGGTCCGGATACGGAGCCGGCCCGCCCGAACCCGGGCTCCCGGCCCGCCCGAGCGAGGGAAACGGCCTGTGTTGGATCCCTCCCGCGGTGCCGGCGGGTGTGCGCGTGGCCTTGGCAACGGTTCCCCAGGACACGGCGGCCGTTCCCGAGGCCAAAGCAGTCACTGCCGAGGCCAAGTAAGCGGCTGCCATGGCCTCGGCAGCCGTTCCCGAGGCCTGGGCAGCTCGCCACGACGTGCGCCTTGGACAGGGGGCATCGGCCTCGATCGCGCAGGTGCCTGCAAGAGGCACACGGTTCCGCCCGAGGCCAGGTGGGATATCTTGGAGCGGCTAATCCAGGTAGACCGGGTTGAGCAGCAGCTCCCAGTCCGGATGGTCATGGCTCTTGATCTCGGCACGCGTCTGCGGGTCGTACGGGTCTTCGCCCCAGTCCTTCCCGCTGTGCCACCGGCAGTCGGGGCTGCCTGTGTCGAGCATGGCGACGGTCTCGGCGTGGCCGTCGCCGAACGAGTACGTG
>JBCCZQ010000080.1:0-13807 GCA_039187315.1 Planctomycetota bacterium | reverse complement strand
TCGCTATCGGTGACGGCACCGTCGAGGTTCACATCACCGCGGCAGTCGACCGGCTGGTACTCGAACGCGCCGATGTCAAGGAACGCCCGCTCGCCTGTGCCTGTGTCGGGTGTCGCTGGATCGTCGATGAGTCTGAAGTCGTCGTTCGCATCAAGGAAGGAGCCGATAAACCCGTTTCCGGTGTCCAGAGCGGAGAGGTCTGCGGCGTCGATCGCCGGTGAGCCGGGCGAGAGGCGGAAGTCACCCTGCGCCGCAGCCACGAACAGCGGGTCGCCGATGATCGTGTTGTCAGTCGCGAACACCGGTGGCGCAGGCTCACTCGGCAACACGCAGCGACTCACGACCGCGTTGACCTCCGGTACCCTGCTCAGAACGCAATTCTGGTATGAATGAAATCCCACCTGCACACCTGTAATCCGTCCAACGATGGTGGAATTGATACCAGCAGCAGTTGCCAGCGATTCCAACGCGATGTCGTTTGCGGCAATGAGCGAATTTGATAGAAAGACACGGTTGACATCGATCGCCGGTCCGGAGCCCTCAACCACCACACGGCAGTTCGCGAAAAGGGGTTGAAGAGCCGTGTTTCCGATGCGCACAGCCGTGACAGCAGAATCAGCCCCGCCAAACCCGGGCGCAATGTCATGGATAACGATATCTTCGAGAAGCACGCTGTTGGCTGGACCGATGTCCAGCACGGACTGCGCACCGCTCCCTGCCGCGTAGTTCTGCACGACAAGGTCTCGGAGCTCGACGACCGCGGCCGACCGCCGGATAGACAGGAACGTCCCCGGGGCGCCGCTGCCATCGATGATGGTGAGGCCGGGAGGCGTCCCGAGGATCGTGATCTCCGCGACCGACGAGATGGGGGCGCTTGGGTCAAACACGATATCGCGCTCGAACAGCGTGCCCGGACCGATTCGGACGACCGCAGGCCTGTTCAGCGAGTCCGCGAACAAGAGTGCTTCTGCAATCGATGCATACTCGGTATCGCCCGTGGCGTCGAGTGTGATTCTCGGCTGGGCCCATGTTGGCAAGCACAGCATGAGCCATATGAGACAGACGCTCGTACGGGGCATGACGCATCTCCTTCATCCGGAGTATACGAAATCCAGTGCCGGTTGAAACACATATCTCATCGACACTCTGGTAGGACGGAGACCCGAGGACCCGAACATGCCGCGTGAGGCCGGGCCAAGGCCGGACGTCCGCCTGCACATTCATCCCGCCTTAATGCTGTTTCGGCGTCGACGGGGTCCGAGCGGCAGGCGGTGTATGCGAACATCGCATGCCGATGCTGGAGTTGACTGACACGCCGCACCCACGCTCGCACCCGATCTTTGCAACTGTGCGATGCCTGCTTCGTACAGGAGCACGGGAGCGCTCGCTGCGATGGTCGTGACAGTTCTCTACAGCCTGCTCGCGGGGTTCTTCGCGTGGATCGTGCTCGACCTTGTCGCCGACGCCCTGTTGTCGCGGCTGATCGACCCGGCGGCCTTCCAACGCGAGAAGCCGCCAAAGACGGTCGTTGTGGTCAACCGGATGCTCGTCGGTGTCGGCGTTGCTGTGGCCATCGTGGTTTTCATACTGCGTCTGTCTAGAAGCACGTAGCCGTGGCCGGTTACACCACCCGATCCTCCTTGCCAATCCCCAGCGCCGGCCGGACGTCCACCTGCACCAGCGGCTCGCCTTGGATCTCTTTGGCTCCATCAGCGTCCACGAAGTCCGAGTGGCACGCGGCCTTGCCGGCGTCATCTCCGGGCTTGGCATCCTTCTTGACCTTGCTGGCGAGCTTGTGGATCTCGTCGGGCTTGAGGTAGCCGCGCTGCTCGAGGATCTTCTGCTGCTCTTCGGTCAGCGCGTCGCTCTTGACCGGCTTGCCGCGGTCGAAGCCCTCGGCTTTGCCGGACGCGAACTCCTGGATCTCCTTGGAGATACGCACGCTGCACCAGTCGTGGCCGCACATGGCGCAGAAGTCGGTGTCGACGTCGAGGTCCTCGTCGTGGTACGCGCGGGCGGTGTCGGTGTCGAAGGCGAGCTCGAAGTGCTTCTCCCAGTTGAGCGCGGCCCGGGCCTTGGTCAGCTCGTCGTCCCAGTCGCGGGTGTTGGGGATGCCGAGCGCGACGTCGGCCGCGTGCGCCGCGATCTTGTACGCGATGCAGCCTTCCTTGACGTCGCCCTTCTTCGGGAGACCGAGATGCTCCTTGGGCGTCACGTAGCAGAGCATGCTCGCGCCGTGGTAGGCGGCGTTGGTCGCGCCGATGCAGCTGGTGATGTGGTCGTAGCCCGGGAAGACGTCGGTCACCAACGGGCCAAGCACGTAAAAGGGAGCCCCGTGGCAGAGCCGGCGCTGGAGCTTCATGTTGAACTCGATCTGGTCGAGCGGGACGTGCCCCGGGCCCTCGACCATGACCTGCACGCCGTGGCGCCAGGCTCGCTCGGTCAGCTCGCCGATGGTTTCCAGCTCGGCCAGCTGCGCATCGTCCGACGCATCGGCCAGCCCGCCGGGGCGCATGCCGTCGCCAATAGAGAAGGTGACGTCGTGCCGGCGCATGAGCTGGCAGATGTCGTCCCACATGGTGTACATCAGGTTGTCTTTGTTGTGGGTGAGCATCCACTTGGCGAGCAGCGAGCCGCCGCGGCTGACGATGCCGATGAGCCGGTTCTTGACGTACTTCAGGTCCTTCTTGCGGACGCCGGCATGGATCGTGAAGTAGTCGACGCCCTGCCGTGCCTGGTGCTCGAGCGTGTCGAGCACGGTCTGCTCGTCGAGGTCTTCGAGGCGTTTGCCGATGATCATGCTGTAGATCGGGACTGTGCCGATGGGGACGGTCGAGTTGCGGAGGATCGCGTCGCGGCAGGCGTCGAGGTCGCCGCCGGTCGAGAGGTCCATGACGGTGTCGCCGCCCCACTGCTCGGCCCACTTGAGCTTCTCGACTTCTTCATCGGTGCCGCTGCTGACAGGCGAAGCGCCCATGTTGGCGTTGACCTTGGTCTTGGTTGCTCGGCCGATGGCCATCGGATCAAGTTTGTACTTGAGATGCGTGAGGTTGGCGGGGATGACGCAGCGGCCGGCGGCGACCTCGTCGCGGACCTGCTCGGGCGTGAGGTGGCCTTCTCGTTCTGCGACGCGCTTCATCTGCGGCGTGACGATGCCGAGGCGGGCCGACTCGAGCTGGGTGACCGGCTCGAAGTCCTTCCCATCGATGGTCGGCGCTACGCACCGGATGAATGCGCCGTGCTGCTGGTTGTGCCCGCCGCAGCCCTCGGCGTGGGAATCGACAGCCTCGATCGTCCAGCCCTCGGGCAGGAAGTCCCACGCGGTGAACGGGCTGGCCTTGGGCATGTTGGGTGTGTCTGGCGAGCTGAACGTCAGCGGCCCGCCGACGTTTTGTGCGTTGGCGAAGCTTCCGGGGGTGGTGGCCGGTCCGGAGCCGGGGTTGTGCGCGCCGCGGACTGGCACGCCGAGGCGTTCGGTCGGGCGCTCGGCGTCGGGCTTCGCGCTAAGCGTGTAGGCCCGGGCAGAGTCGGCGAAGCGTGTGGTGTCGGTATTCGAATCGATGGTGGTCATGGTCGCATCCCTCCGCCGGCATAACCCGGATCAGGTTCAACGGGTGCGTCTCAGCCCCGGGCGTGCCCTCCCATTCGGGCACGCCGGGACGCCCCGTGCGTGTGGATGCAGGATAGCAGACCGCGGAGCAGGGCGGCTCCGAGCAGTATGGGCGCACACTGTGAGAGCAGCGGGACCGTCGCGGGTCAGCAGCCTTCGGTGAACGCGGTCAGCCAGGCGAAGAAGTCGGACGAGTTGACCTTGCCGTCGAGGTTCACGTCGCCGGCGGGGTCGTTGTTCGTGTAGGCCGTCACCCATGCGAAGAAGTCGGAGGCGTTGAGCTCGCCGTCGCGGTTCACATCGGCCGGGCAGTCCGATGCGTCCGGCATGCCGAGCAGCGTGAAAGCCATACCGGGCACACCGACACGGCCGAGCGCGGATCCATCGAGTGCGTCGACGAGCACGGTGCCGTCGCCCTGTCCAGCCGCCCATCGCCAGCGGGGTGCGCCGAGTCGGTCGGGCGCGATCAGGCATGCCCGGATCTCCACGCCGTAACGCGTATCGGCTTCGAGCCGCACAGGATCGAGCAGCGTTGCTGTGTATCGGGTCAGCCCGCCGACGATCGGTTCGGGCTGCGTCGCGGCGATGCTGGGCCAGAAGTCGGCAACGGAGCCGCCGCGGGTGTCGTCGGGCAGCAGTTCAAAAACACCTATGCGGAACGCGTAGACATTGCTGACGCCATCTCCGGTGAAACGGATGGCCTCGAGCATGCCGCCCCGGTCGAGGATGACATCGTCGAGCACAACCTGATTCGTGGACGGCACAAATGTACCGGTCAGCTGGGCCGATTCAACCGCGGGCTCGCTCGGGACGACAGGCTGATCGAGCAGGGCCTGCGCTTCTACGAGCGTGGCGGTCGTGCTCAGCCCGGCCGCGAGGAGCGCGGCCCGAATCGGTGTCTTCGCGTGCATCTTTGGTTCCTCCGCCGGCGGGCGCAGCCGCCGACAGGGCAGAACTACACCGAGTGGGCGCGGTGTCGAGGCGATCCCGGCGGATGTCGGGGCGAAGGTTCCGCGTGTGCGGGCGCATCCGAGAATCTCGGAGCTACGGGGGTCTTGCGCGTGGTTACCGGTCGGCGTAGCCGTGGCGCACGAGGTGCTCGTGCATGTCCTGGACCAGGCGTTCGGAGGCCCATGTGCCGAGGATCGAGCCGTGCGTCGCGCCGGGCACAAACGCGAACCATCCGTGCTCGTCCTCGAAGGAGAGGGCGCCGAGGCGCTCGGTAAACAGCCGGACGCCCTCGTCGAGATCGAATTCGTCCGCCTCACCAACGATGACACGGACGCGCTGCCTCGCAAGGCGGCCGATTTCGGCCGGGTTGCGGCTTACGGCCTCACCGAGATCGGAGCGGCGATAGAGCTCGGCAACGCTGCGATCGATCGTGCCGGTCTGCTCGTCGTAGAGCCGCATCGGGCGGCCGTCATCGTCGCATCCCCCGAACGCGGCCTGCCACGAGTCCCACTGCTGTGCGCTGGTGTTGGCAGGGCCGATGACCGATTCCATCGCGTTCTCCTGTTCGATGGTCATCAAGACCTGGCCGTCGAGGCCGGTGTAGCTCGGGATCGGTTCGCCGGCCTTATCGCGGTACATGCTGGCATCGTCGTAGATATCCACGGCCTGGAAGGCGCGGAAGTCGAGCGGGTCCGGAGCGCTTGACCAGGCGCCCGCGAAGACATCGGGGTACGTCAACGCGAGATGGACGACCGACCAGCCGCCCGAGCTGTGGCCGCGGAGCAGCCGCGCCTCGGTTTCCGCTTGCACGGGATACAGCGACTCGAGCAGCGGGATGAGTTCTTCCGTGAGCGCACGACCGACCGGGCCGTTGCAGGGCGCATCACGGAAGAGATGGTGGCCGTTGGGCCCCTCTGGGTCGAGCACGATCCAGAACGCATCGCGCGCGAGGCGTCCAAGCGGCGAATCCGGGTCCGCCTCTGCGAACCTGGCGGCACGGCGCGCGGCAGACTCATGCGTGCCGCCGAAGCCCGGCACCTCGTAGACCACAGGGTACCGGCGGCCCTCGCGAACCTGTTTAAAATCCAGCCCAACCGGCTGCACGACGCCTACCCGCATCACGACATCCCGGCCGCGTGCGTCCGACAGCAGCCGCGAAGGCAGCGCGTGGTAGATCACACGGTCGACGGGCTCCGGCGGCTCGGAGATCACGACGCGGTCAAGCCGCAGCTCGATCGGTGCCGCGTCCTCACCAGGCTCGGGCACACGCACATCGCGCACCGCCGAGTACATGTTCCCCGGCTCGTCACGCCAGCTGCTCCTGAGCTGCGAGCGGTCCAGCACCGCCTGGACGCGGTACCGGCCGGGCGTGACACCACCCGGCGGGAACCGGTCAGCCGAAGCACCGACGCTGATCGCCTGACCGCCTTCCCACCGCTCGACATCGAGTCCCAGCATCGGCTGCGGGTTTGAGTAGAACGGTGCGTCGGCCGGCTCGCGAGCGATGCCCGAGCCCTCGCGGACGAAGTAGACGACCAGCCGGCCGGATACCTCGGACGAGTCAGGCGTCAGGCCGCCGTCACGCGTGACGGAGATCGGCGGCTGGGCTGCTATAGGCAGGGCGACAGCGAGTGCGAGAACGGTCTTAAAGGAGGCAATCACGCAGAAGTTTACGGAGCGCTAGCCCTCAGCGGATTCGAGCGCGCCATCGATAATCGCGCCGAACGCGGCGATGTCGTCCTCACCGAACCCGTTCTGGCGGTGGATGACCTCGCCGTCGCCGTCGATGACCACGAAGTGCGGCAAGCCAGCCACGCCGTAGGCCTCCGCAACGGCGCGACCGTCGGGAATCATATCGAACGTGTAGCCCTTCTCCGCCCAGTACGCAGCCGGCTCGCCCTTCCGGTAATCCGTGTCCTTATGCACCCCGACAATCGCCACACGCGGGTCATCGGCGTATTGCTCGTGCAGCCGCTGGACGTAGGGCGTAGCGACGACGCATCGGCCGCACCATGTCGCCCAGAAGTCGAGCACGGTCACCTTGCCCTCGTAGCTGGCCAGGTCGACCAGTTGGCCGTCCGAGGTGGTGGCCTCGAACGACGGCGCCGCTTCGCCGACTTTCGGCCCACCCTGACAGCCAGCGAAGAGAACGCACGCGCCCAGAGCACTACCCATCATCGCTCGAATCATGACACAGCCTCCCCCGAACGCAGTTCGAGAACACCAGTCTCGGCTGGATAGAACGTATCCAGCACCTCACGCCAGTTCTCAACCGAGCTCACGGCAATCATCTTCCGTCGGACCGCATTTCCTTCCGGATGGTGATGCGAAAACTTGATCCCGAACTTCCGCATCGTCTTGCCCGTGTGTTTTTCGGGATGCCGCATGGTGCCCCGGTTCACCTGAAGTGCCAGCTCAAAGTGCTGCTCGAGGACCGCCCGCTGTTCGGCAAGCGTCGGCTCCCGCGGCTCGCGGCCGGCCAGCAGATCCCGCGCCTGGCGGAAGATCCACGGGTTGCCGATGCAGCCGCGGGCCACGCTCGCGCCCGTCAGCCCCGTGTAGCGGATCATCCGGAAGATATCGCCCGCGTCCCAGACATCGCCCGCCCCGAATATCCCCCTGTCCGGCCGGGCCTGCCTGATCTCTCGGAGCAGGTCCCAGCGGCTCGGTCCGACATACTTCTGTTCGACCGTGCGGCCGTGGACCGTCACCCATGCGCACCCGAGGTCGTACGCCGCGTCGAAGACGCGCCAGAACCGCTCGACCATCTCGGGCGTGTCGTCAAAACTCCGTCGCATCTTGACCGTGACAGGGATCTCCGCCGGCACCGCCTCGCGCACGGCCTCGAGGATGCGGACGGCGCCCTGCGGTTCGGCCAGCCAGTGCCCGCCTCGGGCCTTCTTCGCGATCTTCTTGACCGGGCAGGCGAGGTTGATGTCGATCGCCGCGAATGTGCTGGCGACGAGCTCGCCGGAGACCGCCGCATCGCCCGAGTCGATGGCGTCGCGCACGGCGTGGGTGGTGACGTCCTCGTAGGCAAGCTCGCGGTACGCCCGCTCGCTCCGCTGGCCCTGCTCGACCATCTTTAACGCCGCGGCCGCCATCTCCGCAGGCTCGCTGCCCATGATCTGGCCGATCAGCGGCGTGTCCTCAGCCCCGCCGGGTACGTTGTGATGCAGCTCGCCCAGGTCGGCCTTGGCAAAGCCCCGTCCGCCGGCGAGCAGCGTGCGGTCGAGCAGGGCCTCGGTCACGCACGCGGGGCAGCCGTGCCGCCGGGCCACGATCCGCATCGCCGCGTCGGAATAGCCAGCCAAGCCTGCCTGGAAGAACGGGGCATCCCAGCCCGGCACCGCCTCGGACACCCGCGGATCGATGCCCAGCCCGTCGAACGATCGCGCGACTTCCTCCGCGCACACACGGGCGTCGAGGGCCTCGCCCCCGGGCGCGATCGCGGGCGACGCAGCCGTCGCGTTCGAGCCCCCGCTGTCGTCCCGGCACGCCACGGCGTAACAATAGCAGGATGCCACGTGTCGCCCGACCACTTGCCGTATCCCTGCTTCTTCTGATGCTGCCGCTCGCGGCGCCGGCCTGCTCGACGAAGGGGGCGTTGCTATCGGGAGACGTCTATCCGCGGCTGATGCCCCGGACCGAGCCGTCGAACATCCAGCTCGTCCGCGACGGCAAGCGCGTCCGCATGACGAACACCACCGCGCGCAGCTTCGGCACCAGCCGCCTCTGGCTCAACCAGTGGTACGCCGCCCGGATCGACGGCCTGCCCGTCGCCGAGTCCGTCACGCTTACGCTCGGCGACTTCCGCGACGAGTTCGGCGACCCATTCCGCGGGGGCGGCTTCTTCGCCGCCGAGGCACCCGAGAAGCTCGTCAAGGCCGAACTCGAAACGGATCTCGACGGCGAACGCGTGCTCATACCGCTGATCGTCGTCGGCGATACGGACTGATGCGTCACAGCCGTGCCACCGACCTTCAGATCAGTGCTGATCCACACCTCCACCACTGACCCGAAAATCAGTGGCACGATCGACCGCTAGCCGTTCACAATGGCAGCCACCTCATCCAGGATGGCGTTTGCCGCCGCTTCGTCTTTCGCTTCCGCGATCAGCCGCAGGATCGGCTCCGTGTTGCTTGCGCGGACATGCACCCACGCCTTGCCATGACCGGCGTCGTCATTGAAATCGACCCGCACGCCGTCCTGGGTATCGACGCGTTCGCTTGCATAGTGAGCGGCGATGCGATCGATCGCCGGCTGGGCGTCGGCCTTGTTCGCCAGCGGCTGCTTGCGCTTCACGATCGCGTAGCCCGGGATGTCGGCGACGAGCTCGCTGACGGTCTTGCCGGTGCGGGCCATGAGCGAGAGGACGAGGGCCATCGAGCCGAGCGAGTCGCGGACGTAGGTGACCTCGGGCCAGATGACCCCGCCGTTGCCCTCGCCGCCGAGCAGGACGGCCTTGCCCTCGCGCTTGAGCCGCTTCATCGCTTCGACGACGTTGGCCTCGCCGACGGCCGTGCGGACGACGGTCGCGCCGTACCGCGCCGCGATGTCATCGATCATGCGGCTGGTCGAGAGGTTGGCGCAAAGTACAACGTTATCGAACGGCTCCCCCGCTGCCTTCCGAGCCTCCAGAATCGAGACAGCGCACAGCGTCAGCGTGTACTCCTCGCCGATGTACCGCCCGGTTTCATCGACGATCGCGAGGCGGTCGCCGTCGGGGTCTTGGGCGAAGCCGATGTCGGCCTTGAGCCCGGGCACGGCATCGCACAGCCCGCCCTCGCCGGAGAGGTTCTCGGCGGTGGGCTCGGGGGTATGGGGGAAGACGCCGGAGTTGTCGCCGTGGAGTTGGATCGCATCGGCGTGGAACGAGCGGATCAATCGCTCAGCAGCGGGACCGCCGGAGGCGTTCACCGAATCGAGGACGACTCGCCATTTCTTGCAGTTGCGCCCGTAGTCTTGCTGAACGTCCAAGATACGGTCGTGATTCTTGTCGTCATACTCATGGCGCATGCCGATGACGACAGCCTGCCACACCTTCGCAGTGTGGGTTTGCACCGGTCCGAAGGGTGCCGTGCTTTCGACTCGCTCAGACTCTGCGTCAAACAGATGTTGATACGATCGAATGGCCCCAGTTCGCGAGGACGTTTCCCAGTCTACTGCACCACGTTCGTAGGCACCCAGTATCGCCGAAGCGACATCCGCCTGTGGGGCGCACGCATGGCGTGTGTCATACCACCGACGCCACGCAGCACCGGGCGATTCGTTTGCGATGGTTTCCGGCAGAGGAACCGGCAGCAGAATTTTGATTCCATTCCATTCGCCGGGATTGTGGCTAGCTGTGATCATCAGCCCCGCGTTGTAGTCTCCCTCATCGATTGCAACGGCAACTGTTGGCGTCATCACAACTCCCAGCGGGATGACGTCACAACCGCTCGACAGCATGGCACCGATAATCGTGTGGTAGAGGGATTCCCCGCCAACACGACCATCCCGCCCAATGACAACCTGGGCTCCGGGGTTGACTTCCCACAGCCACGCCGCGAACGCCCCCGCGAAGCGCACCGCCACCTCCGGCGTGAGGCTTTCGCCGACGATGCCGCGGAGGCCGCTGACGCCGAGCATCAGGGGTGCGTCCGACTTCTGATCAGCCATAGCTGCCGTCCTTTACAGGGTCTTTACGCATGCCGCCCCGTGCCATCAGGCCCGGGTGCCGGGTGCCGCGGCCGCCCTACCCTAGCCGCATGTTCACGATCACCGTTCAGACGACCTTCTCCGCGGCCCACGCCCTGACCATCGCCGGCCAGCGTGAGACGCTCCACGGCCACGACTTCACCTGCACCGTGACCATCGAGGGCGACCAGCTCGACCAGGACGGGCTCGTCTGCGACTTCCACACCGTCAAGAACACGCTCGAGGGCGTCGTTGACGAGTTCGACAACGGGAACCTCAACGAGATAGGACCGTTCAACCAGCCGGCCGGCGGCGAGAACCCCTCGGCGGAGAACATCGCCCGGCACATCTACGCCGAGATGCACGAACGGCTCGGCGCGGCGCTCGAGCCGCACGCGAAGGTCGTCGCCGTCACGCTCACTGAGAGCCCGGGCTGCTCGACGATGTACCGGCCGGGCTGATGCTGCACGTCTCAAGACAGCCCCGTGCCACTGACCTTTAGGTCAGTAGGTTGTTGGTCTATCCATCCAGCACTGACCTGAAGGTCAGTGTCACGGCTCACCGTTCTTCGTCCGCGCCGCCAAGGCCCGCGAAGTCTTGGTCCAGCGCCCACGGCACGCCCTGACCGGTGAGCGCTCTGCAGATGCGGTCGACGTGGATATGGCTGTTCTCGATGAAGACGCGGGCGCGGGTTTGCGAACCGCCGCAGGCGGTGCCCGCGACGTAGACCCCCGGGACGCTGGTCTCCATCGTGTCGTGGTCGTACGCCGGGCGGCGGATGTCGCCCAGGCGTTCGACGCCGAGCTGGTCGAAGAGCGTCTGGTCCTGGCCGTAGCCCGTGAGCAGACGGACGGCGTCGGGCCGGAGCTCGGTTTCGCCCTTGGGCCCGTGCAGTGTGACGCGGTCAGCGTCGATCCGCATCGGCACGGTCTCTGGCAGGAAGCGGATGCGGCCCTTGTCGATGAGCCATTTGAGCTCGGGCAGCAGCCAGGGCTTGACGCGTTCTGCGTCGAACTCGGGATTTCGGTACGAGAGTGTGACACCCGCTCCAACGCGGTGCAGGCGGATGGCCGCCTCGACAGCGCTGTTCTTCCCCCCGACGACGAGGACCGATCGACCGACATGCCGGAGCGGGTCATCGAGATAGTGGCTGACGTGCGGCAGGTCCTCGCCCGGGATGCCCAGCCGCCGGGCGCGGTGCATGTTGCCGATGGTCAGGACCACGGCGTGCGCACGGACCGTGTCGATCGGGCCGTAGGTCGTCAGCGACTCGGTCCCCTCACCGCCCAAACCCTCACGCGAACGCTGTGTGTCGAGTTCAAAGAAGCTCTCGTCTCGGCGGATCGCGGTCACCGCACGGAAGGGATGGATGATGAGCCCCCGGCCGCGGACAACGTCGACAAGCGACCGGATGTAGGCCTCGCCTGTGAGCTTGCCCTGCGCGGCGGTGGTGCGGCTCGAGCCGCAGATCGCGATGCGCTCCGGGCTCGAGAAGAACGTGGTCCCCGGCGCCCACCATCGCATGGTGTGGCCGATTGGTCCAGCGTCGGCGTGGAAGACGTGGTACCCGGCCTCTTCGAGCGCGGCGTGCAGCTCGATCCCGATCGGACCGGCGCCAACGATCGCGACGTTGTAGAGCTCGGGCATGCCAGAACGGTAGTCAGGCCGCGCGGTTGGACGGCACCTGCGCGATCTGCTCGGCGAGCGCCTCGGCCGAGGCGGGCTTGCGGATGACCGCGTCGAAGCCGCAGCACATCGCCTCTTCTTCGATGACGCGCGAGTCGTCGGCGGTATAGAGGACGAGGCGTCCCGCATAGCCCTCGGTTCGGAGCAGGACACCCGTATCGATGCCCGTGATGCCGGGCATGTTCTGATCGACCAGCACGAGGGAGGGCCGCTCGACCGCCTCGGTCACCCACTTCGCGATCAGGACCGATCCTGTGGGGAAGTAGATGACGGGATAACCCAGCACCCCGAGCCTCGCCTTGGTGATCCGGCGGATCATCGGGCAGTCGTCCGCCAGCCAGACCATCTTCCCCACGCCGCACCCCCACCCGGGACTACCGGGCACACAGGCCCCGTGGTATCGGCGCATCACAGCCGTGGGTTCACGCGCGACGCAGTGTCGGCGCTGCATACAGGCCGCGGCACCGGGGCTGGTCCCAGAATCCCCGAGGATCGTGCGTACTCGGACGTCGGGCTCGGCGTCTCGACCTAGCATGCCCCGAGGCGTCGAGCGACGGAGGGGACGCCGATTCCAACGACACCAGTGACGCACAACAAGCGCAGGAACCGACCCATGGCGAACCTCACGATCGACGTCCGCGAGACCCTCGGCAGCGACGGCGCCGCCCTGCTCGACTACACAAGCCCCAAGGTCTCCAGCGAGCATCTCCACCTGCCAGGACCCGACTTCGTAGATCGCATCGTCACCCAGACGGACCGCTCGCAGAACGTGCTCAACAACTTCCAGCGCATCCTCGGCACGGGCCGGCTCTCCGGCACGGGCTATGTCTCGATCCTGCCGGTCGACCAGGGCATCGAGCACTCGGCCGGGGCGAGCTTCGCTCCGAACCCGGCGTACTTCGACGCTGAAAAGATCGTCGAGCTTGCGCATGAGGGTGGCTGCAATGCGGTTGCGTCGACCTTCGGCGTGCTCGGCATGTGCAGCCGCAAATGGGCTCACAAGATCCCGTTCATGGTCAAGTTCAACCACAACGAGCTGCTGACGTACCCGAACCAGTTCAAGCAGATCCCGTTCGGCTCGATCCGCCAGTGCTGGGAGATGGGTGCGGCCGCGGTCGGTGCCACGATCTACTTCGGCAGCGACGACGCGACAAACCAGATCCAGTACGTCAGCGATATGTTCGCCGAAGCACACGACCTGGGCATGGTCACGGTCCTCTGGTGCTACATCAGGAATTCGGCCTTCAATTCGGGCGGGAAGGACTACCACACCGCCGCCGACCTCACGGGCCAGGCCAACCACCTGGGCGCGACGATCCAGGCCGACATCGTCAAGCAGAAGCTGCCCACTCTCAACGGTGGCTACAAGGCGCTCAACACCGGCGACTCAAGCTACGGCAAGTTCAACACAAAGATCTACACCGAGCTCGCCGGCAGCAGCGAGACCGGCGAGGGCGGGCACCCCATCGATCTGACCCGGTACCAGATCCTGAACCAGTACATGGGCCGCGTGCCGCTGATCAACTCGGGCGGCGCGAGCTCGGGCGCGGGCGACCTGAAGGAAGCGGTGACGACGGCCGTCGTCAATAAGCGCGCCGGCGGCATGGGCCTGATCTCGGGCCGGAAGGCGTTCCAGCGGCCAATGACAGAGGGCGCAAGCCTGCTGCACGCGATTCAGGATGTGTATCTGGACGAGTCGATCACGGTGGCGTGATCTGGGTAGAACGGTCAGACGACGACTCCGACTTTTTACCTTGCAGCACGTACACCACTTATTGTAGTGTAAATTTACGATGTTTCGTCACTGAAAGCACTTCCGTGCAGCTTACGTAAAGTGCTGTTCTTGCGCTTCAGACAACTTCCTACCAGGTTCCTTATCGC
>JBCCZQ010000079.1:0-14112 GCA_039187315.1 Planctomycetota bacterium | reverse complement strand
GAGCTCGAGGGTGCCATCGAAGTCGGGCAGGAAACTGACCTCGATATCGCCGGCGGCTGTGCTGATCTCGACGGGCCAGCCGATGTGCTCGAGCTCGATGTCGCCGGCGCTGCTCGAGGCCGCGATCGGTCCGGAGGCCCGCTCGACCTCGACGCTGCCAGCGCTGGTGTCCATTTCGAGCGTCCCTGTGTGATCGCGGACTTCGATGTCTCCAGCCCCGGAGTCGAGCGACGCATCCGCTTCGAATCCCACCAGCTCCAGATCACCGGCGGTGGAGCGGAGCTCGACCCGGTCGATGTTTGGAAGGCGTACCCACAGGTCGCAGGATTCGTTGCTGCGGCGACGCCCATCCCAATCGGGCTCGATAACGAGCACGCCGTCATCAAGCGACTGACGGATCGTAACGCGGTCGAGGCGGTCTTCATCCTCGGTGCGGATGATCGCAGTGAGCCCGGGCCGAGCGTCGGTGCGCTGGACCTCGATATCGCCGGCTTCGTTGACGATGCGGACGACGCTGGCCCTGGCAACCAGTTCCGGGTCGATCGATTCGTCCCAGTCGGTCTTGAAGCTGCTCCAGGTGTGTCCCTCGCCGTGAACGTGGATAATGCAGCCGGCGCCAGTGGCAGCGGCGGCCGAGATGGTCGCGGCGATCAGCAAACGGGTAACGATCGGCATGCTTGGCTCCCCTGTGTGTGGCATGCAAGGCCTGGGGGTCATTGGGGATCAGGGTCGTCGGGTTGCAGCGTGATAGCGGGCTCGACCGGCCTCGGATGGAGCCGGAGGATCTGGACCTCCGCATCGGGCTCAAGGGCGCGGATGTCGCGGACGCTCAGCCGTTCGGCGCGCTCGGCCATCCAGGGCCGGAGCATGTCGGACTCCACGGCGGCGATGATGGTCTCGCCCTGCGCGTCGAAGGTCGCCGCATCGGCGGGCATCAGCTCAACGGGCTCGCGTAGGTAAAACGAACCCACGATCGGGTGCGTGCCGGCGACACGCTCGCCGGGAAGGCGTTCGCGGACCAGGTCGTTGTAGGCGTCGGCCCAGCGTGGGTGGAAGCCGTAGCCCGTGGTGTAGTAGCTGGCGAGCAGCGGCGCGATGCCAGCCAGCATGATGGCGTACGGGACGAGTGCCATCATCGGCCTTCGAGAACGTAGAAAGGTACCGGCGGTGCGCGCGAGTCCCACCGCGGCAAGGGCGAGCAGGCCGAACAGCGCGACGTACAGATATCGGAGACCGACGTTGTTGCCCAGGGCCCAGGCCGAATAACCCAGAGCCGGCACGAGAGCGCAGGCGGAGAGGTACACGTTGAGCCGAAGGTTCCGTCGACCCAGCTGGATCGCGCCGACGACCGCGGCGAGCATCAGTACGGGCGTCATGATGTACACGACACCGATGGGCAGCTTGATCGCACCGATAAGGCCGCTCGGCTCCTGCGCAGCGACGAACTGGCTCCACGCCTCGCGATCACTGTGGATCCCGTAGCCGATGATCCCGGCGGTGACGACACCCGCGGCAGCCCAAGCCACCATACCGGTTCGAGGCATCCGCAGCGGTCTGCGGCGGACAAGCGTCAACGCGAAGTCGATGCACGGCACCAGCGCGAGGATCACGGCATTCGGCTGGGACAGC
Source organism: Planctomycetota bacterium (assembly GCA_039187315.1). Lineage (GTDB taxonomy): Bacteria > Planctomycetota > Phycisphaerae > Phycisphaerales > UBA1924 > JANQQZ01. Next base: position 12,483 of record JBCCZQ010000079.1, on the reverse strand, counting down.
ACGCTGAGTGCAAAGGCGCTGCCCGCGACGATCTGCCACTTCGCCGAGCGGGCACGGATGCCCGCCCAATAGGCCAGCAGCGCCACCGACATGAACATCACCTGGAGCGAGTAGAAACGTGCCGCCTGGGACCAATAGATATGCCAGGGACAGACCGTGTAAAGAAAGGCCAAGGCGATCGCCAGGCGCGGCCCCAACGCGAACCATGCAAACACGGCAACGAGCGGTATCGTCACGATGCCGACAATCGCGGTGGGAAGCCGCAGCAGAAAGGGTGTCAGGCCCGCGTCTTGCCAGTCGCTCGCGTTGAGGTGGCGCTGGTTCTCATCGGTTGGCCGCAGATGCGTGGCGTCGGCAAGCTCGAGCATGACACGGGTCGGGACGTAGCCCAGCATCTTGTCGAGACGGACCTCACCGAGGCGGATGGCGTCGGCGACGGTGTAGAACTCGTCGTTCCAAAGGCCGGGTTCGCCGAGGTTGTAGATTCGCAGGCCCGTGGCGGCGGCGGTCAGCAGCAGCACAGCAGCGACAAAACCCGCGATCCCGATGCGCCCGCGCGGGCTCGGCCGGGGGACTGACGGCTTGGGGGAAGGCTGGTCGGCTGACACGGGCGGCTCCCACGAACACCGGATATCCGGAGGTCACGCAGTCTAGAGCCCAGAGCGGGGTCGATGCGACGAAAAAACCCCGGGCTGGAGCCCGGGGCGAGGGTTGCGTGATCGGACGTTGGTCGTTCCGGTCAGTCGTCGGCGAGGATCGTGTCGAGCAGTGCAAGCGCGTCCTGGTCGCCAAGGAAGAAACCGGTGTCGTCGACGTTGGCCGCGCTGCTCGCCAGCTCGCGCGGATCGCCGTCGAAGGCGTAGATCGATGCCGTATCCAGCGTCGGGAACGCGATGGACTCTTCGCCCTGGATATCGATCAGACCGCCGGCATCGCCGACCGGGTTGGCATCGGTCAAACGGAGACCGAGCAGCTCGCCGGCTCGGCGGGCGATACCCACCGCGATCGAATCGATGAAGTTGTCCAGATCCTGCGGGCTGGGGTTGAACCCGAGTGTGGCATAGGCCGGCGCGAACACAACAGCCTCGTCCTCCTTGTCAGCATTGAACGGGTCGGAGCGCTCACTCACGCCGTAGTCCGTGCCGGAGAGCAGGCCCAGAGAGTTGTTGTCGCTCGTCAGGAAGATGGTCGAGAACTCCTGGAACTCGAAGTCGTTGGGGTTGATCGAGAAAGTGACATCGAAGCCGGCCGAACTGAAGAAGCCGTTGAGCTCGGTCACCAATTCGCTGAGGATGAACTCATTGACAGTGACATCGTTGACGTTGCCGGAGAAGCCGAGCGTTCCGGCGTCGAAGCCGGCGAAGCTGACGGCCTCTTCGATGCCGTACCAATCGACCGTGCCGCCTGCCGCCTCGATCAGGAAGTTCTGCGAGCCGATCTGCTGGGAGCCGGAACCCTGTCGGACCACCGTGATGGCGTAGTCCGCCTGGAAGCCACCCTGAAGGTAGACAGCGAAGCTGCCGTTGCCGCCGTCGAACGATGGCGGGACGACGAAGGTGATGAAGAAGTCGCCGTTCTCGTCGTAGCCGTACGTCGTAGTGCCGTCGGTCGCGATGATCTCGCCGGGAGTACCGGCGCGAGGTGTGAAGTCCGTCGGGCTGAAGACAAGGTCGGCGGATTCGGCGTCGTTCGACCGCGTCGTCTCGAAGAGCGCAAACTGGACAACGTCGCTCAGATCCTGGAACTGGTTCAGGCTGGTGAACTCGTTGACATCCTGCGACTGGATCGATCCCAGATCGGTCCCCGTTTCGGAGAGCTCGACGGTCACGGTGACAACCGAGCCCGCCTGTATGGGCTGGAAATTGTTGAGGTGGAAGACATCGACGTCCGCGAAGACCTCGCCCGGGGTGCCTGCAGCGCCCGAGGGCCCGATCGAAGACACAACCCGGCTCTCCAAGCGGTTGCCTGCACGCGTCGAGATGATGGAACCGTCGGCGTTCTGGCCAGAAACGATGTCGTCTGTACCGCCGCCGGGGTTGATCACACCGTCCGCGCCGGGCAGCAGCCGGAACGTGAAGTCTCCGATGATGATCGGGGCGATGGTCTCGGGATCCTGCCCAGCGGTCGCGCCGAACGCTCCGACCACAGGAGCATCGACAATGTTGGTGCCGTTGCCCGAATCAGTACCGGCATTGAAGCCGGAGTTGCCATCGTCGAAGATCTCGATATCGAACTGGTAGTTGCCCACCTGGTTCGCCTGCGGCACCGAATTGTCGACGAGGCCTGGTACAAACGGAGCGAAGCTTATTCCAGAAGCTTCGGTTACGATGTAGTAAGTACCCGTCTGCTTGATAAGGATCGAGGATCCGGTGCCGGTCGCGGTGAGTTCCGGGACAGGCCCGGGCAGCAGCAGCGACTCGTTGGTCTCACCACCGAGGTCCAGTGGACCGCTGCTCGTCGTCTGCAATAGCGGCAATGAGCCGTCGGTCGGTTGGAAGAAGACGCTGCGGACAATCTGCGAAGCGGCGCCGGTGATCTCACCGAGGCGGAGGATCTGACCCGCCTGGAGCGTGATCTCGTAGACGTCCTTGTCCCCACCGAAACCGAACAGCACGAGGTCACGATCAGGATGATCCGCGATTGCACCGCGGATCGTGAACGGCGTGTTCGTTTCGGCGATGCCGTCCGGTGTCGTGTTGCTGTCGAGCACGAGGTCAAGATTGACAGCCTCGTAGAAGTCGATGGTGATGTTGTCGCCATCACCCATTACTTCCACACGCTCGTTGGTACGCGGGCCAGCGACGTCGCCGGCGTCCCCGACGATGTCGTCCATCGAGAATGTATCACCGAGAGTGGAGAAGCCATCGCCGTTGCCATCGAGCCTCGCAGCGGCATTCAGGCCACGCAGGACGTTGGCGTCAAGTTCAAACCGGTACACACCAGGCCCGGGCTCATCGGGCAAGCTGAAGGTGCCGTCCATGTTGTCGATGAGGTCACGATCGGTGATCGCGCGGTCGAAGGTTACCTCGAAGATGAACTCTTCTTCGTCGTAGACGATCGAGTAGTCGCCCGACCCGGCGACACCCGGCGTCGGCGGCGTGAGCGCGAGCGGATCCGTATCGAACGGCTGCTGCGCATCGGTCTCGTTGCGGACCTCACGGATCCGGAGCGCATCGACGAAGGAAGCCTCGTCGATCGCCTGGTTGAACGTGAAGAAGGCCGTGTAGGTACGAGCATCCTGAACGACACCGAAGTTGTCGACTTGGAGCGGCACGGGCACGGTCTCAATCGGGCCGACAACAAGATTGCCGACCGAAGCGGCCTCTTCGCCATCGATCATGGCCATGCCGATCGTGCCGGACGAGAGGATCGCGAACGACTCGGAGTTGATGTTCGAGCCGGTCTGGCTGCCGTCGATATCGACCGTGCCGATGCTGGATTCGCCTGCCGCAGCAGCATCGTCGGCGGTCCCAAAGAACCCGTCTCCGCCGCGGAGGAACCCCGCAATGATGTCGGACTCGGTGAAGTTACCGCCGATGTCGACATCAGAAATCGTGCCGCTGGTCACCCGGTCGGCGTCGGAGGACGCCGAGCCATCGCCATCGACCGCATCCGTGCCGAGATCACCGCCAGCGATGAACGCTGTATCGAACACGTCACCAGCAACGTCGATCGATCCGATCGTGTTCGCCACGCTCAGTCGTGAACGCCTGACCTCGTTGGCCTCGAAGCTGCCGAGTGATCCACCGGCGCGGAAGACAAACCCACCGGCTGTCCCACCGATATCGATCGTCTGGATCGAGCGATCGACATTGAACCTGAGTGAGGCGTTCTGCGTGACGGTAAACGATCCCGCGCCGTTGTAGTTGAAGCTGGCTGTCACAGCGCTCGCCGTGATCGTTGTGGAATCGACAAAGTTGGCCTGAATGTCGACGCCGGCGATACGGTTGAACTGCAGCGAACCGACGTCGGCACCAACAACCAGGCGACCCGTCCCCTCGTAGTTCTCCAGCACGATCGCGCTAGCGAAGTTGTCGATGACAATGCTCGAATCGCCGGCCACGACCGCAGTGCCGTTCTCTCCGGTGACACGGAGGGTACCGATCGAGGCCTCGTCGTTGGAGCGGATGTTGAAATCGTTCAGCGTCGGCAGTGCCGTGGCTGCATCGGCGTCGTTATCGAGGATCGTGATCGTGACATCATGAGTGATCCGCGTGTTGGCAAGGATGAGCGTGCCGTTGCCGTCCCAGATCACGCCTTGCCCGGCGGCTTCGGCCGCATCGGCGGGCGGAGGCGCAGACCATTCGACGCGGAAGGATGTACCGTTCCACGTAAAGACACTGCTGCCGTTGCGCGGCACCTCGGCACCGAGCAGGCTCAGGTCGATCGGCCCATTGGCAAACGCGTCGTTGAGCGGCGCGAGCAGCCCGTCGGCGTTGGGCGCTGTCGCGCCGAAGTTGGCGTTGCGGACGTTCGTCCCGTTCAGGTCGATCGCCGGGCGATCCGCGCTGAAGGTCACGTTGCTCTGCGTGCCGCCGATGCTGAGTGTTTCGATGACACTGAACCCGACGGCGTGGCCCTCGCCGCCATCAAAGGTGTTGTAAATTCCGTCGCTGCCCGCGGTCAGGCCGGCCACGAATCGGACATCCGTGGCATCACCGCCGATCGAGACGCTGTTGATGCTGCCGGACTTGATCGTGTCTGCCTCGGTGCCCGTGCCGCCGAAGCGGTCGGCGTACAACGGGTTAGCGATTTCGAAGATCGGCTGATCGCCGAAGCTCGTCACACCTGCGAGGAAGATCACGTCTTCGGCATCGCCCGATGCGCTGACAGACTGGATCAGGTCGCCTGCGGCAATGACGGTTGTCTCGTCGACACCGAACTGATCGTTCGAGCGGATCGACCCAGTAACATCGATATTCGCGATGAACGTGCCCGCATAGATCGTGGCCTCGATGATGTCGCCGCCGGTGATAACGATGCTGTTGATCGCGCCGAGAGAGGCAATGATCGGGCCGTCGGCGGCGTTCGTAGCGATGGCGGTCGGCGGCAACTGGTTGCGCGCCGGATCGTCGGTACCGACGCCCGAAGACAGCTGGTTGTTGATACCGATGTCGCCGAAGCTGCCATCGGCGGAAGCCTCGACACGTATCGACCCGATGCTGAACTCACCGAAGACGGTGCCGAGGAGGTGGCCGCGAACAATCGTCAGGCTGTTGATGCTGCCGTCGTTGGCGATCACGCCGCCGGCTTGGAGCAGCGAGCCATCGGTGATCAGCACGCTCCCGATGCTGCCGGATTCGCTGGTGATCACGCCGTCGTAGTCGCCGGTCACCTCCACGCCGTTGATCACCCCAAAGGCCGTGATGTCGCCATCCTGGGCCTTGGGATCCGCGGGCAGGTTGGTTGCCGCGCCGATCATGATCGTCTGGGTAATGGACTCGCCGACACGCAGGTCGGAGATCAGCCGGCCGCCCGAGACATCGAGCATGTTGAGCGTGCCCCGGACGAGGACCACGCTCGGGTTGGCCGCGTCGCCGATATTCCGTCCGGCATCGATCATGTTCAGATCGCCGGCGATATCGGTCTCGGAGTTGATATCAAGGGCGGCGGAGATCTGGTTCACGTCGCCACGCTCCGTCGTGGTCGCGATCGTCCCGGAGATGCTGCCGTTAAGCGAGCTGAGCGTCCCGATGCGACCCGAGGACGTGATGTCCGCATCAAGATCGTTCGTCGCGGTCAGAAGATCGATCCGCCCATCCGGACCGGTTACAGCGAACTCTGAACGCACCACCTCGTTGAGCACCGTGAAGTTGATGATCGGCCCCGAGATCGAGAACGAGGAGATCTGGACGGTGTCCGATACCGAGACCGCGCTGAGCTGACCGGCCGTGATCGAGCTTGCCAGGATGCTCTCCGATACGGCGAGCGCGTTGATCGTGTTCGCCACAACGATCTCAGCCCGGATCAGGTTGGTTGTGACGATGCTCGAGGTAATGTCGCCCAAGACCGAAATCAGCGTGTCGCTGATATCGCCCTGCTGCGTCACGATCAGCTGCTCAAGATCTTCGCCGACCCGTATCGCGCTCGGCCTGAACTCGCGGAGCTCGCCCTCGAGTGTCGTGTTGCGGAAGCCGTCGGCTGTGATCTGGCTGATGACCTCGCCTGTGATGCTGGTATCCGTCGCGTCGTAGAAGCCGCCCGTGATCGATAGATCTGTCAAGTCGGTCGTCTGAATCTCGCTCCGGAAGATATCACCCTCGCTTACGCTGATAAGGCGGATCTCTTCTGCAAAGATGCCATCGCGGAAGTAGTTATCGTCGTTGTAATACTGGACCAACTGAGCAGCACCGATGTACGCGCCGTCGATGTCGCCGTTGCGAACGTCGATGACATCGATACCCAGTGTCTCCGCGGTAGCATCCGCATTCACGGCAGACGCGACGATGTTGCTCGAGATCACGGAACCCTCGAGCGTGGCCTCAACCCGCGTGATGAAACGCTGGGCGTAGATACCGGTCTCGGCGAACGGCGTGTCGTTGCCCGTCTCGGACCGGATAATCCCGTCGCCGACCTGAACAAGGTCGATATCGCGTGCAGAGAAGATCGATCCAAAGATCCCCTCGAACGTATCGCTATCGAGCGTGTTGTCGGCATTCGCCCGGACCGTCACGATATCTGCGTCGATATCCTGGGCGATGACATCGCCGACGGACCGGTTGCTCTCGACAAGCGTGATATCGCCGCTGCGGACGATGACGCCGTTCAGCGCATCATCGAATGGTGAACCGGTATCATCCAGATAGGCGTTGCCGGCACCGAAGTTGGCATCCGTCGTCGGCCGGTAGATCTGCCCGTTCCAATCGATCGCAGTGATCTCTGCGCCCTGCGTAATCCCGATTGCGCCCTCGACCTCACCCACCAGCCCTGCTGTGAGGCCGAGCACAGGGCCGATCAGCCGAGGGCCGTACTCCGGCACCTGCGTTCGGCCGATGTCGCCGTCCGTAACACGCAGCGTGTCGAGCGTCAGCGTGTCGATCGCAACGATGTCGCCGTTGGGCGTGCGGTTCTCGATGCTATTGAGGCCCTCCGGCGCATCGATGCGCCAGACATCGATCTGCGCCGGGCCCGAAATGTCGATGATCGCGCCGGGGTCGGAGAACGTCACCACGATCCGGCCGATCGAGATGATGTCGTTCACGTCCTGCCCACCCTCGCCCGTGATCGAGAGCGTCCTTCCGCCGGTCGGGTTGCCGTTGCCGGTCAGATCAACCTCGATGCGGGCGATCGCCACGCCCTCGCCGATATCCGATGGAACAACGATCACGGAACCAACCTGCTGCTGGAACGCGCCGTCTTGGTTCACGACGATCTCGACGCGGCCGCCGGCATCATCTACGAGCTCGAGCGGCTGCCCGAGAATCAGCGGCAGACTCGCATCTTCAGATTCCGTAAGGTCGATCTGCGGCGTATCGACGAAACGGATATCGCTGTCGGGTCCGAGGATCAGGTTCACACCCTCGGCACCGTCGAAGAAGCCGAAATCGTCGCCGAACGCATCGGCGGTACCGAAATCCTGAACACGCTGCGCAACAAGCAGCCCGCCGACGACGGACCCAGGACTCGCAGATGTATCGATCGTCAGCGTGTCACCGACCACTTGGCGGCCCACGATAATCAGGCCGATATCACCGGATTGATCGGGATCCAGACCGGTCCGGATCGTGAACGGGTTGTTGGTGCGGTTCAGCGCGCCGCCGTCGGAGTCATCTTGGTCGCCACCGATATTATCGTTGATATCGATCAGGCCAATCCGGCCGCCGGTCTCGATCAGAATGCCATCGGCATCGCCGCCTCCGACCACGGATGACCGGCCGGTGTGGAACGCGCCCAGATCGCGGCCGATTGTGAGGATCACCTCCCCGGACAGCTGGTTGATGGAAGAGTTGATGTCGCCGCCCGCGACGAAGCTGTACAGATCGCCAGGCGTGCTCACGCTGATACCGACGATGTTGAAGGCTGCGTCTTCCTCGCTCGTGATCGAGTTGGTCAGGCCGAGCGGGCTGGCCTCGTCGCCCGAGTTGTTGACGTAGCCCACGCCGCCGCGGATCGAGCCGATGCTACCGGAGAGCACAGTGATGCTGGGAGCTGTGAAGCCAGCATCTTCGTCGTCTCCAAGCCCAGAACCGCCGCCGAGCCCGGTCCGATACGAACCGAGGGTCGTGGGAGCAACACCGGACACGACGATGCTGTAGTCGGACTCGATGCCCGCGTCCTCATCCGCATTGCCGGGCCGGTGAACAACGAGGTAGTACACACCAGGAGCATCCGGCACGAACGTCACGACCTGACCGAACGAGGTACCGAACGAAGCATCCGTCGCAGCCACGGTGCGGCCGTCGACATCCTGCACACGGAAGCCCGCTCCATCAGCGAACCCGATGTTCTCGATCGTTACGGGTCCCGAGCCATCGACCGCGAACGCGTAGACGTCGGAAAGGTCCTCGCCCGTGTTGACCGGATCCGCACCACCCACAGAACCACGCACGATCACCGTCGATGCCGCGCTGCCGATGTACTCGGCGTTGAGGATCGAATCGTTGCGGTAGAACGTGTCACCGAACGTAATCGGCAGCGCCACCGTCGGCGGTATAACGCCGATCGCGGAGCTCGTAACGATCGCGGGCAGCACGAAGCCACCCTGGCTGAGGATCGCACCGGTCGCGATCGTGAACCGTGTTCCGTCGTCGAGATCAGTCCGAATGCCGAAGACGACCTCGCGTTCGTCGTAGACCAGCGCGTCGTCGGGCGGAGCCGTGTTGGGTGAACTGAGATCGCCATCGACCGTGATATCCATCGCGTTGCGGCCGAGAACCGCAAACTCGCCGAGCGTTCGTCCAACAGCCAGCTGCCCGCCCGTCTCGAATATCAGGCTCGGTATGTTCGTATCGCCGAAGTCGCCGTCTTCACCCGCCTGCCAGAGACCGGCATCCGAGCCCGAGTAGAACTGCCCGAGGTCACCAGAGACGCTCAGCGAACCAACGATGTACGAGTGTGAGAACAGGCCCAGCGACCCGGAGAACCGGCTCGTACCGTGCAGCACCGCGTTGGTCACGACCTGCCCGATCGAGGAGCCGTCGGTCAGGAAGAAGCCCTGATCACCCCGGTTAAAGTCGAAGCCCGCTTCCTGCTCGTCGATCTCGCCAGCCGGGTTGTAGTTCGTCAGCGGGCGGACATACGGCGAGCCGATCACCAGCGCACCGGGGCCCTCGGGGAGGCCGACCACGGCGCCGTCGTTGTCAACGATGTACCCGAACCCCGCTTCCTGGAAGTCGTCGAGCGCGGAGAGGTCGTCGTAGAAGCGGACGAAGTAGGAGCCTTCGACGAACGTCGCGTCGTCGGGCGGATCGCCGTCGCCGAAGCTGCCGGCTTCCATACCGACCATCGTGAAGACCGAATCGCTGTTGAAACCGCTGAGGTTGATCCGGCCGATGCCGTCGTTGAACTCCGGGATGCCGTCGTCATTGACGTCCCCCTCGGCGAAGTTAACGTCTGGGTCGGACGAGCCGATCTGGATCGTCGGCACGATGGGACGGCCGTAGAGATCAAAGAATGATGCCGTTGCGCCGGCCGGGCCAGTGAAGCTCCACGAGACGCCGAAGCGACGGCTGTCGATCAGATCGACGAAGTTGCCCACCGGCTGGGAGAACGTCAGGTCGTCGATGAAGAAGTCCGCGGCGACCTCCATACCACCGGGAGCCGCGGGACGCTGCACGATGCGAACCTCATCGAACGCACCACCCTGGACCAGGTTCCGATCCACGAACGTGTACGTCGTAAAGGCGTTCCCGGCCGCGTCCGCGGCCACCACACCGATCAGCGCGAGATCCGCCTGGGTGTAGGTATCGAGCACCTGGCCATCGAAGAGCAGCTCCACCTCGATCTGTCCGTTGAGCAGATCGCTCTGCTGGCCGAACACCACACCGTTCCGCGTTCCACCGACAGCGAACGTCACCGCCTCGTTCACATTCGGGATGCTGTTGGCATCGTCCCCGTCGCTCGGCGTCGAGAACGCGATGAACGAGTCAGACCCTCCGAAGCTGGTCAGCGCCACATCGAGCAGCTGCAGGTCGTTCGCGTTGTCGCCGCCCGGCGTATCGATCCGCGCGGTGCTGTTCCCGCTGCTCGTCAGCAGGATGTCGCTTCCATCGAAGAACGTGCCGGGCGGGACCGGGCCGACGTCTTCATCGTTGAAGTCCTCTTCGATGATTTCGTTCGGCTCGATATCGATCTCTTCTTCGGTCGCGCGGTACGGGGTGAGGTAGCTGAAGAACCCCTCGGCGATGCCCAGGCCCGTCACGGGGTCGACGGTGCTCGGATCAATCGACACACTGAACAGAAGCTTGCGGGGCTCGAGCTGCTCGATGCGCGCACGCTCGATCGGCGCTCCCGCGGCGGCCGCGAGGCGGCCCGCTTCTGAGCCGCCGAGCCCATCCGGCTCCGCTCCGGACTGAGCAGCGCGCTCGATGATCGAGGGTGCGGAACGGACGTAGCGGCTACGTGCCTTCGACAAACGACTCATAAGTATGTTCCTGTCCCCGCGTGTCTTGCGTGCGGGCGGGGGTCATCCGTGCGACCCCGCCGCCGCTGCATCCGATGCAGGGCCCAGCCCGCAGGCCGCCCGCATCCATTCCCACCGTCCGGCCCCCGGTTCCCACCGGCGTTCCGGCGATGACTCGACCGCTCGCAGACCGAACCCGGATCTGGCCGAGGTGGATCCCTCCCACGCCGACCTTCCAAGTGTGCGGAGGCTATCGGCCTCGCGGGCGACTCTCAAGCCGCCGCCGACCTTCCTCGCCCAACGTGTCCAAACCTGCCGGTCCGCACCGTGGCGATCTGCCTCCCCGCCGAACCCCCGCCGGCGGCCTGCCCGCCCCGGCGTTCGCAGCCGGGACACGTCGCATTATCACAGATATGCGCGCAGCGTGCTACGCCCGGATCCCTCTCAGCTCGCCCGCCGACCCGCTTTGCGGCAGATCAGGCGATGCGGCAGCAGGATTCCTGCGAATCGGGCCACACAAGGCCAGATCCCGCCGCGCTCTAGAGCATCCGCCGCGATGCGGGATAGCTGCCAAGCACGATCAGATCCTTGCAATGCCCCGCCGCCTCGCGGATCGCCTTCGTCAGCGACCGCTCGTCGCGGTGGCCCACAGCGTCGACGAAGAACGTGTACTGCCAGTTCTCACGCCCGCTCGGCCGCTTGTCGATGTGGGTTAGGTTTATGTTTGTGTCGCGGAACACTGTCAGCACTTCCACCAGGGCACCCGGCTTGTCCTGTGTGTTGAACATGATCGAGGTCTTGTCGTCGCCCGACTTGCGGGCCTTCTCGCGGCTGAGCACCAGGAACCGCGTGACATTGCCGGGGTGGTCCTCGATGTTCTCAAACAGCGTGTTCAGCCCGTAGATGGCGCCGGCCAGCTCGTTGCCGATCGCCGCAGCCACGGGCGTGGTCCCGATCGCCAGCGCGGTCTCGACCTCTTCGGCCGCGGTCATCGCGGCTCGGCTGCTCGACGCCGCGGGGACCAACTCCGCTTCGGGGTACTGGGTAGCGAGCCACGTCCGGCACTGCGCGAAGATCTCGGGCTTGGAGTGGATGCGCTTGATCGACGCCGGCTCGCAGTTGGCCAGCAGCGCATGGTGGATCTCGATCTGTGCCTCGGCGTAAATCGTGACCCCGCCCGCGTGCTCCGTGAAGGCGTCGAGTGTCTCAACGATCCCGCCGCCGATCGAGTTCTCGATGGGCACCAGCCCGTAGTCCACGTGGCCCCGTCGGATCTCCGTGAACACGCCGTCGATCGTGCGAAGGTCCTCGAAATCAACGCTCGAGCCGAAGTGCTTCACCGACGCCAGGTGGCTGAACGAGCCACGCGGCCCGAGGAACCCGATCCGCAGCGGCCGCTCAATCGCGAAGCTGCCCGACATCAGCTCTCGGTACACGCCCTCGACCGTCCGATCCGGCAAGGGCCCCCTGTTGCGTCCGATCGCCTTGCCAAGCACTTCGCGTTCGCGGTGCGGCGCATAGATCGGGATACCCGAATCACGCTTGAGGCTGCCGACCTTCACAACCGCCCGGGCACGCTCGTTGAGCAGCCGCACAAGCTGCTCGTCGATGTCATCAATCTTGTCCCGCAGCCGATCGAGCCTGGCACGCTGCTTCGGGTCGCTCCCGGCTTCAGTCCCGGTCTCCGTCCCGGTCTCTTCATTCGCAGGCGTGGCCGGGCGTCGCGCCGGGCGGGGGCTGGGCGTCTTCTTGGCCATCGCAGGTGGGCTCCGGATCAGTTCGAGATCGGGTGCGATCGGACTGCAGCAGGTCTGCAGCGGGCATGGGAGGGCATCGACGGGCATGTCCGCGCAGCCGCGGACGGAGCCTACCCGTCCGACATCGGCTTGGCCCCGGCGGATCGAGAGCCCCGGCAGGCAAAT
>JBCCZQ010000078.1:0-14268 GCA_039187315.1 Planctomycetota bacterium | reverse complement strand
GGACGCGTGCAACCTGGCCCACCGGGCACGGGCGATCGGCGACGCAGCCATGCATGAGCGCGCTCGCGTTGCGATCGCCGACCTGCTCGAGCAGTACGACGCTACCGATGGCGATGGGCACGCGCACCCCGCGTGGGCCCGCCCGAACCAGCGTGCGATGGCCCAGTCGGCTCTCGGGGATATTGAGGCCGCAGTCCGCACCGAAGCCGTCGCGTTGCGGTACGCGGACACACCACGGCGCGTCGTGGTCAGCGCGGGCAACATCGCTGATCGGCTGATCCGGCTCGACCGCGCCGATGAGGCGATCGACTACATTGTCCGCGCATGGAACGCGGCTCCGACGAGCGTGCCGGTGATGATCACCGCCGCTCGAGCGTTCTACCTGACCGGGCAGCCCGCCGAGTCCGAGGCGATCTTCGCCGAGCTCGCCGAGATTGCCTCGCTGCACGGGCCAGACTCGGACCTGGCCGCGGCGCTCCGGCACGAGCACGGGCTGAGCGAGATGGCAGCAGAGTGTCCGTCGCTCCGCTCGCTATTCGATTGGCTCGACGCCGTGGAGGCCGGGTCATGAGCCGGCGCGAGGAGATGTTCGAGGACCGCTTCTGGTCGCTGTACGAACCGCGCGTGCGCCGCGCGATCGAGCGGGCCTGCGCGGCGCACCGGCAGCGATCGGGAGCCGTGGTTGATCTCGACGATATGGTCTCGTGGGCGGGGTGCCGGGTCTGGAAGCTGGTGCAGGACCGTCCGAACGCGATCCTGGCCGAGGGCCTGACACCGGAGCAGGCGGCCGCGAAGGTGGAGCGGGCCGCGTCGCTGCTGGCGCGGTGGGCCTACCTCGCGCACGTGCGTCAGGGCTGCCGGCGGCTCGGGAGGGAGCAGGCCACAGACGATCTGGACGCAGTCCAGCGGCTGTCGGTCGTGCGCGCTTCGCCCGGGGCGTTCGAGCAGAACGAAGCGGTCCGCGAGGGGCTCGATGCGATTCGGAGGCGCGCAAGCGCGACCGTACGCGGGCGCCTCGCGGCGACCTGGCCGGACGCGGACGAGCGTCGGCGCCTCGGCGCCGCGCTCGACGCAGAAAGGCCCGAGGACCACGAACTCCGCGAATCGATCACCGAGGGAAGTCTCAAGGAGAACACAGTGCAGCAGATACGATCCCGCAGCCTCCGGGCGGCCCGAGCCCTGTTTACCGACGCCGGAGGGCGCCTGCCGGGCTTGCTGCCCGGGCTGCTGCTCGCGGCGGCCTTATTCGCCACTTCGGCTGGCAACGCGAAGGCGAACGACGACGACGGCGGTGAGCAGACCGGTGGCAAGGCCTCCGTGCCCGCAGCGGCCGCGCTCATCGAACGCGATCGCTGATCAGGCTGACGGCTTCCAGCCAGGGGCCGGCTGCTTCTCGATTAGACGCCACAGGTGCTCGGTGAGCGCGGCCAGGCCCGTGCGCGCTGCAGAAGAAATCACCAGCACCTCATCCTCGCGACCGAGCTGGAGCCCGGCGCGGAGCGACCGCACGACCACGTCGACGGCCTGCTCACCATCGAGCAGGTCCGCCTTAGACACCACGATCAGCTCGGGCTTCTCCGCGAGCATCGGTGAGTAGGCGACCAGCTCCTCGCGGATGGCCCGGTAGTTCTCAATGGGCGCACTGCTGTCCGCCGGCACCGCGTCGAGCAGGTGGACGATCACCCGCGTGCGTTCGATATGGCGCAGGAACTCGTGTCCGAGCCCTTGGCCATCGGCGGCGCCCTCGATGAGCCCGGGGATGTCGGCGATGACCAGCCGGCGGGCCGGGTCGATCTCGCAGATGCCCAGCTGCGGGCCGAGGGTCGTGAACGGATAGTCGGCGACCTTCGGGTTCGCCCGCGTCAGTGCGCGGAGCAGCGTGGACTTGCCGGCGTTGGGTTTGCCGACCAGGCCGATGTCGGCGATCAGCTTGAGCTCGAGCCGCAGGCGCAGGTGCTGGCCGGGCTCGCCGGGTGTCGCCTGACGCGGGGCCTGGTTCGTGCTGGACTTGAAGTGCTCGTTGCCCAGCCCGCCGCGGCCGCCCCGGGCGATGACATGGTCGGCTCCGGCGGCGATGTCGGCGAGCAGCTCGCTCGAATCGGTGTCATAGACAAGCGTCCCCGGCGGGACGAGGACGATCAGATCGTCGGCCGAGGCGCCGTGCTTGGAGGCGCTGTCGCCTGGATCGCCGGGCTTGGCGTTCCAGTGGTGCCGGCTTCGGAACTCGTACAGGGTGTTGATGTTCGGATCGCCCCGGAAGACGATGCTGCCTCCGTCGCCGCCGTCCCCGCCATCCGGGCCACCCTTGGGCTGGTACTTCATGCGTCGGAACGAGACGCGTCCGTCGCCGCCGGAGCCTGACTGAACCTCGATTACAGCCTGATCGACGAACACCGGTGAGCGTAGGGCATGGGAAGCGACGCGGGTTGAGCGAACCGCAGCGCTACGCCGCTCGGGTGTACATGCCTGTGCAGAACTGCTGGATGAGCCGCTGCTGATCGCCGGCCCGGGCGAAGCGTGTGAACGCTGCGGCCATGCGCGCGGGGCCGACCTCGTCCTCGTCTGTCAGCCAGACAATGTTCGCGAAGACGAACACGCTCCGGCCGGGCCCGAGGCCGGGCGGGCGGCCCTGTGCATCGAGGGGGAGATCGATCTGCAGAACGACCGGCGTGCCCGGCGCGATCGCGCGGTCGAGCTCGAACGAGATGCCGCCCTCGGCGATATCCCAGCAGTGACCGTCGAATTCGAAACGCTCCTCATCGAGCATGCGTACCGCGATGCGGTGGTACATCGGCGAAAGCGTGAATCGCTCGTGGCGCCGGCGGTTGACCCGCGGCGGCTGGGCGATGGTCTGAGACGTCTGACGGGCGATCGAGTGGCTCATGGCGCGGCTCCCTGCGGGTCCGGGAACCCAGGTCCCAGAACATGGGAGTGTCATCGTCCGATTGAACGGGCGACTTCAGGCCGAGGCGTGGGCGTTGGTGCCGGGCTGTGTTTCCGCGGGCCTGGCCTGGCGAGCGGTCAGCTCGACACGCAGACCAGTGATGTCGATGCCCAGCGATCGCCCGATCGCAGCGAGCGTCGCTGGCGGGATGCCCTCGAGCATCCGACGGCTCAGGTCGCCGGGCACATCGACGACCCGCCCATCCTCGAGCTGTACATGGACGTGATCGGACGTATCGGCGTCGTAGCGCGTGACGTAACCTGCGGGCACTTTTCGGCACAGGCCCGCATCGACCAGCGTCTCGAGTGTGTTGTACACGGTCGCGAGGCTGAGACCGGGAAGCCGGGCCTGAACCGCGTGGAACAGCTCGTCAGCCGACGGATGGTTCTTGCTATGGATCAGGGCGTCGTAAATGGCTTCACGCTGGGGCGTTGCCCGGACGCCGTGCGCTCGAAGGGACTCCGCCATGCCCGAGGTAAGATGGTTGAGCGGGCTGTCATCGGCCTCGACCATAATCGGAGTGTACGGAACCCGATCCTCGCATGCGAGCGGTTACCAGTCTGGGACCGGGTGGGGCGCGGGATCCGCCTCCGGGCGGTTCAGCCGCATGCGGCGGTGCGGGATGCCGGCTTCTTGAAAGACCCCCGAATCCTCAATCCAGCCCAATCGTTCGTAGAACGGGATCGCCGGGAGTTGGGCGTGGCAGTAGACGGCACCGAGGCTCACCTCCACGAAGGCATGCCGCTCGACTTCGATGACCAGGCGCCGGCCGATGCCCTCGCCCTGGCGTTGGGGGTGGACGGCCATCTGCATGAGCTTGCCGACGCCGGGCTGTTCGGTCTGGTCGCTGAGCAGGGCGCAGCCGATGACACGGTCGCCGCCTGGGGTTTCAAGCACGGCCACGAAGTGGGTGCTGGCGTCCTCGAAACCGGGATACTCGCGCTGGAAGCGGTCCATGTCGTAGCCGATGGGGCTGAGCAGCACGAGTTCCCGGAGCCGGCACTCGGCTGGGTAGAGCGGGTGGCCCGTGTCGATGCGTTCATATCGGATCAAGGCACGCTCCGGAACCGCGCCCGGCCGGGCCAACGAATAGGACCGATGGGGCTGAAGTCGGACACCGACGCGTCCGATAGCCGAGCCTAGCCCGACGGACGCTCGCCGGGTTGAGCCCCGGCTGGCGACGGCCCCCGATTGGAAAACCGCCATGGAAGACCTGGCGCCGCTGTGCGTGCGCTGCGGCTATGCCGCGCGCGGCCTCGAATCACCGATCTGCCCGGAGTGCGGCGTGCTGCTGGAGGCCCCGGCCCGGCCCACCGCGGTCACGGAGACCATCAGGCTGGTTGCCGCCCCGCGCCGAGCGGTGCTCGAGCTGCTGTGGCGCGACGGTGCCCGCCTGCCGCAGACCCTGCTCCGGCTCGCAGTCGCTTCGACGCTGATCGGCGCGGCGATGGTCTGGCTCTGGCTGATCGACCCGATCCGCGGCGCGCTGTCCGACCCGATCGGCGGTACGACGGTGCTGTTCCATCTTGTCTTCGTTCTTGCATTGGGCCTGACTCTGATCGGTGCCGTGCTTCTGGCGTGCGAGCATGCAGCGGTGCTTGCTGTAGCGCGTTTGCTTCGTTTCACGCACGCAGGGACAGTCGCCTGGCGGATCTCGTCGATCTCGACCATCGCGCTGATGGCAGGCGCGGCGGTTGTCCTCGGGCTGGTCACGCTCGTGAAGGTAAGCGGCTGGCACGGCCCAGCGGCGGACCTCCTGCCGATCGGTGGAGTCATGACAGGCGTTATTTCGTGGTTCCGATCGATAACGGCTGGGCTGTGGGCGGCCGGGCTGCTCCGCGACGCGGGCTGGTAGACGCGTCGCAGCCGAACATGGAACAATCCGCCATGCTCGCTCACCGGAGGAACGCCGACGCCCTGCTCTGCGGCGGGTGCGGCTACCCGCTCGATGCCGTCCGCCGCGAGCCGGCCTGCCCGGAATGCGGCCGACCCATCGCCGAGTCGCTGCCCGCCTACCGGATCGGCTCTCCGTGGCAGCGGTCGGCCTCGCTGCCCGCCTGGTTCAAGACGGCCTCGATGCTGACGCGTTGGCGGACGCTGTTCGATCGGATCTCGATCGACGCCGGCAAGAACCGCTGGCTGCTGCGGGTGAACCTGGGCGTTGCGTCGCCGCTGTGCGCCGCGGCGGTGCTGTGGCAGGAGGCGGCCCGTGCGGTGCAGACCGGGCGGGGGTGGGGCTCGGTCCTCGGCGGCGGGCTGCTCGTGGTGCCGATGGCGTACGGGTTCGTCTGGACGCTGACGCGTATCGAGGCGTTCGGGCTGCGGTTCTTCGGCAACCGCCGGGGCGGTCGCGTCTCGCCAGCGATCGCGCGGGCGGTGGTGGCGCACGCGAGCTACGGCTGGATCCTTGCTGGCCTGCTGGCCTGGGCCGGCGCGGTCGCGTCGGGCAACGGCCTGTCGACGTGGCTGGGCGAAGTTACCGGCGGCTGGGCCCCGGGCCCAGTCCCGGTCCGACCCGTGGCTATCGGGCTGGGGTTTTTCGGCGGTCTGCTCCTTTTTGAGACGCTGAGCTACCTGGGCATCCTGCGGTGCCGGTTTGCCAACTGAATCCCGGCGGATCCGGGCCCGAATCACCTTTCGAGAGCCTCCAGGGAGCCCCTAAGCTTCATCATGTTCGAGCGACGACCGACACGCCAGATCCGGCTGGGCAACGACAAGACGGGGATCGTGCGCGTCGGGGGCGGCCTGCCGCTCAAGGACGGCACACCCACGGAGCCGGCCCAGGTGTCCGTCCAGACCATGACCGCGGGCTATACGCACGAGATCGATTCCTGCGTGGCAGAGATCAACCGGCTGGCCGCGGCGGGCGCGGATGTCGTCCGCGTCGCGGTGCCGGAGAAGAAGGACACGTCGGCCCTGCCAGAGATCCTTGCGCAGACGAACGTGCCGATCGTGGCCGACGTCCACTTCCACTTCAAGCGGGCGCTCGAGGCCGTCGAGGCGGGCGTGCACAAGATCCGCCTGAACCCGGGCAACATCCAGGACCGTGATCAGGTGCACGCGGTCATCGATGCGTGCAAGGACGCCGGCCTGCCGATCCGAGTCGGCGTCAACGAGGGCTCGATCATCGAGCGCAAGGACAAGCAGAAGCGGATGGAGGAACTCGGCAAGTTCTTCGAAAAGACCTCTGCGCCTGGCACGATGTCCTCCAAGCATGCCCACCTGCTTGCGCTGATCATCGCCAAGCTCGAGGAGTACATGGAGATCTTCTACGAGCGCGATTTCTTCGATCTGGCGATCAGCTGCAAATCGATGGACGCGGCGTTCACCATCGCCGCGTACAAAGAGGTCAGCGAGCGGTTCGACGAGCCGCTGCACCTTGGTGTGACGCACGCGGGTCCGAAGGAAACGGGAGCGATCCGCTCGATCGCGGCGCTGTCCGGGCTCCTGACGCAGGGGATCGGGGACACAGTGCGCATCAGCTACGCCAACGATCCGGTCTATGAGGTCGAGGACGGGCTGGAGCTGCTGTACGCGCTCGGGCTCCGCGAGCGGAAGGGCGCGGAGCTGATCGCCTGCCCGACGTGCGGTCGGATCCAGGTCGATCTGTTCACGCTGGTGCAGGACGTCCGCAAGACACTTGAGCGCGAGATCACGGTACCGATGAAGGTCGCGGTGATGGGCTGCGTCGTCAATGGTCCGGGCGAGGCTGAGGGCGCCGATGTGGCGGTCTTCGCGGGCAACAAGCGAGGCATCATCTATGTTCAGGGCGAGAAGGTAGCCAACATCCCCGAGGAGGACATCCTCGAGCGGCTGCTGGCCGAGTGCCAGGTCTTTCAGCGCGATGTGCTCGACGGCAGGGTCGAACTCGGCGAGAAGAAGGTCAAGATCGTCCCACCCGACCCCATCGGCGAGCTGGGCTCGGGCCTGGACAAGATCGCCCGTGGCGACGTCCACACACCGGCGCGGCTGACCGTCAACGAGTCATGAAATCCGGGACACCGTCACCCCAGCAAGACAGCGGGATCCGCCGACGGACACCCAAGGAGCCGACGATGCCACGCACCGCACGACGGCTCAGGAGGCTCGCCATGATCGCCACGCTGTCCGGCATCACTGGAACACTCGAGGGCTGCATCGCGCGACGCGGCGTGCCGACCGAATCGTTCACGGTCTCGGCCGCGGACGCGCGGGAGGACATGAGCCGCATGCGCGGCGAGCCGGTCGAGCTGGAGCGGCCCGTCGTTGTGCTCGCGGGCTACCGGGCGTTCCCGACGCTTGTATCACAGGTCGTCTGGCGGCTCTACCCGATCACGAGCGGCGATCAGGACGACTACCTGCCGATCGCCTACACGTTCCAGACGGATATCGAAGCCATCGCGGCGATGGTGACCGAACGCGTCGAGGCCACATGGCCGAGCGATGACCCGAGCCGCACCGTCGAGGTTGATGTGATCGGCGTCTCGATGGGCGGCCTGGTCGCGCGCACCGCGGCACTGCCAGTGGGCGGGCTGCCGAGCGGTCACGAGACTCGTTCGAAGCAGCTGCGGATCGGTACGCTGTACTCGATGGGCTCGCCGCACGGCGGGGCAAAGCTCGCCGAACGCATCGCGCCCGATAAGGCGGCCCGCGACATGATCCCGGGCTCGCCGTTCCTTACCGCGCTCGATGCCGCCTTTGAAGATCGGGATTACGGCGTTGTTCCGTACGCCGTGCTCAACGATACCTGGGTTGGCGCCACGAACGCGGCCCCGCCAGAGCACCTGCCCGTGTGGACACCCGGCACGCACGCCTTCAGCCATTTCATGATCACGCGTGACATGCGGATCATGGCCGATGTTGCCCGCCGACTGCGGGGCGAGGCGCCGCTGGGTCTGCCCGCGGCGGTCCCGAGCGACTAGCTCGGCGGTGTTTCAGGCCTGATCGATCGATACAGCGAGCATGCGGCGGGCAGCGCGCGTCGCGCGGCGGCGTTCACGCTCGCCGCTTGCTCGAGCCAGACCCGCGACCCGGGCGGCAAGATCCGACCAACCCCGGCCCGTCAGCGGCTTGAGCTCCGTCGCGGCCCGCTCGGTAAGCCAGAGGCCCGCGAGCCGCTGGTCGAGCGCATCGCCGGTCAGCAGGCTCTGGATACGATCAGCGACGTCGTCGGGCGCGTTGCCAAGCCTGACCGATTCGCGGAGCGCGGTCGCACGGACACGGTGATGCCGATCGTCTACTTGCGGCTTGGCGTCGAACGCAGCGCCTCCGCGCGAACAGGACCGGCCGAGCGCTTCGATCGTGTTGCTGCGGACGCGCGGATCGCCCGCGTCGAGCGCTCGGACGAGCAGCGGCCGGGCTTCCGCCGAGCGGGCCGTACCCAGGGCCCGGCACGCCGTCGCCACAAGCCTCGAGTCGTCCGAACGCATCGCCTGAGCGAGCGCCGGCAGCAGGTGATCCGCGATGCCGAGCTTGGCCGCGATCGCGGCACTCTCTATGTCACCGGATTCGATCGCCGCGGCGATCGCAGCGACGGTTTCCGCCGGGCGGTGCTGCAGCCGGCGGGCGGCGTCGATCGCAGGCCGAGTGGGCCGGCCGAGCCACTTGGGCCCGAAGCACCGCACGGATGGATGCTGGGAGCGCTCGGTCAGGCCGAGGACGTGCTGACTGAGCGCGGGCGCGCCGCGTGCGCCGGGCTCAAAACGGAGCCGGGTTAGCGCGGTTTGCGCGATGCACGGCGAAGAATCGAGCACGAAGTCGGCGAGAATAGATCCGCGCGCCGCCGCTGCGCCAGCAAGCCTCGCCGCGTCATCAGGGTCGGCCAACAGCGGCTCCATGGCGTTCTGATGTCCGTCGGTCTCTGCGTCAGACTCGCCACCGATCTGGATTGGGAGCGCATCGAGCCAACGCGGGAGGCCTCGCCGAGCTGCCAAGCCCCGTTGCTGTGATCCGGCGGGATCCGGCAGCAGCCCGGCAGCCGCCGGGGCGGTAACTCTCGCTCGGAGCGCCGATCGTCGACTCGGACGGGCGAGCAGGTGGGCGCAGCCGAGGAGCGCATCGATCTCTTCTGTCCGTTCGGCGTTGGCCAGACGCTCGGCCGCGGCACGGGTGAGCATCGGCTCCGGCAACAGCTCGAATGCCCTGCGGGCACCCGGCGCGCCGGGCAGATCCCGCATCGCGGTGCGCGCTGCAAGCCGAACGGCCTCGTCCGTATCGTGCAGCCACCGTGCGGCGCGTTGTCCGGAGCCGCCCGCACGTGTCCGCGGTGACTGGAGCAGCAGCGCCGCCCTGACCGCATCGAGCCTGCGATGGCCTGGGTACGCGTCCGCGGCTTCACAGATCGCCGAGGCGGCGCGCTCGCGCTCGTCGGCCGCGGCCGTCTCCCACGCCGATGCCGCGCCCGCGAGCTCGGCGAGGCAGCGCGCTGCCTGGTCCCCGAGACGGTTCGGCTCTGCCTCAACAAGCCCGGCGGCGGCCGGGAGCACACCGAGCAGTGACCGCGTCACAGCGAGGGTGAGCCCCGCCGAGCGCGTCGCTTCGTGATCGTCAGTGAGCATGGAACGCACAGCGGGAACCAGACCGCTGCCGAAGCTCTCGGCGACACGGTGCCGGGCCGCCTCGCTTAGCCGAGGGGCCGCCCGCGCGGCGGACATGCGCAGCCGCGCTGCGAGGCGAAGCCGAGGCCGACGCCACACGCGCTGGAGGTGGGTCATCAGATCGGTCGAGCGGCCCGAGCCCGCGTCGGCCTCAAGCGTGCGTACCAGGTCGAGCAGCGCGGCGGCGATGTCGTTGGCCTCTCGACCGGAAGCGCGTGCGAGCGACCGTTCCAGGTCGATCGCCTGAGCGCGTCGGCTGCGGGACTCAGGCGGCATGTCGGTTCTCCCGCGTGACAGTGCACATGCTGTCGTTTGATCGTCATCGTGCGCACATTTGCGTGACATCTACAGAATGTGCTTGTGTTCGATCCTTCACACCATATTCTGTATCGCGAACGAGTGGGCTGCGGATCGCGGGAGCAAGCATGCCCCCACATCGAGCGATCCGTGGACGAGCAGGCGCTTCGCTCTACCCTCTCCGGTTGCGGCGAGCCGGCCAGGAAGGTCGGCCATGACAGCGATGGAACGCCCCCTATGGACGGGACACGCCCGGCTTGGGCGTGTGAGGATCAGCCGATGGATGCCACCATTCACGAAACCTGTACGCAAGCGTACCAGACGATCTTGCTGGATCGCGCGCTCCACCCCGAATCCTTCGACCTCCGCGATCGCCGGGTGTTTCAGAGCGACGCCCACGAGCTCGAGGCCTGGATTATGCCCGGCTCCCATCTGCTGCGGTTCGAGTCGCGCGATGGGTGCGTGAGCGAGCTGGTCATCGACCGCGACAGCGGGGTGCTGGGCACGGACGCGGTGGCGAGCTTCCTCTGCGCCGGCGACCGTGACGCGGAGCAGGAATTCGCCGAGGCACGCATGCGCTACATGACCTCGGTTCAGACCGAGTCGCTGACCGAGAACCTGTACGCGTCGACGATGCGCGAGATGCTTGAGCACGCCGAGGCGTCGGGCTGCCTGCGTTTCGAGTGGGAAACGGACGCCGGGCCGAACATCTCGATGGTGGACGTGCAGGCGTTCAACCGCGAGGTGCACGCCCAGGCGTATCACCTGATCGCTCGGGGCGGGTTCGTGCTGCGGACGCAAACGCTGTTCGAGCTGCTGAGCCGGGGCTGAAACGGGGCTGAAACGGGGCTGAAACGGGGCTAATCCGGCTGTTGTCTGCACCGTGTTTTCATGGATCCGGATCGGCGATCCGGGTTGGCAGAACGCCTCGGCGCGCCGATACTTCTGCGATGGCGCTCCGCCCTGTCCACTTCGACGAGCGAATTCGCCGGCCCCGCTGAGGGAGCCGGCCGCTGCGCGATCCGTCCAGACCGCCGGCCGCCTCAGGCGGGGCCGTGTTGACCCGGCACGCCGCTCCCGCACGGGGGCTGTGCGTCGATCCCCTAGCATGACCGATTCTCACCGATCCGCAGGACCCAGCGCGGGGTCGGCGGCCGCGGCCTCCAGCCGACGGCATCGACCCGGAGCCAGAGCATGAGCACCGCTTCCGATATGCCTTCAGAGAAAACCGAGCCAGAGAAGGGCAAGCCGGAGAAGAACCGGTACAAGAAGACGCTGAACCTTCCCAAAACCGCGTTCCCGATGCGGGCGAACCTGGTGCAGAACGAGCCGCAGAGCTCGAAGCGCTGGGGCAAAGCGGGGCTGTACGCCAGGACACGTGACGCGCGGGCTGGTTCGGCGCGGTTCGTGTTCCACGACGGCCCGCCATACGCCAACGGCTCTCTGCACCTCGGGCACCTAATGAACAAGAGCCTGAAGGACTTCGTGGTTCGCAGCCGCGGCGTGATGGGCATGGACGTGCCGTTTGTGCCCGGCTGGGATTGCCACGGGCTGCCCATCGAGCACCGGGTCATGACCGATCTGGTCGAAAGCGGCAAGATCGGCAAGCTGCAGTCGCTGCCGGAAGACCAGCGGCGGATGGCGGTGCGGCGCGAGTGCAAGAAGCACGCGGAGAAGTACGTCAAGCTGCACACATCGCAGCTCGAACGGCTCTTGACGCTCGCGGACTACGCCAAGCCCTACCTGACGATGCAGCCCGAATACGAACGCGGTGTGCTTGAAGTTCTCGCCGGCCTGTGCGAGCAGGGCCTGGTCTACCGTGCGCTCAAGCCGGTGCACTGGTCGGTGGACAACGAGACAGCCCTCGCGGATGCGGAACTGGAGTACCAGGAACGCGAGGATCTGTCGGTGTACGTCGATTTCGAGTGCGCCGATGCGGCGGACGTGTACGCACGGTTCGGGTTGGATGAGGCGTCGCGTCCGGAGGTGACGCCGAGCCTGATGATCTGGACGACAACGCCGTGGACGCTGCCTGCCAACGTGGCGGTGGCGGTCAACGAGCGGCTGACGTACGCACTGGTGCGGATGGACGGCAACGTGACGGTGCTCGCAACCGAACGGGTCGAGACGGTCGCGAAGCTGATCTCCGCGGAAGAGGTTGAAACCCTCGCGACGGCCGAGGGGCGTGCCCTCGTGGGGCTTGGCTATCGGCATGCGCTCCGGGACACGCCGCCGCCGGTCGAGGGCGGGACGAACGGTCTTCTGACCGTCCTCCCGGCGGACTACGTCACGCTCGAGGACGGCACGGGCCTTGTTCATACCGCGACGGGGCACGGTGCTGAGGACTACCAGACCGGCACGCGCGTCGGGCTGGGCGTCTACTGCCCGGTGAGGGCCGACGGCAGCTACGACGAGACCGTCCCCGAGTGGCTGCGAGGTATGAACATCTGGGATGCGAACGAGAAGATCGCGGCGGCCTTGGAGCGGTCCGGGCATCTGGTGCATCAGCAGCGGTTCTTGCATAGCTACCCGCACGACTGGCGCTCGAAGGGGCCGGTGATCTTCCGGTGTACGGAGCAGTGGTTTGTGGGTGTGGACCGGCCCACGACGCACGGTGACACATCGCTGAAGCAGCTGGCACTTGATGCAACGGCAGAGCGGACGAAGTTTGTGCCCGACTGGGGCCGCAACCGGATGCGGGGCATGCTTGAGACCCGGCCCGACTGGTGCATCAGCCGGCAGCGGGCGTGGGGTCTGCCCATCCCGAGCTTCGTGCTGCCCGACGGGTCGAGCTTTATGACCGCGGCGAGTGTGCGTGCGGTGGCGGAGGTCGTCGCGGCCAAGGGCTCGGACGCGTGGTACGAGCTGTCGCCGACGGAGCTCTTGGCGAGCTACGACGCCGGCTCGGATGCGGATGCGCCGAGCGGTCTGGATGTCGGTGCGCTGACCAAGGGCTACGACATCTTGGACGTCTGGTTCGAGTCGGGCTCGTCGTGGCACGCTGTGATGCGGCAGCGCTCGGGCGGCGAGGACTTCCCGGTCGAGCTGTATCTGGAAGGCTCGGACCAGCACCGGGGGTGGTTCCAGCTGTCGATGCTGCCGGCTTTGGGCGTGACAGGCCGGCCGCCGTTCGAAACGCTGCTGACGCACGGGTTCATGGTCAACAAGGACGGCCGGAAGCTGAGCAAGAGCTCGGGCGACACGATCGACGACCTGTTCAACCACTACGGCGCGGACGTTTTGCGGTGGTGGGTCGCGTCGCTCGCGTACGAGAACGACGTGAAGGTGGACAGGCAGTTCTTTGACGAGGCGGGCGAGAGCTACCGGAAGATCCGCAACACGCTGCGGTTCATGCTGAGCAACCTCGACGATTTTGAGGCCTTCGATGGCGCGCCGGTCGAAGCGTCCCCCACTTCAATCGATGCGTGGGCCATGGGTGAGCTGGATGCACTGACGGCGAAGGTCCGTGCTTCGTACGAGTCGTACCAGTTCCGGGCGGCGCAATCGGCGTTGTACGGCTTCTGCAACGACACGCTCAGTGCGGTCTACCTCGCGGCTGTGAAGGACCGGCTCTACTGCGACAAACCCGATACCGAGCGTCGGCGGCGCACGCAGGCGGCGCTTTTCCGTGTGACGGACCAGCTGTGCCGGCTGCTAGCGCCGCTGGTGCCGCACACTGCGGACGAGGCGTGGCGGGCGCTGCACGGCGTGGATGCAAAGGACACGAGCCGCAGCGTGCACCTGGAGACGCTGCTGCCCAAGACGGGTGTGGCGGCCGATGCGCGTTGGCCCGAAGTGATGCAAGCCCGCGATCGGGTGCTGCTGGCGTTGGAGCGGTCGCGCGAGGGCGGGCTGGAGAACCCGATGGATGCGGGTGTGACCTGGGCCGGCGCGTTCGCCGGTTTTGAGGCCGTGGACCTCGCGGATCTGGTCGGTGTGAGCGATGCGGTTATCGACGCGGAGGCGGGCGCGCCGGCGGTCCGTGATCTGCGCGATCGGCCGCGGTGCGAGCGGAGCTGGAAGCGCGACGGGACGGTCCGCGAGCGTTCGGACGGAGGGATGCTGTCGGACCGCGACGCGGCGGCGCTGGGCGTCTGAGATTCTCGGACCCGGTGGAGACGCATTGGTGCTCGGACGCAACGCCTGTACGGACGGGTCGCTGTGCACGGTGGTGCGTTCTTGCATCAGCCGCTGACTCGCACGGCTTGGGTGCCGATAGCCGTTCGGTATGGCGACACCGATTCGGATCCTAATCGTAGATGACGACCCGATCGTCGTGGAATCGCTCGAGGCGGTGCTTTCGGCGGCGGGCTTGACCGTCTCGACAGCGCTAGGCGGACGAGAGGGTCTCGAGCTGCTCGAGCAGGAGGGTGAGCGGTTCGATGCGGTTGTGACCGATGTCGTGATGCCTGACCTGGACGGCATGGAGCTGCTCCGTCGGGTACGCGATGC
>JBCCZQ010000077.1:0-14611 GCA_039187315.1 Planctomycetota bacterium | reverse complement strand
CGGCGAAGACGTTCAGACCGACGAGGTCTGTGCCATCAAGCTTGGCGTAGAACGAGAAATCGTAGTTCACGAGCGGGTCGATGCTGTTGGCGGGCGAGACCTGCTGGATGAAGAAAGGCGCGGCCGACGGGGTGTTGGCGACATGGTCGTACGACATCGAGGCGTGCCAGCCGCCTGCGAAGGGCATGGCATCGCTGCGGATGGTTGCGCCCGAAGGGCCGCCGATCTCTTCCCAGTTGTCGGCATCGCCGCCGGTGCCGAGCTCGAAGCCCGGGTTCAGGATGAGGTTCTGCGCCGAAGCGGCGGTGGCGAACGAACCGAGGGCGGCCGCCATGAGAATGCGCGTGGTCATTGTCTCGTCTCCCTTGTCTGGCCGAGTGGCCGTGTCCTGTCTCTACCGGATGACTCGAGCCACCCGTTCTCTCTCTGAGAAGGATACTCCCATGTGGATCGTGTAGACAAACGGATATTCCTGTATACACAGAAGACCGCATCATCTGATGAACTGGGCAATTCGACGTGACCCAACGCTCGAGCCGTGCGCGCTCTACGATCCGTCTCGCATCGACATGAAGCCAGAGCAGCAGCCGGATGATCAACCATGAACCGGCTCCCGCACAAAGACCGAGGACCGACCGATGGCCGAGACCGCCGACAAGATCTGCACCAGCAGCGTCACCGAGAACGGCCCGACGAGCCGCACGCTCTCGATCGAGATCGCGCCCGATGTCATCACTGACCGGCTGGAGACGGCGTTCGGCACGCTGCGGACCGAAGCCGCGCTGCCGGGCTTTCGGAAGGGCCACGCGCCGCGCGGCTTGCTTGAGAAGCGTTTCGGCGAGCATGTCCGCGACGAGACCAAGGGCCAGTTGCTGTCATCCGCCTACGCGGAGGCGATCGATGAGCATGGTCTGAAGGTCGTTGGCAACCCCATCGCGGATCAGACCGAGAGCATCGAGCTAGTTGAAGGCTCGCCGCTTTCGTTCTCGGTCGAAGTCGAGATCGTGCCGACGTTCGAGATCCCCGAACTATCCGGCATCGCTGTCAAGCGGCCGGTTGTCGAGGTCACCGACGAGCAGATCGCCGGCGAGGTCGAGCGGCTGTGCCTTGGTGAGGGTGATCTTGAGGACCGCGATGTCGCCGAGCCCGGCGACTACATCACGGGTCACGGGGTCATGAAAGCCGGCGATACGGTCATCCACGACATTCCGGGCGCTGTTGTTCAGCTGCCCAAGAGCAAGGACGAGGGCATGATCCTCGGCGTTGTGGTGGGCGACCTGGCGAAGCAGCTCGGCTCGCCCAAGGCGGGTGACAGCCTGACCGTGACCACAACGGGCCCCGAGAACCACGAGAACGAGGCGGCCAGGAACGCGGAACTCTCGATCGGTTTTGAGGTCGAGACCGTCGCAAGGATCATCCCCGCCGAGGCGGACGATCTGGCCAAGCGGAACGGGCTCGACGACGCTGCGGCGCTCGAGGGCGTGATCCGCTCGCAGCTGGAGCAGCGTGTCGAATCCGAGCGCGCGACGCTCGTCCGCCAGCAGATCGCGGCCCACCTGCTCAAGACAATCGAGTTCGAGCTGCCCAAGCGGCTCTCGGCTCAGCAGGCCGGCAACGTCTTCGAGCGCCGTCGCCTCGAGCTCATGCAACGCGGGGTCGACCAGCAGACCATCGAGGAGAACATCGCCCGTCTCCGCTCGGCATCTGCCGCCGAGGCCCTCCGCGAGCTCAAGCTGCTGTTCATCCTGAGCAAGGTCTCCGAGGAAAAGGGCGTCAGCGTCAGCGAAGCCGAGATCAACAGCGCGATCGTCAGCATGGCCCGTCAGCGCGGCGAGCGACCCGAGGCGCTCCAGCAGCAGCTCGTCCAGAACCGTCAGATCAACGGTTTGTACCAGCAGGTCATGGAGCAGAAGGCGCTCGACACGATCGCGCAGGATGCGGCCATCGAGGATGTCTCCGCCGATGAGTGGAACGCCTACGCCAAATCGCTCAGCGAGCCGGCGAGCGAGTAGAACAGTTCGGCAGCGGGATCAGATCCGCCAACTCAGGTGATGTCGGCTCGATCGGTCTGGGCATGGCCCGTGTCAAGCTCGTCGGTATTGTCACCCGAGGCCAGCCGGACCGTGCTGACCGCGGCGGGCTCGGCGATCGTGCCGCAGTTGGGGCAGACCACGCCGTATTGACCCACAGGCTCGTCACCGATCGTGGTGCCGCACCCGAGGCATACGGGCTGAGCCAGCCGCGACGCGACCTTGTTGACAGCGACAGCCGCGATCGCCACGGCCCCGGCCACAACCGACCACGCAGGAGCGGATACAACGCTGATCACGCCGATCGCCGCGAGCACCAGACCCAGCACGATCGCGAACGATCGGAGCCGGAGCTTGTGCAGGAACGCGATGCGTTCTTCAAGGACAACCCGCCTTGACGCCATCCATCGCTTGAACACGGTGCACCTCGCTTGAGCGGTCCGGGCCCGGTACTCCGGCCCGATCAGCCGTCATACTAGCCATCGGCTAGGCTGCATCCCTGCATCACGGCAACCGCGAAGACCAAGCCCAATGACACCCCGAACCCGCGTGCTCCTGCTCAGCCCCGCCCCGCCGGGTGGCTCTGCGAGAGAGCAGGGCGGCGTAGCCGGGTACGTCTCGGACCTGGCCATCGCCCTTCGTGACCATGGGCACGCAGTGGCGGTGGCGGCTTCAGGCCACGGCTTCACCCCATCGCATCTCGTCAGCAGGTTGGGGCGGCGGGTCGGGCGATGTCGGATGCAGCAGCTCGAACCGATCGAGGGAATCGATCGGTTCGAGATCATCAATGCGCCGCTGCTGGCGCCTTCGCTCTGGCAGTTCGACGATCCGGCAGCCGAGATCCGCTGCAGGCCAGTCGAACGTGCGCTCGGTCAAGTCGTCGGGAAGTGGAATCCGGATGTCGTGCATATCCACGGCTTTGAGGGTTTCGGCGCTGGCATCGTGCGCGCGTTGCGTCGAAGAGCCGTACGGGTGGTGGTCTCGCTGCACAACCATCACCCCTACTGCCCGCAGGTCTTCCTCATGCGGGGCCGGCGCATCGCATGCACCGATTTCGATGGCGGGCGAGCCTGCGAGACATGCGAGACAGGCATCGATATCGGACGCGAGCGAGAACGACGCGCCGGGCTGCGCCCGACCGACCCGGTACCCGTTCTGCCGGTCCCGCCGATGCCCCCGACGGTCGGGCTTGATGAAGACGGCCTTCCCGATGCGGCTGCCCACCAGATTCTGGCCGCGTCGCCGGCGACATGGCGCCCTGTGGAAGACGCGGATTTCCTTCCGACGCGACACGAGCCTGCATCGACGCCCTTCGCGCGACGCCGAATGGCCTACATCGCAGCGCTCAACCACGCCGACGCGGTGCTGGCCGTGTCAGCCGCAGTCGCCGAACTCGCCGCTGCGATGGGCGTCGATACCAAACGGACCCGGGTCGTGCCGATCGGGTCGTGGGCAGCGGGTCGGGGTCCGGTGCGGCTCGGGCATTGGCCGCTGGGCCCTGAAGACCCGCTCCAGCTCGTGTTCCTCGGGTTCAACACGTACCCGAAAGGGCTAGCGATGCTGATCGACGCGATCGCATTGCTGCCCGTCAATCTGCGGCAGCGCACGCATCTGGCCGCGTTCGGGCCCGGATGCCGTGCGATGGAGCCGAGGCTTGCCGAACTGTCGCCGTGGCTGGGCGGTTGGGAACTCGGTGGTGGGTACGACCGGCAGAGCCTGGCAGGGCTTCTTGAGGGTCGGCATGCGGGGGTGGTGCCGTCGGTCTGGCTGGACAACGGGCCGCAGACGGCGATCGAGCTGCGCGCGTTCGGTGTGCCGGTAATCGGTGCCCGGATCGGGGGCGTGCCGGACATCGTCCAGGACGGGGCCGACGGGTGGCTCTTCCGGGCCAACGATCGCGCGGATCTGGCGCGCACGATCGCGTTGCTGTTCGAAGACCAGCGCAGATGGACCTCGGTACAGAAACAGTCCCGACCCTGGATCCCGATGGCGGAACACGCCGCGCGGCTCAGCGAACTGTACCGTTCTGTCCTATGATCTGTGAACGGTGCACGCCCCTCGGGGATCGCGGCCGCGAGCCGCCGGGCGCGTCACGACCTGCCCGGCCAGGCGCACGACGCCGAGGCCCTGGAGCCCCAGTGCCAGAGACCTCTTTCCAGCCCGACGCGACGCCCGTGTTGGCCGCACCGAAGCCGGATCCACCCCGCCCGGACGCCAAAGCGACAACCGTTGCCGCCATCATCGTGACGTGGAACCGACGCAAGGACGTCCTCCGCGTGCTCGACCGTCTCGCGGCGCAGATCGGTGAGCGTCAAGCGTTGCATGCGATCGTGGTCGCCAACGGCTGCGTCGACGGGACGGAGGACGCCATCTCGGAACGCTTGGCGCCCGAGCAGGTGATCAGCAACAACGCGTCCGACCCTGCCGTACCTGTATTCGAAACACACGGCAGCCGGCCGGCCGGTACGAACCTCGCCGGGATCGATCGGCTCACGGTCATCCGAAACCGGCACAACCTCGGCGGCTGCGGCGGGTTCAACACCGGCATGCGTTTCGTGGCACAGAGCCTGGGCCGACCTGGGACGGAGACGGGACCGGACTTTCTTTGGCTGCTTGACGACGACATCGATTTGCCCAAGGGAGCGCTCAACCACCTGCTTGCAGCAGCGGATAGCGATCCGGGCGTGGCGCTAGTCGGATCGCGCACGGTTGACCTCCGCGACCGCGCTACGACGATCGAATCGACGATCTATTTCGATGCCGACCAGGGTCGGATGGCACCCGAACCGCCTGCGGGACACCCGCTCGAGGCATCGCACCACGCATGGGCACAAGACCGCACAGGCGATCGCTCAAGCGGTACCTGTGAGGTCGATGTTGTCAGCGCGTGCAGCATGCTCGTCCGCTGGAAGGCGATCGAACGCGTGGGCTTCTGGGACGACCGTTTCTTCATCTACTGCGACGACGCGGACTGGTGCCTGCGCCTCAAGCGCGACGGATGGCGGGTAGTCTGCGCAATGGACGCGGTCGTCTATCACACGCCGTGGACGCACAAGCTCACGCCTTCCCGCGGCTATTACCTGCACCGCAATCTGCTCTGGATGATCCGCAAGCACCTGACAGGCGCGACCCGTCGGCGGGCTGTGCTGCGCTGGTGCGCGCGGCTGCTGCGCGAGGCGCGGTCGGCGGCTGTGAACCGACGCCTGACCGAGGCCGGCCTCCTGCTTCGGAGCATCGAGGACGCGGCGACGGGCCGGGGCGGCAAGCTCGAGAACAGCTCGGAATCCTGTGATGCGGTGCAGGCCGTGCTCGAAGCCGCGCACGCAGGAGGCTGGATCGCCGTTCCGCTGCAATCCAAGGACGGCTTCCTTGCGGCCGAGAGGCTCCGGGCGCACGTCACAAATACGCTGATCGCGCAGGGACGCGGCTCCCTACAGCCCCGTTGGCGGTACCTTGCCGAGGAGGGCCTGACCCTCGCGACGCACGGCGGGGATGGCCCCGTCCGAGGAGAGCACCGGCCCGAGCTCGTCCGCTACAGACCTACCAGAGTCGGCAAGCTGGCTGCGCTGGCACGCATCGCGCCGCGTCCGCCCGCTGCGGTTGTGGTCATCGACGGCGACTGCGCGTTCCCGCTGGTGCTTGGTGGTCCAACGCTTCGATTCGAAACAGGACAGCCGGAGAAGATCGCCCGCGAGCCTGGAGGCTTGCTGGCGATGGTCCGGTTCGCCTGCCGGTGGATGCGCACCGGGTTGCGGGCCGCGGTGTACGCCATGAGCTCCCGCGAACGCAGACCCGCGGCATGACCGCCGAGGGTTACCAAGCGGTGCATCCGCCCGAGTGGCCGACGACCGGTTCGCCGCGGCGTATCGCGATCCTGGGCTGGGCACGCCTCGCGCTCCAAGCCGCCGAGGGGACCGGCTACAACCTGAGCGCCTCCGAGCTCGCGGCCGGGCTGGCGATGATGGGCCACACGGTTATCTATCTCTCGAGCGGCATGGCCTACAGCCCTCGGCCCGGCATCCGGATCCGCTTCCGTGAGTCCTGGCGCGGCGTTGCGTGCCACGAGGTGGTGAACAGCCCCGTGCTTTCACCCTCCGCGGCGAACTTCGCCAACGCCGCCGGCGAGATCAGCCAGCCCGCGCTGACAGAACGGATCACCGCGTTCCTTGACAGGCATCGCGTTGAGCTGGTTCACGCCCACGCGCTCGAGGGGTTCTCGATGGACCTTGTCGGAGCGGTTCGCTCGACGGGGCGGCCGTTCATCATCACCCCGCACAACTACTGGTACGTCTGCCCGCAGGTGGATCTGCTGCACCGCGAACACGAGCTGTGCATGGACTACGAGGGCGGGCGGAGATGCGAACGCTGCCTGGAAGCGTCGACCGTTCTGCGTCAGAAGTACAAACGGATCATCACGCGGGCATCGGAACGCGCCCTCGGCCCGAAGCAGACCGAGCTGATCCGTCTGAAGCTCAAGCGCACACTGAAGCGTTCGGCAGCCGAAGCGGAGCTGCCGACACGCGTCGATCGGAACCTGCTTCCCGAGGAGGCCGTGGCCCGCGGGCACGACATCGAACAGGACGACGATGGTCTGCTCAGGCACCGATTCATGGACAGCGCCACAGTCGCGACGGAGCCGCCAGTGCCTTTGGAGCCCGACACGAACGAACGGTTCTGTACGTCCAGCGATGTCCATCTCCGCGTGATGCACCCGCTGGGTGGCCGGCGGAGCGCGGGCGTCCGCGCGATGTCCGCTGCCGACCTCATCACGCCGCCGAGCGAGTTCAACCGCGAGCTGCACGCTTCGATGGGGGTGCCGCGCGTAAAAATCCGCGTCGTACGCTACGGGCAGCCGCACTTTGACCAGATCAACCGCCGGGCTCGGCGCAGCCCGTTCTACCGCTGCCGACCGTGGGACCCCGCCACGGCGACCCGGCCGCTGCGGTTCGGGTTCTTCGGCACCACACGGCCGAATAAAGGGCTCGACATCCTGGCCCGGGCCGTACCGCTGCTCGAACGCGATATCCGTCAGCGATGCCAGTTCATCATCCGCGCGCAGGGCAACGACTGGCCGTTCCGCAAGCGCCTCGCGCCGTACCCCGAGGTGAACTTCCTTGGCGGGTACGACATCCTCCAGCTGATCAACGCCGCCGGCGAGTACGACGTCGGGCTGCTGCCGCACATCTGGTTCGACAACTCGCCTCTGGTGATGTGGGAGCACTTGCACGCCGGCAAGATGATCATCGCCTCACGCCTGGGCGGGGCGGCGGACACCATCCGATCGCTCGACGATTCGGAGACCGGCAACGGCCTGTTCTTTGCAGGCGGACGGCCGGACGACCTCGCGCGGCAGATCACGCGTGTCGTCACAGGTGAGGTTGGTGTGCCGTCTGCGGCCGAGGTGCACGCGGCGAGCGAACTGCAGACCTATCCAGGACACGTGGCCGAAGTAGATGGTCTTTACGCCGACCTGCTCCGCGGGCTTACAGAGCCGACCACTTCATGACATCGGGCCCGCTGTAGGTCGAGACAGGCCGGATCAGCCGGTTGTTGGCGTGCTGCTCCATCACGTGCGCCGCCCAGCCGGTCACGCGGCTGGCAACGAAGATCGGCGTGTACTGCGGCACGGGGATGCCCAGTGTGTAGTACGTCATGCCGCAGGGGAAATCGACGTTCGGATAGATTGTCTTTTCGTCGAGCATGATCCGCTCGACTTCCTCAGCGATCTCGAAGAGCTTGACGTACTCGCCGCCCTTCTGCTCGGCGACCTTCTTGCCGAGGGCCTGCAGGATGGGTGCGCGGTGATCGCCGTTCTTGTATACGCGGTGGCCGAAGCCCATCAGCTTCTTCTTGGTGGCGAACGCGTCGTGCATCCAGTCGCTGACGGTGCCGCCCTTGGCGACATGGGCTTGGATCTCGCCGAGCATCACCATGGCGGCCTCGTTCGCTCCGCCGTGCAGCGGGCCCTTGAGTGCGGCGATCGCGCCGGTCAGTGCACCGTGCATGTCGCTGAGTGTCGCGGCGATGACACGAGCCGTGAACGTGCTCGCGTTGTAGTCGTGCTCGGCGTAGAGGATCAGGCTGACATCGATGACCTTCTCTGCCTCTGGCGTCGGCCGCTCGCCCGTCATCATGTAGAGCAGGTTCGCCGCGTGCGAAAGGTTGGCGTCCCCACCGGTATCAACACCGATCAGCTCCCGCCCATCGATGACGTTCTGCATGTGGCCGATGACCGTCGGGATTTTGGCGGTGATGCGTTTGGACTTGGCGAGGTTCGCCTCAGGCGAGTTGTCCTGTGCATCGCGGTCGGTGTTGCCGATGATCGACAAGACCGTCCGCAGGACATCCATCGGTACAGCCGTGCCCTGCTTGAGCAGCGGTCCGCAGGTCCTGATCGTTTCGATCGCCTGCGGCGGGAGCGCGCGGTTGGCGATCAGCTCGTCCCTGAAGAACTTGAGCTCCTGCGGATCGGCCTTGTGCCCAACCAGCAGCAGGTGCGCGACCTCTTCGAATGTCGCGTTCTCGGCGAGGTCGCCGATCTCGTAGCCCCGGTAGATCAGATCACCCTGTGCGACGGAGCAGATCGCCGTCTCGCCCGCCACAACGCCCTCGAGTCCCGCGGGTTTGGTCGCCATCGTGCGCCCTCCAGTTGGATCAAGCCGCGGCCGAGAGGCGGACGCGCACCACTGTTGGGACTGTATACACACAGCCGCGGCTACGCGGGTGGGTAGCGGTACCCGCCGCCTGTGGGCTCATAGCCGAGCAAGGCGTACAGATCGTCGCGCGGCTGCATGCGGCTCTCCCAGGCCTCGGCGGTGCCCGTTTCGCGCAGCTCACGCAGGAAACTGCTCACGGCATGCATGGTGATCCGCAGCGTCGTGACCGGGAAGATAACCACGTCGTAGCCCAGCTCGCCGAAGCGATTCGCCGAGATATGCGGCGTCTTGCCGAACTCGGTCATGTTCCCGAGCAGCAGCGGCCTGCTGTCGCCGAGATGGCTGAAGGCCTCCGCGAAAGCCGCGAACTCGTCCTCGGAGTGCAGCCCCTCGGGGAAGAGCATGCCGGCGCCCGCCTCGGCGTAGGCGGTCGATCGCTCGATCGCCGCGCTCAGACCGTCTACCGCACGCGCATCCGTGCGGGCACACACGATGAACGAACCGCCGGAACAATCGCGGCTCGCCTGGGCCGCCCACCGGATCTTGGCGACGCAGTGTTCAAGGGGGATGAGCGTCTTGCCTTCGACGTGGCCGCAGCGCTTCGGGAAGACCTGATCTTCGATATGGCACGCTGCGGCACCGGCCCGCTCATACTCGATCACAGTTCGTCGCACCATCTCCTCTTCGCCGAAGCCAGTATCCGCATCGGCGATAACCGGCAGCCCGGAGTGCGTCGCGACCTCGCGGACAGCCGCAGCGAACCGGTCGAGGGTCAGCACACCGATATCCGGCACGCCAGATGACGCCGACAGCGCTCCACCGGAGAGGTAGCAGGCGTCGAACCCTGCCCGTGCAACCTCACGCGCCACGAGGCCGTTGTACGCACCCGGTGCAACCACGGGGCCGGATGCGCAGAGCGAGCGGAGCCTGTCGCCGGGGTGGGATGCGTTCTTGTCTGTGGTCATGGCCCATGGTAGGTGCGGCTCGCCGGTACACTCGTGGCATGCCGAACCGCACGCTACATCGACTCGCCATCCTTCTCCTCACGACGCCGCTGTCCGCAGCAGGCGACCCGCCCGAAGCGCTCATCGGCAGGCTCTCGGAGAACATCGGAGCCGAGCGGTTGATGCATGACATCGAGACGCTCGCCGGCTTTGGCACACGGCACACGCTCAGCGAGACCGAGAGCGAATCCCGCGGGATCGGTGCTGCACGCCGGTGGCTCCGCGACGAGTTCACACGCATCGCCGAGGCCTCGGGCCGTGATGACGTAACCGTGGAGTTCGACTCGCACAGGGTTGCTGCGGACGGCAGACGCATCGCGCGGGATGTTGATGTCATCAACGTGGTCTGCACGATCCCGGGATCGATGCCCGAGGCAGCGAGTCGGCTGTACTACGTGATCGCGCACTACGACTCCCGCGCCAGCGATGTGAACGATGCCGAGATAGATGCGCCAGGCGCGAACGATGACGCGTCGGGCGTCGCCGCATGCCTTGAGCTCGCACGCCTGCTGATCGACGCACGGCTCGACGCGACTGTGGTGCTGATGCCTGTCGCGGGTGAGGAGCAGGGCCTGTTCGGCGCCCGCAAGCACGCCGCCGCAGCGAGCGAGGCCGGGCTCGATATACGGGCCGTGCTGAGCAACGACGTCATCGGCGATCCATCAGGTCCGGGCGGACGCGTGGCCGACGACGAGGTGCGTGTGTTCAGCGAGGGTGTGCCGCTCAAGCTGCTCGCCGACCCGTCGCGCTCCGGAAGGGCGCTGCGCGGCCTGCGCGGGCTGGCGGCCGAATCCGATGCGCCCTCGCGGCAGCTGGCCCGCTTCATGGCCGAGGTCGCCGAACGCCACAGCCTGCCGGTCCGGCCGCGCGTTATCTTCCGGCCCGACAGGTTCCTGCGCGGCGGCGACCATACCGCATTCAACGAGATCGGCGTACCCGCTGTTCGCCTGACCGAGGTCTACGAGGATTACGATCGCCAGCACCAGGACGTGCGGACAGAGAACGGGCGGCCGTTCGGCGACCTCGTGGAGTACATCGATCCGGACTATCTCGCTGGCGTCGCGCTGCTCAACGCCGCGACGATCGCCCACCTCGCCAACGCGCCCTCAACGCCTTTGGATGCCAGGATCATCGTCGCCGAGCTGACGAACGATACCACGCTCCGCTGGTCGCCCAGCCCGGAGCCCGATGTCGCCGGCTACGAGATCGTCTGGCGCGAGACGACCAGCCCCACATGGGACCACAGCGCCGATGCGGGAAACGCCACCGAGTTTACAGCCGACCTGAGCAAGGACAACTGGTTCTTCGGCGTCCGCGCATATGACCACGACGGCTACCGAAGCCCGGTCGCGTTCCCCGAGCCGGCTCGCGAGTAGGCCCCTGCTACGCGTCGTCACGGTAGCGCGCCGAGGCACGCCGCTTGGCCGCGAGCAGGCCACCCGGCTCCTCCTTGCTTTGCGTGTCTTCGCCTGGCTGCTCGATCGTGACCGCTGAAGCAGCAGCCTGCTCAGACGTCGGTTCACTCTCAGTGTGAGCCTGCGGCAGGTGCTCGCGAGCAACCTTGTCCCGCTGCGCTCGCTTGGCCTTCATGCGATGTGCTCGGGCAGAGGCGGCAACCGCCTCGGCGTCACGCTCGGTTAGTACAGGGGCCGAGCCCGACGCTGCGGGCGCGGTCTGCGCAACGCGGCTTCGCAAGGCGTCGAGATGCGCAGCGGCCCTGCTCGGTGCTGGCTCCGCTATCGGCCGCGATTCCAAGAAGCGGTCCCATGCGATCCTGCGGACCGCGACATCCAGCAGGAACGCCGCCAGCAGCGCGATCAGCAGCGGGCCGACCAGCGAGCGTTCCACGCGCCGGGGGGTCATGCCCGTGCGGTCGTAGGCGAACGCCGCGTCGACCCGTGAAATGGGCACCACCTCGCCGCCGCCGACCTGCGCGACGCTCGCCAGCAGCGCCTCGTCCGGTGTGAGCCTCTGATACTCGAGCGAAGCCGAGTGCGTCACGCCCCCCACCACCGGCGGCAGCGCCCGTCCACGCTGCGACGGCCTGATTACCGCGATGGAGACACCCGGCTCACCAACAGGCAGCTCGCCCGCGTACTCGCCCGGGCCGACCTGCTCCAGCCGGAGCGAACGCCGCGACCCGCCGGGCTCGTAGACAGAGGCTTCGACGTCAAGCCCATCGAGCGTCCGGCCCGCATCGTCGAGCGCGATCAGCCGATAGACCGCCCGCCCGTCGATGATCTCCGTCGTAAGTTCCAACCCTTGCTGGACCGGGCTCTTGGCCATCGCCCGCGCGAACTGCGACCAGAACCGCTCGAACCCGTCCCAGCCGCGCCACTCCTCGGCCCATCGCCCGACGTCGGACGTGAACACGCCGACGCGGCCCAGCTCCGCCGGCCAGTGCGAAGCGACCGGCTCGCCCGCATCGGTCGCCAGCAAATCCACAACCGTCGGCTCCTCCCGGAAGCGTGTCAGGACGAGGCCCCCGAGCCCCGGCCAGTCCGAGAGGCTGTCGAGCACGGTGGACGCCTCAGCGGCGGGCATCCGAACGGGGACGAACCGGCCTTCCTTGATCAGCGGGTCGCGGACGGTCCGCACCGCGCGGACGAAGACCCTGGGCAGCACGCTCGGGTTCGTGACGGCATAGTGCACGCCACCGCCTCGATCAGCCATCTGGAACATCGTGTCGGTATCTGCGCGGTCGCCGACCGAGATCGTCGAGATGTTGATGCCCTCAGCGGCGAGCGCCTCGGCGAACTCGGGCAGCAGCTCGGCGCCCCGGCTCTGTCCGTCGGAGAGCACGATGATGTGCTTGACTGATGCCTCGACAGGAGCAAGCGCATCGCGCGCGAGCTGCAACCCGGGCAGGAGGTTGGTGCCACCGCCCGAGGTAATACCCAGGATCCGGGACGCGGTCGCGTCCGGGTCCTCGTTCTCGGCCAGCTCGACAACCCACAAGGCATCGCTGCCGAACGCAACCGCGCCGACCAGATCACGCGAACCGAGTGTTGCCGCGGCGCCGGCGGCCGCCGAGTTGGCGATCTGCTGCTGCGACTTGAGCGTCCCGCCGACCGTTGCGCCCATGGAGCCTGAGCGATCGAGCACGAACACGATCGCCGTCCGACGCTCGACAAGCCGCTCGGCGAGATCAAGCCGTACGGGCAACAGCGGCTCGATGGGCGAGCCGACCCAGCCCCCGGCCCCGAAGCTCGACCGCCCGCCGACGAGGATCAGCCCGCAGCCCACCTCGGCGACATGGGACGCAAGCGCGGCCTGTGCGCGCGGGGCGATCGCATCGGCCGGCACGTTATTCAGCACGATCAGGTCGTGCTCCTGCAGGCCCAGCAGGTCCTGCGGCAGCGCCGAGGCGCCGATGACCCGAACACTCGCGCCGGTCGCGCCCAGGATCTGGGCGAGCAGATCGCTTCCCGGCGCGCGGCCTCCGTCGGCCCCGTCATCCACGATGAGGAACCCGCCTTCGCCCGGCGCGAGCGTGAAGCCCTCAGCGCGGTTGTTGTCCAGCTGCGCATCGCCCACAAAGCCCTCGCCAGACGCCTCGGGCTCGAAGTCGGCCTGAAAGCGGTTCATGCGGCGATCACCGATCGGAACATCGAGCGTCACCACGTGGCGGCCGGGCCCGAGTGTCAGCGGTAGCGCGGTCGGGTCGTCACCCGATCCGATGGAGACAGGCCGGTCGTTGTGTCGGATCCGGAGCACGCCGCGTGTCCCAGCAGTGGAGGCGATCTCGACGCGCACCGGGACGACGGAGTCCGCGGACGCGGTCGATGGGCTGCCAACAGCCTCGACGATCGTCTCCCCGCCGACAGCAAACGCGACGGGCACCGTATCGATCCGCAAAGAGCCCGAGGCGGCGCTGGACGCGATGCGTTCCGCAGCCGCGACGGGGTCGCCGGTCGTCGCGTTGCCGTCCGAGACGAGGACGATGCGCCCCGAGGCGTCAGGCGGGATCAGGCCCGCCGCGAGCCGGAGCGCGCCCGCGATGTCGGTGCCTCCGGCGACCAGCGCGGGCACCGCCACGCCGTCGATATTCGCGGTGGTCGGGGTCGAGAGCGCCGCAGCCCGCCCGCCGAAGACAACCACCCCGAGCAGATCGTCCGGACCTCGTCCGGCACCAAGCCGCCGCAGCGCCGCCTCGACCGACGCCTCGTGCGAGACCAGCCGGTCATCTTCGGTCCGCATGCCGGCCGCAAACCGATCGACCGATTCAGATGCATCGACCACCAGCACCACGGCCAGCCGGTCCGCCTCGCGAACCGTCACGGCATCGGCCAGCAGCATCGCGAGGATGACGAGCACCGCAAGCCGGGTCAACACGGCCGCTGCTCGGCGTGCACGACCAAGCGATCGCCCGCGGACCCACAGGACCCAGGCCAGCGGCACGATCAATCCGACCGCCACAAACCACCAGAGCGACGCGAACGCGATGCTCACGGAGCGTCCCGCGCATCGCGCGAAGCGGCATCGGGCGCGGGTTCGGCTGCGCGCTCCAGATAGCGCCGGAACACCGTGCGGATCAGATCGCGATGACGCTGCGGCACGACCTGCTGCTCGAGCGCGCGCTCGGCATCACGCTCGGCGGCTCGCAGCCGCTCCGTGGGGACGCCGCTGGAGGTGATAGCCCCATCGGTCGGTGCATCCGAAGGATCCCGGTACCACTCCGCGACGACCGACTCATCCGCATCCTGCTCAGGGCCGGAACGGGCATCGACGATGTCCGTGGCACCATCCCATGGATCGGTCGGGGTTGAAAGCGGCGAGCCCGGGCCATCACCGATACCGGGCCCGAAACCATCGCCGGGTTCGCCAGAAGGCATGCCGCCTGGTCCGGGCTGACCAGGCTGCTGAGACGGAGTGGGCTGGCCTGGCTGGCCTGGTTGATCGGAAGGGCCCGGTTGATCGG
>JBCCZQ010000076.1:0-14661 GCA_039187315.1 Planctomycetota bacterium | reverse complement strand
CGCTCGCCGGTCAGCTCGGGCACCATCACCCGCACGAACATGCCCGGGTACAGCATCCCTTGCGGGTTCGCGAACGCGATCCGCGCCTCGAGCGTCCCCGTGTCCGGATCGACACTCGTCTCGGCGAAATCGAACCGGCCCGTCAGCCCGTACTCGCTCCCATCGGCCAGTACTAGCCCGATCGGCCGGCCGTCTGTCCCGTCAGCCTGCGGCTGATTCGGACGCCGACCCTCCTGCTCCACGAACGCGAGAAGATCACGCTCCGACACCTCGATGTAGGCGTACATCGGGTCATCGCTGACGATCGTCGTCAGCAGCGTCGGCTCCGCGCCGCCCACAAGATTGCCGACATCGACCAGCGATCGCGAGATCCGCCCGCCGATCGGCGCATGGATCGTCGTGTAGCCCAGGTCGATCTCCGCGGCCTCGACCTGGGCCTGCGCCGCCAGCACGGAGGCCTCCGCCACCGCCAGCTCCGCCTCTCGCTCAATCAGTTCCAGATCGCTGGCCGCCCCCTGGTCGAGGGCCTGCTGTGTGCGTTCCAGCCGAGCCGAGGCAAGCTCCCGCGAGGCCTCGGCCTCGGCCAGCGACGCCTGGGCCGCGCTCAGCGCCGCCTCGAACGGTTCGGGCTCGATCGTGAACAGCACCCGGCCCTCTGCGGCCTCAGAGGCCGGCCCCTCCACAACCTGCCCCTCCTGGAAGTCGATCGACCGCAGGAAACCGGGCACGCGGGCCCGGACCTGGACCGTCCGCTCGGCCTCCAGCCGACCCGTGAACTCCCGGAACGTCGTCACCTCTTCTACGACCGGAGCCGCCACAGTCACCGCGGGCGGCGGGGGCGGCTCGAACGCGGCCGGCTCGTCACAGCCGCCCAGCACAACCACAACCGACAGCCCCAGCACCGCCGGCACCGCCCTCTGCCCGCCCCGTCCAGCCATTCGGAGGCCTCCTTCCGCGAGCGGGAGCATAGTGCCACGCCAACGGTGTGATCGGACCTGGATGGTGTCAAACTGGGTCGCCTTCATGCGAACTCGATACGTGTTTTTCGTTCTGCCAGAAAAACCCATCAAAAAATCGAATAGGCCGGTTGTGGGCAGACGCAGGGGTCCGTAGGCTCTGACTTGACCCCGGTGGATGGGACACCGAGGTCCGCCTCGTACGCGTGGCCGGCCGTGTGGCCGGTAGCTCGCTGTGGTTAGTGGGTTGTGTCTCACACGTACGAGTTTGGCGATCTCTACCTAGGAGAGATGAGATATGCATACGTATCAGAAGGCCCTGTTCGGCGGTGCGCTGATGTCCGCCGGCATGGTCGCCAACGCCCAGACGTTCAACTTCCTTGATACCGACGTCACGGGCTCGTTCAACTCGTACTCGTACCTCGTTGATGTCAACGACGGCGGCTACGGCTACACCAATTCGATCCTGGTCGCGCCGGCCGCCCTCAGCCAGTCGCGCAGCGGTGACACCGACCTGAACATCGTTCAGTCGAGCAACCTGCTCCGCGTCGATGGCACCTGGAGCGGCAACCCGGCCAACCCCTACGGCTACGCCGGCGCCTCGCTTCAGCAGTTCTTCACGACCTCGGCCGACGCGGTTCTCCGTGTCTCGTGGGACGTGTCCGGCACCGATGCCTACGCTGGCGCCTTCATCATCGAGGATGCCAGCGGTTCGGTGCTCTTCCAGTTTGATGGCCTCGGCGGCGACCCGCTCGCGGGCACGGTCGATGTCCCGGTCTCGGCAGGCACCACCTACGCCGCGATCCTGCAGCTCGGCACGCCCGGCTTCTTCACGCAGCTGACGTCGCCGTTCCTCTTCAACACCGACACCCAGTTCATCCAGGCGGCGCTGATCCCGGCTCCCGCCTCGCTGGCACTGCTCGGCCTCGGCGGCCTCGCCGCCACGCGTCGTCGCCGCTAATCGCGACGCACGCACCCGTCAGATTATCTGAGCACGCCCCGGCCCCCATGCCGGGGCGTGTTTTTTTGCCCAC
The DNA here is from genome assembly GCA_039187315.1 of Planctomycetota bacterium. Taxonomy (GTDB): domain Bacteria; phylum Planctomycetota; class Phycisphaerae; order Phycisphaerales; family UBA1924; genus JANQQZ01. The sequence continues at coordinate 12,671 of JBCCZQ010000076.1, read as the reverse complement.
GCGCTATTGTCCTGTGCACCCACACACACGAGGGGCCCACCGTGAACCAAGGCATCCCGACGAAGCAGCCCGCCGGCAAACGTGCCAAACTCGTCGACGCGCTCCGCGCCCCACTGCTCGCGAAGGAGCGCAACCCAGCGAGCATCGCCGCGGCGATCGACAGCATCCCCCCGCGGTTCGCGCAGGACGCCGAGGTGCTCTTCCTCAAGGGCATGCTGTTCGAGGCGATCAACCGCCAGGACCCAGCCCTCGCCGCCGCCCGAGCCGCCCACGCCAAGCACCCCCACCCCGAGGCACTCAAGCTCATGGCCCGCTGCCTCCGCCGGAAGGGAGAAACCGACGAGGCAATCCGCTGCGCCGAGCAAGCCGAGGCGGGACGGCCCGCCGATACACACTCGGTCGTCTTCAAGGCCGGCGCACTCGAGGAGGCAGGCCGGTTCGACGAGGCCACCGCGCTCCTCGAGCCACTTATCGAACGCGCCGAAAAAGACAGCGCCCCCATGCACCTCGGCCTCAGGCACGAGTGGGCCAAGCTGCTCGTCCAGAACAAGCGGTACGCAGAGGCGCTGAGATACATCGACGGCATCGTGGGCGATGAGGCAACGCCGCCGCCCGTCCATTCGATCCACCTCCACCTGCGGGCCAAGGCCTGCGACAGGATGAAGGACTACGCAGGCGCGATCGAGGCCGCACGCAAGGCCAACGAGATCGGCAAGGTCGAGTTCGACCCCGAGCTCTACACCGAGCAGGTCACCGCGCTGATCGACAACTGGTCGCGCGACAGCATGGCCTCGTTCCCGCAGAGCACCTGCGATTCAGAGGTGCCCGTCTTCGTCGCCGGCATGCCTCGCTCGGGCACGAGCCTGATCGACCAGATCATCGACGCCCACCCGAAAGCCACAGGCGTCGGCGAGCTGAACTCCATCGAGCGGTTCGCGGTCGAGCTTTCCCATGCGTACAACCCGGACAAGCCCGTCAACAAGCGCTTCGGGAAGTTCGACAGCTTCCGCTGGACCCGCGCCGCCAAGGCGTACATCAAAGAGATCACCGAGCTCGCGCCCGAGGGCGCCGAACGCATCGTCAACAAGGCTCTGGGCAACAACAAGCTCGTCGGCCTCTTCGCCAGGCTGTTCCCCAACACACGCGTCATCCACGCGATCCGTGACCCGCGCGACGTCGCGGTCTCCTGTTACATGGGCGGGTTCAACAACAAGATGCACGCCTGGACAACCCAGATCGACTGGGTCGCTCACGCATGGAACCAGTCCATGCGGATGATGGACCACTGGAAGCAGGCCCTGGACATCCCGATCCTCGACGTCCACTACGAGCGCCTTGTCGCCGACCCCGAGAACGAGATGCCCCGCATCATCGAGTTCCTCGGCCTCGAGTGGGACGACGCCTGCCGCGACTTCTACAAAAGCAAGCGGACCGTCCGCACGCTCAGCTATGACCAGGTCAACCGCCCGCTCTATACCAGCAGCTCCGGCCGGCACAAGAACTTTGCCCCGCTGCTCGAGGGCGTGGAGTTCCCCGGATACGACCCCTTCGCGGCGCGATAAGCTCCACCCATGGACCTGCACGGCCGCGCGTCGAAAATCCTCGGCACAGCCTCGCGCGCGACCACCATCGCGTCGATGCTGGTCCGCTTCGGCTTCGGTGAGTTCCTCACCCAGACCGGGCTCGATCGGCTCATCAAGGGCGTTACCGGCGTCGATGTCGCGCCCGACGTCGCCGACCAGCCCATCGCCGTCCGCGTCAGGCTGCTCATCGAGGCACTCGGACCGACGTTTATCAAGGCCGGGCAGATCCTCTCGACACGGCCCGACCTGATCCCACCCGACTGGGCCGACGAACTGACCAAGCTCCAGAGCGAGGTCCCACCCGTTGCCTGGGACGGCGAGGGCGGCGTCGAAGAAGCCCTCACCCTCGCGTACGCCCAACCGCTCGACACCCTGTTCACCTCGATCGACCACGAGCCCATCGCCGCCGCCTCGATGGCTCAGGTCCACCGCGCGGTTACGGCCGACGGCACGCCCATCGTCCTCAAGGTCCTCCGCCCCGGCATCCGCCAGGTCATCACCGCCGACCTGGAGCTCATGGATCTGCTCGCCCGGCTGACGCGCAGCCACTTCGCCAACTTCGGCTTCGACGCCGAGGCCGTCGTCGCTGAATTCAGCCGCCAACTCGAGCGCGAGACCGACCTGACCATCGAGGCCCGATCGACGCACCGCATGGCCGAGGACTTCCGCGACCACGAAGCCGTCGGCTTCCCACGCGTGCACGACGAGCTCTCTAGACGCGACGTGCTCGCCCTCGACGAGGTCCAAGGCACCGTGCTGGCGCGCGTCGATCTGAACACGCTCAGCGACACGCAGCGCGAATCGATCGTCCGCAGCGCCGCCGACGCGGTCTTCCGCCAGTGCCTCGACATCGGCTTCTTCCACGCCGACCCGCACCCGGGCAACATCTTCATCGTCGATGACGACCGGCTCGTGTTGATCGACTGCGGCATGACCGGGCTGATCGACCCGGGCACCATGAACCAGCTCGCCGGGCTCGTCCACGGCGTCGTCGATCGCGACCTCGGACGAGTGGCCAAAACCGCCATCACGCTCGGCGGCGCCGACCCCGTCCTCGCCGACGACCGAGCCTTCCGCAGCGACGTCTACCAGTTCATGGACAACTTCGCCGGCGGCACGCTCAAGTCACTGCGCATGGGGCGCCTGCTCAGCGAGTTCTTCGAGCTGCTCCGACGGCACCAGCTGACCTGCCCGGCCGACATCGCCTACCTCATCAAAGCCGTCACCACCATCGAGGGCGTCGCCGAGACCATCGCGCCGGAGTTTGACCTGATCGCCCACGTCCGGCCCTACGTCGAGCGGCTCGTCAAGCAGCGCTACAGCGTCGGCGCTGTCTTCGATAGGCTCCGCGACTCTATCGCCGGCTATGCCGACCTCGCAGAGGACATCCCGGGCGACGCGCGCGACATCATCCAGCAGGTTAAGCACAACCGCCTGAAGCTCAACCTCGAGCACCGAGGCTTCGAACGCCTGACCGCCGAGATCGAGCGCGCGAGCATCAACATCGCATGGGCGTTCGTCGTCGCCGCCTTCATCGTCGGCGCGGCCCTGCTCATCCTCGCCGACAGCGTTGACCGCTCACGCTCGGCGCTCACGCTCGTCGCGAGCATCGTCTTTGCCATCGCGCTCGTGCTCGGCATCTTCCGACTGATCTGGTCACGCATCGAGCGCTGAGCAGCCAGCGGAGCCCGGGCTACTCACGCCGCTCCGGCTTTACGCGATCACCCGCGTCGGACAGCAGCCTGCCCATCGCGGAAAAGAGCGCGCCGGCCGCCTCACGCGTCGCGTCCGTTGCCGCCTTGGCCGCCTCACCCGCGAGACCGGCCGGGTCACCGGCCGCGGCACGCAGCGCGCCCTCGATCGCCGGCTTGACGCCACCGATCGTCCGCTCCGCGTGTTCGCGGAGCGCCGACGCCTGCTCGACGCCCTGATTCATCAGGCCCGAGACCCCCCGCTCGACCGTCTCGCCGAACATCGAGGCGATCGCCGACAGGTCCTCCGCCACGCCCTTGAGGTCGTGCTCCGCGTACGCCCTGCCGTTCGACGCCGCCTCCTCGACCGCGAGCGAAGTCGCCTGCGCTGTCCGGCCGAGCCCCTCCCCGACGCCGTCGATCACCTGACGGAGCGTGCTCGTCGCCTCATCGGGTGTGAACCCGTCGACCGCCGTTGCAGCGCTGTTGACGATGTCGCCGACCACGCGGTCAAGCCGCGCCCGCGCCGATGCCGAAGACTCAGCGGCGTACTCAGTCGCCCAGACGATGAGCTTCTCGGCCTCACCCTTGACGTCGCCGCCGGCCCTGACAACTTCATGGATCCGCCGCGTGATCTCTTCGGTCTGCATCGCTAACTCCTTTGCCCGTTGACCGCCGCCCGAGCTTGTTCGAACCCGCCGACCGTTTCTTGCAGCGAGAGCCTATCACGCCCACCCGCCGGACCGAGCCACCGCCTCACGCCAGCGGCCCATGGTCGAGTCTGCGTGGTCGGTTCCGATCTCCGGCTCGAACCGCGTGCCGCGATCGTGGCCCATCGCCATCGGAGCCCCGACACCCTCCGCAGCCAGCACCGCGGCGCCCAGCGCCGTGGATTCCGACTGCGCCGCCCGCACCACAGGCTTCTGCAGAAGGTCCGCCTGCATCCGCATCAGCAGGTCGTTGGTCGAGGCCCCGCCATCGACCCGCAGCTCGGTGATCGCGGCTCCGTCGTCCTCCATCGCGCGCACAAGGTCGACCACCTGGCACGCGATGCCCTCGAGCGCAGCGCGGGCCAGGTGCGCAGCAGTCGTCCCGCGGGTCAGGCCGACGATCGTTCCCCGTGCACGGGGATCCCAGTGCGGCGCGCCCAGCCCCGTCAGCGCCGGCACCAGCACCACGCCCCCCGTATCCGGCACGCTCGCCGCCAAGCCCTCGACATCCTCAGCACTCCGGATCACCCCGAGCCCATCTCGCAGCCACTGCACGATCGCCCCTGCCACGAACACCGCGCCCTCCATCGCGTACGCCACGCCCGCAGACTCGCCCGAGCCACGCCGCCACCCCACCGTCGTCAGCAGCCGGTGCCCACTTGCCCGCGGCTCGTGTCCTGTGTTGACCAGCAAAAAGCAGCCCGTGCCGTACGTGTTCTTGGCCATCCCCGGCTCGGTGCAGCGCTGACCGACGAGCGCCGCCTGCTGATCGCCCGCGATGCCAGCGATCTGCACGCCCTCGAGACCGATACGCGCCGAGGCCTCCGCGACCACCGACGACGAAGCGACCACGCCCGGCAGCATCACCATCGGCACACCGAATAGCGCGCACAGCTCCGCGTCCCACGCCAGCCGATGCAGGTCAAACAGCATCGTCCGCGAGGCGTTCGTGACATCCGTCGCGTGCATGCGCCCGCCGGTCAGCTTCCAGAGCAGCCACGAGTCGATCGTCCCCGCAGCCAGCTCGCCCCGCTCCGCGCGGGCCCGCACCCCCGGCACGTTGTCCAGCAGCCACGCGAGCTTCGTCGCCGAGAAGTACGAGTCGAGCACAAGCCCCGTCCGATCACGGATCAGCGGCTCCAGGCCCTCGTCGCGCAGCCGCTCGCACATCGGTGTCGTCCGGCGGTCCTGCCACACGATCGCGTTGTGGACCGGCTCGCCCGTCGCCCGATCCCATACCACGACCGTCTCACGCTGGTTCGTGATCCCGATGGACGCCACATCACCAGCGCGAACACCGGCAGACGTCAAGGCCTCAGCGATCACCCCGGCCTGCGTCGACCAGATCACCGCCGGGTCATGCTCGACCCACCCCGGGCTCGGGAACAGCTGCTCGAAGCCTCGCTGCGCGACCGCGCGGACCGTGCCATCACGCTCGAAGACCATCGCCCGGCAACTCGTCGTCCCCTGATCGATCGCGAGCGTGCAGCCCATCGACTCAGCCTACCGCGAGGCCGGAGCGCGGGTCAGCAACCGCTCGATTCCATCGAAGAGGAACTGCGCCACAAGCGCCATCGCGGCAGCGGGCAGCGCCCCTTCGAGGATCAGCCCGAAGTCATCGAGCCGGATGCCGGTGAGGATCGGCTGCCCGTATCCGCCGGCGCCGATGAGCGCCGCAAGCGTGGCTGTCCCGATCGTGATCACCGCAGACGTCTTGATACCTGCCAGGATGCTCCCGATCGCCATGGGCAGCTCAACCCAGCGCAGGCGCTGGAAGCCAGTCAGGCCGATTGCTTCGGCCGATTCGCGCAGATCGGGTGGGATCGCCACGATCGCCGCGTGCGTATTCCGCACAATCGGCAGCAGACCGTACAAGAACAGCGCCACGATCGCGGTCGTCGCCGTCAGACCGAACGGCTTGATCAGGACTACCAGCAGCGCAAGCGCCGGCACCGTCTGGATCAGCCCGACAGCGCCAAGGATCACCGGCGCCGCGAGCCGCACCCGCGCCGCTACGACCCCAATCGGGATCGCCACCATCACCGCCGCCCCCAACGCAACGCCCACGAGCACCAGCTGCTCACGTGTCGTGCGCCACAGCCGTGCCCTACGCGATTCGACCGCCGCGACCGTACTCACACCCAGCGTCTCGCCGAGAAAACCGCTCGCAACGATGGCTTCGGGCACACGATCGAGCTGCGCACGCTCGTTGAGCACACGCATCGCCGTCTCATCGATCGCGCCCTCCAGCCGAAGCATCGCGGCGAGTGCCGCCGGTGCGCGCTCAGCCAGGTCCAGCCGATACAGCACCACCGCGTCGTACCGCGGGAAATAGCCGATATCGTCTTCCAGAACAGCCAGCCCGTATGCAGCGAGCTTCGCGTCCGTCGCGTACGCGTCGATAACGTCCAGCTGCCCAGCCGCCAGCGCACGGTACGCCAGGTCGTGGTCCATTCCCCGCGCGTTGAGCCCGCCCAGCCCGTACGCACCCGCCAGCCCGGGCCACCCGTCGCCGCGATCCATGAACTCGTTGCTAAACCCAAGCCGCAGGTCTGCATGCGAACCCAGATCACCAATCGTGCGCACGCCGAGCGCTTCGGCACGCTCCGGCAGCATCGCGATCGCGTAGGTGTTGTTAAAGCCGATCGGCCCGCTCACGCCTAGGCCGCGCTCGGCAAGGGCAAGGCGCAGCCCCTCGGGCGAACCGATCGCCTCGCCCGCCAGCAGCTCACGCATCAGCGTGCCCGTGTACTCCGCGTAGGCATCGAGCTCGCCCGCTTCGACAGCGTTAAACAGGATCCGTGAGCCGCCCAGCTCCCTGCGGTGCACCGGCTCGGCACCCGAAGACCCCGCCAGCTGCGCCAGCATCTCACCCAGCACCACCGACTCGGTGAACTTCTTCGAGCCCACGCGGACCGTTTGCGCAATCGATGCACCACACACAAGCCACGCCAGCAGGATGACCGCCCACCGCACCATCACGGCGCACCGCTCGCGAACAGCACACCTACCCGCCGCGTCTGCGCGCCGATGAAATCCGAAACAAACGGCTCCGATGGCTTCCGGCGCAGCGCCTCGAACGGCCCCCGCTGCACCACCACACCGTTGCGCAGCAGGACGATGTCGTCCGGCGCCAGCGCCGCGGCCTCGGCCAGATCGTGCGTCACGATGACCATCGCCGTCCCAAGCTCGGTGACCAGCGACTTCAGATCGTCCTGCAGCTCGGCCCGCACGACCGGATCGAGCGCCCCCATCGGCTCGTCGAGCAGCAGAGCATCCGGTTCAAGCACCATCGCGCGCATCAGCGCCACCCGCTGCCGCTGCCCACCCGACAGCTCACCCGGCGGGCGATCGAGCAGCCCGGGATCGAGACGAACCAGCCCCGCCAGCCGCTCGATCCGCTCTTCCGAACGCGCCACACCGTGCGCCCGCAGCGGCAGCTCCACGTTCGCGCGAGCGGATACGTGCGGGAACAGCCCGCCCGCCTGGATCGCGTAGCCGACGCGCCGTCTCAGCGACCGCGCATTCGAAGCCGTGATCCGCTCGTCGTCGATCGTGACCCGGCCCTCGTCCGGCGTCAGCAGCCCGAGCATCAACCGCAGGAGCGTCGACTTGCCGCACCCGCTCGGGCCGATGAGCGCCATCGGACGAGCGGGCCCGACCTCAAGCGTCACGCCCGAGACCGCAGCCAGGTCGCCGTACCGCTTCGTAACGCCCTCGACGCGGATCACGGCTCCGCTTCCGGATCGCGCGCCTCCATCCGCGCCACCCGCGACGTCAGATACTCGATGTACGTCTTCTGGTGCCGGACCTCGTTCTTCCGCTCGGCCTTGTCCATGGCCGCGACAGACTCATCATCGCTCTCGAGCTTCTTCAAGGCCGCTTTCGCCGACGCCAGCTCATCGCGCAGCCGCTCGAGCCGCTCGGCGTCGTCGGCCTTATCGAACATGATCGATTCCGGCGATTCTCCGCCGTTGGCATGGCCAAGGTCCCCGTTCGGTCGCAGCGGCACCCCGATCACCGGCTCCTCGACACGCCGCTGGTTCATGAACGTGGGCGATACGATCTCCACCCGCGCGCCGTGCAGCGTGTCAAGCAGCGCCTTGCGAAGCGCCGTCCGTGTCGAGATCAGCGTCTTCGTATCCTTCAGGAACCCGCACACGCGGTACGTCACGCTGAAGTCGCCCAGCGCCCGCACCTGTACGTACGGATCCTCGAGCCCAGCCGACTCGGCAGCCTGAAGCATCAGCGGCTCAAGCTTCCCGTGCGGTTCGTCGTAGCCAAGCGAAAGCTCACACGACACGATCGTCCCGCTCTGACGCACCACACGCACCGGGTTCGTGATCATGTACGAGTTCGGCAGCGTGATCAGGTCACGATCCTCGGTCTGAATCTCCACGTGGAACAGCCCGCGGTCGGTCACGCGCCCTACCTGGCCCGCCACATCGATAAAGTCACCAGACCGGAACGAGCCCACCCGCCCCAGCATCAGCCCGGCCATGAAGTTGGCCGCGATCGTCGTCGAGCTCAGCGTGATCAACGCCGTCACCGCCAGGCCCAAGAGCTGCAAGACCGCCACCGTCGCCGACTGCTCGATCGGCATCGTCAGGATCGCGACGACCACCGCCAGCACCGTCAGCGCCAGCATCAGCCCGCGCCGCTGCGTCTTGGCCCGCGCCGCGAGCGTCGGCCGAACCAGCAGCACGTAGTTCGCCGCCAGCAACGCCCCTACCAGCAGCGCCAGACCGATGAGCCACGGCAAGAAGTTCAACGCGACCTCGCCGAACCCCCCCAGCGCCGAGGCGGCCTCCCCAGTGGCCGCGCCGGGAACGCCAGCGCTCTCCGCTGGACCGCCCGACTCGATCTGAGTACCTGTCGGCTGCACGCCCCCACACTACCCGATCCGCCACACGGATGGCCCGCCCAGGCCCCACTACCATCATCACATGGCCCGCCAAGCCGCTCCAACCACGCTCAAGCCCGACGCGCCCATCGTCGTGCTCCACGGCAAGGAGGCCTTCCTCCGGCTCGACTACACCCAGCGGCTCAGAGCCCTGCTGCTCGAAGCCCACGGCGACATCGAGACCGTCCTCTTCGACGGCTCGCGCGACCCGCTGGCCGATGTTCTTGACGAGTGCCGCAGCTTCGGCCTCATGCAGCAGCACAAGCTCGTCGTCGTCGACCAGGCCGACCAACTCGTCAAAGCCGACGCCCGCCCGCTGATGGAGCGCTACGCCGCCGCGCCTGTCGAGAGCGCCACACTCACCCTCCGCTGCGAGACCTGGCACCGAGGCAAGCTCGACACGCAGATCACCAGCGCCGGCGGCATCATCATCAAATGCGAAGCCGCCTCGCCTCAGCAGGCCTACGCCTGGGCCATGCGTCGCGCCCCGGAAGCCCACGGCGTCGAGCTCCCACGCGACGCAGCCGACCTGCTGATCGATCGGCTCGGCGGCGACCTGGGCCGGATCGAGTCGGAGCTCGGCAAGCTCGCGGCCGCGTCCGGCGGAACCGCCATCACGCCCGAGCTCGTCGCCGAGCTCGTCGGCATGACCCGCGAGGAGGAAGTCTGGTCCATCCAGGCCGCACTGCTCGAGCGGAACCACGAAGCGACGCTCCTCCGCCTGCGCACCATCCTTGAGAACACCAAGGGCGACCAGACAGTCGTAACCATGTTCGCCGCGATGGACCTGTGCCGGAAGCTCCACGCCGCCTGCGAGGGGCTGAGCCAGGGCGGCTCGCCCGACGCCATCGCCAAGCAGCTGAGGCTCTGGGGACCGAGCCGCGACGGCATCCTGTCCGCCGCCCGCCGCATGCAGCCGCGGGCCACGGCCGCGCTGCTCTCGATGGCCGTCGAAGCCGACCGGCGGAGCAAGTCGGGCCTGGGCCGCGCCGACCGCCTGCTCGAACGCGTGGCGCTGGCCATCGGCTCGCGTGTGAAGTAGCCCGACGATTCTCTGGACAAAACCCGCCAGATCGGACGATGCTTCCGGGTGATGCGCCGAGGAGCGGCGCGACCCCTCGGCCGGAGGCCCCGCACGATGGCGCTCATCCGCTGTGCCCACAACCGCACCGCGAAGGCCCTGCTCGCCGGGGCCGGGTTCTCGCTGGCCCCTTGGCTGCTCACCGGCTGCGCCACCCAGCACACCCCGGACGCCGAGACCGTCTCCGAAGCCCCCGGCAACGACTGGCTCTGGACCGACGATGCCGAGGATGCGCCCGACACCTCGCTCTCGGCACTGATTGCCCAGCAGGCGCAGGACCTGGAGAGCATGACTTCCGCGGGACCGGTGGCTTCGGGCGCTGAGGCGCTGCTCGACCGACCGCCACCCATCTCGCTCGATCGTCCGACCCGCTCGACCCGCCGCGGCCCTGCGCCGGGGCGATCCGACGAGCCGCACACACCGGGCGCCAACGACGCGCTGCTGCGCGCGCTGTCGCTCGCCGGCGGCGGCTCCGGCCAGCTTGCCGGCCAGACCGGCGCGCCGCCCGAACCAGAGGACGACACCAAAGCCGAACCAGCGGAGCCGATCGAGCGCGGCGCTCGGATCGCCGCGCTCGTCGGCGAACTCGCCGCCCTGCTCAAAGAAGACGCCCTCGACGCCGACGACCCGACCCGGCCTCTGGTGCCGGCCGCCCTGCTCGGTGCGATCGCAGAGGGCGTCATCGACGAGGCCGACCTTCCCGGCGGGGGCCCACTGATGCTCAGCGACGATGAACGGGCCGCGCTCCGCACGATCCGCGAGCTGGCGGTGCGGCTGGTCGCCAACGACGGCTCACCCGCCGGCGACCCGGCTCGGATCCGCGAGGTGCTGCTCTCCGCCGCTGAGGGCCTGCGCGACCGGGCCCGCGTGCGCATCGCTGCGGCCGAACTCGCCACGCGTGCGCCCGCGTTCGGAAGCTACGTGCCCGTTGAACGCCGGACGTTCCTGGCCGGCCGACGGCACCGGCTGGTGGTCTACGCCGAGGTCGAGCACTTCGGTCTACGGCCCGCGACCTCGGCCGAGGCCGCTACGCAGGGCGACACCGTCGCGGCGGATGTCACACAGGAGCTCGAGCTCTACCTCCGCGAGGGCGATCCAAAGCCGACCTGGTCGCGCACCGTCGAGTGGCTCCCGCGGACGAGCCGGCGCTCGTTCCAGGACATGTTCGTCGCGACGCCGATCGAGCTGCCCGCCACCCTGAGTGTGGGCATGTACGACCTCAAGGTCCGGATCACCGACGATGTCACCGGCGCGCAGGACGAGGTGGTGCTGCCGATCCGGCTCGTGGCGGACGCCTCGGCCCTGAGCGAGCCGCCCTCGATGCTTGCTGACCGACGCCAGACTCCAGCTGGCTCTTATGAACCACCGAATCAGGTTGGCTTTTCCCCCAGTTTCGCAACGGGCCCGCTCGAGACTCAGGAAAACCCCCGGATGAGGTGATGCCTTAGCCGCTTCTTGGCCGCTGCCAGATCGGCGGGCTGGAGCGGGTTGGTTGGGCGAGCGGCAGGCTCGACGCGATCGGATCATCCCTCGGAGCATCCTGGCGGGGTTGCAGCCTCCAGCACGAGTGGCGCGCCGAACGCACCGATAGCGGTCATGCCGGGTGCGCCACCCCCGGCTCCCTGGGACGACCGGCATGACCCGGGCCTCTCCCTAGGATCGGAACAGGCGGCAGGCCGAACCGGTTTGTTGCCCGGAAGGAGTCAGCGATGTTCGAGCGTTTCACCGACCGAGCCCGCAAGGTCATGGCCCTGGCCAACCAGGAAGCCCAGCGGTTCAACCACGAGTACATCGGGACCGAGCACATCCTGCTTGGGCTTGTCAAGGAGGGCTCAGGCGTCGGAGCCAACGTCCTCAAGGCGCTCGGGGTCGACCTCCGCAAGGTGCGGCTCGAGGTCGAGAAGCTCGTCAAGCAGGGCCCAGAGATGGTCACGATGGGTAAGCTGCCCCAGACCCCGCGAGCCAAGAAGGTTATCGAGTACGCGATCGAAGAGGCCCGCAACCTGAACCACAACTATGTGGGCACCGAGCACCTGCTGCTGGGCCTGCTGCGTGAGCACGACGGCGTGGCGGCGCAGGTCCTCCGGAACCTGGGCCTCAAGCTCGAGGAGGTCCGCGAAGAGGTCCTCAACCTGCTGGGCGCATCGGGTGAAGAGAACGAAGACGGCGGCGCGCTGGCTTCCTCGGGCGGCGGCGAGGAGGGCTCCGGCTCATCGCGCGGCAAGGGCGGCAAGAGCCGCACGCCGGCGCTCGATAGCTTCGGCCGCGACCTGACCGAGTTGGCCAAGGAGAGCGACCTGGACCCGGTCATCGGCCGGGAGCGCGAGATCGAGCGCGTGGTCCAGGTCCTCTGCCGCCGGACCAAGAACAACCCCGTGCTGCTGGGCGAAGCGGGCGTCGGCAAGACCGCGATCGTCGAGGGCCTGGCCCAGCGCATCGTCGCCGGCGAGGTGCCGGACATCCTGCACGAGAAGCGGCTGGTGGTGCTCGACCTGGCGATGATGGTCGCCGGCACGAAGTACCGCGGCCAGTTCGAGGAGCGGATCAAGGCCGTGATGAACGAGGTCCGCAAGGCCAAGAACGTTGTGCTGTTCATCGACGAGCTTCACACGCTGGTCGGCGCCGGCGGCGCCGAGGGCGCGATCGACGCGAGCAACGTGCTCAAGCCGGCGCTGGCCCGCGGCGAGATCCAGTGCATCGGTG
>JBCCZQ010000075.1:0-14682 GCA_039187315.1 Planctomycetota bacterium | reverse complement strand
TCTCCGCCGTCGCCCCGGCTGCCGCCTCCACCCGCCGCGCCGCCGTTGCCGCGGAAGCCGCCTACCGCGGCGTTGGCCTGGTACACGGTGTTGTTCGCGAGCACGGGCTCGCTTCCCGGGTCGACGATGCGGAAGATCTGGAGCGATCCCGCGGTGCCGCCATCGCCGCCGCGTCCGCCGGTGCCGCCTCGCCCGCCGTTGCCGCCGTCACCGCCGTTCTGGAAGGCGCCGCCGTCACCACCGTCGCCGCCGTTGCCGCCGCGTCCGCCGTTGCCCCCATTGTTGCCGTTGCCGGGCGTGCCGCCCGAGAGCCGGTCGATGATGTTCTGGGCGATGGTGATCTCGTTGACGCCGTCGAGGAAAACCGCGGTGGTGAAGCCGCCGTTGCCACCCCGACCGCCGCGCCCGCCGGTGCGGCCCGTGCCGCCGTTGCCGCCGTCGTCGCCTGATCCGCCGTTCGAGCCGTTGGACCCGGAGCTACCGTTGCCGCCTCGCCCGCCGTTGCCGCCTCGTCCGCCCTCGAGCCCGACGAGCAGCGTGCTGGTCAGGCTGAACGACTCGAGGTCGCGCACGTCGATGCCGGTGACGTTGCTGCCCGAGCCTCCGTTGCCGCCGTTGGTGCCCGGGTTGCCCGAGCTGCCGCTGCCGCCATTGCCGCCGTCGCGTCCGGTGATGGGCCCGATCATGCTCTGTTCGATGTTCATGGATCCGCCAAACCTGGCGATCACGCCGAACCGCGCACCCGAGACCGGCGTCGGCGCGCTCGTGCTATCAAAGATCTCGACGCCGGTGAGCGACACATCAGCATCATCCGCCTCGATGCCCACGCTCTGGAAGTCCATGATCGCGGCGAAGTCGATCTCGCCCGTCGAGCCCGGGTCGAACTTCAGACCCTGCCAGGTGCCGTTGATCGGGAAGAACATCACCGGTTCGGCCAACGTCCCGTTCACCACCAGCGACGCCCCTTCATCGAACGTCATGGAGAAGCCGGTGTCGATGACCACCTGCGCTCCGGCCCCGAGCGTGACGGTGCCCGTATAGATGGTGTTGTCCGAGACGATCAGCGTCCCGCCCGGTGCGATGGTCACGTCGGTGCTGACAGTGGTCTGACCGATGGCGTTGCTCGCGGCAAGCCCAGCGAGCAGCCATGCGGCCGAACGAACGGTGCGTGAGGTTTGTGTCTGCATGATGTTCTCCGATAGATGTTCCGAGGCGACAACCGCCTCGCTCCATCACGCGACAGACCGCGCGGTCGCGCCTCACCGATCCACGGGCGCGCCCGAGAACATGGGCATGCTGATCGGCCGACGGATGCGAACGGTCGCAGCGTGTGGCGTCGTTCACCACACACCGATCGCATCCATGACAAATCGCCGAAAATCCTGCCATTGCTTCGGTTACAATTGCGGCTGATGCTGCAATCGGGCTCGAACGATGACATCACCCAGGCGACGAATCTGCTGACGCGCGTGTCGGCGGGTGATGCCAACGCTGCGGAGCACCTCACACCCCTGCTCTACGACCGTCTGAGGCAGCTGGCCGGGGCCATGCTGACTTCGGAACGAGCAAGCCACACCCTCCAGCCCACCGCGCTTGTTCACGAGGCGTATGTCAAGCTCATCGATCAGCGGTCTGTATCCGCCGAGGATGAGGCCGCCTTCATGGGGCTCGCGGCCACGATCATGCGGCGGGTGCTCGTCGATCACGCTCGAGCCCATAAACGCCTGAAGCGCGGCGGGAGCCGACGTCGCGTTGCTCTGGAGGACCCGGTTGCGCAGGATACAGAAGGAGGTCGCGCCGAGCTCGATGTGCAGGCGCTCGACGAAGCGCTTGTGAAGCTGGGAAGCCTGGACGAACGCAAAGCTCGGCTGGTCGAGCTCCGCTTCTTCTGCGGGCTGGATGAGCAGGCCGCGGCAGCGATTGTCGGGATTTCACGGGCGACCGCTTCCCGAGAATGGCGGATGGCACGATCGTGGCTCATGCGGGAACTTGAACAGGCTGCTGACCGATGAACGCCGACTCGGACCGTTTCGCCGAACTCGACCGCCTCTTCCAGGAGGTCTGCGAGCTCCCCTCTGCCCAGTGGGAAGCCAGGCTGATGGAGCTCAAGCCCGACGATGCGTCCCTGCGCAGCGAGGTCATGGAGCTGCTCGAGGCCGAGTCACGCACCAAGAGCGGGCTGACGCCAGAGGCTATCCGCAGCAAGCTTGGCGATGCGTTCGCGTTCGGCCTGCGCGATCCGGCGGAGGTCGCCGGCTACCGAGTTATCGACACGCTGGGCATCGGCGGGATGGGCGTTGTCTACCTCGCCGAGCAGCAATCGCCGCGCCGACAGGTGGCCCTGAAGCTCCTCAGGCCCGGCATCGCCACGCCCGATCTGGTCCGGCGCTTTCAGTTCGAGTCGGAGGCGCTCGGGCGCCTGCGGCATCCGGCGATCGCCCAGGTCTACGAATCCGGCGTGGCCACCACCGAGGCCGGGCCTCAGCCCTATTTCGCGATGGAGCTGGTCCAAGGCCGCTCGCTGACCGAATGGTCTGCCGGGCGCCCCGTTCGTGAACGGCTCGAGATGCTCGCGAGCATCTGCGATGCCGTCCAGCATGCCCACACGCGCGGTGTGATGCACCGCGACCTGAAGCCTGGCAACATCATGGTGACCGACGAAGGTGCGCCCAAGGTTCTTGACTTCGGCGTAGCCCGATCCGTCGGTGCAGAGCGCAACCAGGACACGCTGCAGACGGACGCCGGCCAGCTGATCGGCACACTGCCCTACATGAGCCCCGAACAGCTCTCGGGCGATCCCCACGGGGCGGACACACGAGCAGATACCTACGCGCTCGGGGTGATCCTGTACGAACTGCTCAGCGGGCGGACACCGCACGAGACAAGCGGGCTCGGCTTGCTCGAGGCCGCGGAGGTCATCCGGGCGGGCCCGGGGGTCCGGCTCGCCACGCTGGATCCGAAATACCGAGGCGACATCGACATCATGGTCCGCAAGGCGCTCGAGACCGACCGCGAGCGCCGGTATCAGACAGCCGCGGAGTTCGGCGAGGACATCAGGCGGTACCTGCAGGGGCAGACGATTACCGCCCGCCCGGCGAGCGCGGTGTACCAGCTCAGCCGCGTCGCCAAGCGCCACATGCCGGCGACGATCGCTTCGGCGGCCGCGCTGATCGCCCTCGTCGGGGCGGTCATCGGCGTCTCGCTGGCGCTCCGTGAATCGACCCTCCAACGCGCCGAGGCCGAGCGGAGGGCGTCCATCGCAGAAGCGGTCATGTCGTTCTTCAACACCGATGTCTTCGCCGCGATCGAGCCGAACGCACTGGGACACGAAGCGACCGTCCGCGAAGCGCTCGACCTCGCTGCGGAAAGGCTGCCCGGCCGGTTCGAGGACAAGCCCGTGACCGGGGCGGCGATCCGGAACAACATCGCGAACGTGTACCACGCGCTGGGCCAGTTCGACCGGGCCGCGGCGTTCGCGATCGAATCTCGCGATGCCTTCTTGAGCGAGCTCGGCGAGGCCCACGAGCTCACGCGGTTCGCACAGCAAGACGTCGGCTCGATCTACAGCGACATGGGCCGATTCGACGAAGCCAGAGAAGCGCTCGAAGGGTCGCTCGCGATGCGGGAGCGATCGATCGGGCGCGATGCGCCCGAGACGCTCGAGAACCTCGTCATGCTTGCGGAACTCGAACGCGATGGGTTCGGCGACTATGCAAGCGCATCCGACTGGCTCGATGAGTACGACCGCCGGAACGCCGACCGCCTCGGCGACGACAGCCACATTTCCATCTACGCCGAGATGACCCGCGGGGGCATCGCGCTCGCAGCGCGCGATTACGAGACCGCTGCCGAGTCGTACGCAACCGTTGCCGAGGCACGCGAGCGGCTCTACGGCGACACACACAGCGCCACGCTTACCGCCTGGGCGAACCTCGCGGTCGCCTACGAGGCGCTCGGCCGATATGCGGACGCCGAGCCGATCTACCTCCGGGTGCTTGAGGTCGAAGAGCGCATGGGCGGCAAGGACAGCCCCGACCGCCTCCCGACCGCGCACAACCTCGCGTTCCTGTACCAGAGCATGCAGCGGTACGACGAGGCCGAAGCCCTCTTCCTCGACACGCTCGAACGATGCAGGCGTGTCTTCGGACCGTTCCACCCCGGGACACTGACGTGCGTCCAGAGCCTCGTTGCGCTCTACCGGGATACCGACCGCTTGGAATTCGCGGTGTCCACGCTCGAGCAGGCCTACGAGCCCGCGCTCGAACAGCTCGGAGAAGACGCTCCGCCTGTCCTCGAGATGGCGCCGAAGCTCGGGGTCATGTACACCGAACTCGGCCGCGTCCAGGAGGGCGAGGCGGTCTTCGCCCGAACGGTCCCTGTCGCGCGCCGTCTGCTTCCAGAGGGACACCCGTTCCTCGGGTCGATGCTCTCGCAGTGGGGGGTATGCCTGCACAGGCTCGGTCGGTCGCAGGATGCTATCGACCGGCTGATCGAGGCGTACGGCATGTTCACACGCGCGCCCGGCGCAGAGCAGCTGTCGGACGCCAAGCGTGCAGCAAGCCGCTTGGCGGCGATCTATACGGACCTCAACGACGACGCGGCCGCCGAACTCTGGACCTCGCGCAGCCGGGAGCAGACCGAAGACGCCGAGTAGCGACCCGACTGCATCGTTGCATCAGATCAGAGCCGGCTACAGATCGGTCTCCAATGTGTACGCGTGCGAGAATCCCTGCCGAAGAGTGATCCGTTCCATTCGGAGCAGGGTGCAGGCCTAGTCGCAGCCTTGCCCCGTAAAGATCGTCACCCACGCGAAGAAGTCCGAGCTGGTGCAGAACCCGTCGCGGTTGACATCGCACTCGAACGCCTCGCCGGTAAAAGCGGTTGCCCAGGCAAAGAAGTCGGAGCTATTGAGGCTTCCGTCGCGATTGATGTCGCCCGGGCAGGGGTCCTCGACCTCGATAGCCCCGATGTCGAGGAAGCCCCGCACCCCGCCGCCGGTGTCAGCAACGTCTGGCAGGTCAACCAGCCGCGGGTTGCCGAAGACGTCCCTGAAGCCGGAGCCGATGAAGTCACCAAAGGCCGCATCGATCATGGGCGAGTCGGTCGACGGCCGCAGGTCGCCCGGGTTGTCATCGGCGGTCTGCCAGAGCATGTCCGGCCCAGGATCCCCGGGGTCTGCGTACCCCGGCAGACCGACAATGTTGTCGTTCACAGGCGGCACGCCGGGCCCGATGCAGCGGGTGAACGTGGCGGTGCTGTTGCGGCCGTCCGCATCGAAGACGTCCGCCGGGCCGAAGGCGCAGTTGACGAACTCGGCCGTCACATCGGACAGATCGATCTGGGCAAACTGCGCGTTGGGACGCACGGTCGATGCGCCGCCCGCGCCGAAAGAGCAGTTCGTGATCCTCGCCAGCCCGCCACGGCTGAGCGCGATGTGCCCGCTGCCGACGGTAACGCGCGACGCGGTACCGGTGACGAACGTGTCCGCGACTGCCGCGGTGTTGAAATCGCTGATATTGATCGGCGCACCGAACCCGCCGTTGCCAAGAAACCGGCTCCGGAGCACGATCGCGCGGGTCACGTTGTCGATATAGAGCGCGCCGGCTTCCGAATCGAGATTCTCGAACACACAGTCCTCAACAATCGCGGAGTCGAGGCTGTTCAGGTCAACCGTCCCATCGAAGGGCTTCAGCGCGTTGCGGAAGCGAACATCGATCAACTGGACAATCCCCTCGGGATCAAAGAACACGCCCTCGGCCCGCAGCATCGTGCGGTAACTCTCGCTCACCTCGGGGTCACCGCCGGCGAAGCCATCGATCGTCAGATCGGTGATCGTGATATCAAGCGGATCCGGCGTGCCCTGCCGCCAGGCAAGCATGATCTCGAACGGCTGCGACGCAGGCGACGGCACGATGAACGTCTCGTCCACACCCGAGCCCCGGATCGTGATCTCATTGACCTGGATCAGCGGCGTGGCGATGTCTGCTTCGAACGTGCCGGACGCGAGCAGGATCTCGTCGCCGGGCTGGGCGGCAGAGAGTGCCACGCCGAGCGTTGGGAAGTCCTGCGGCACCCGGAGGGTGTCCGCATGGGCCACGGGAATGAACGCGGACACGGTCACAAGCAGCAACTGGGCGAAGCGGTTCATGAATCGGGCTCCGTTCGATGGCGAAAAAGAGAGCCTACCGGGCGATTCCGGCTGCGCGAACCCTGTCGGATGTGAGAGTTTCATGAGCTTGCGGCCTATCGTCCCTCAGGGCCGGTGGTGGAGTGTCGGCCTCTGGCTGCAACCAGTCATCTGAATGAAATTTCGAACCAGGCGTTCGTCGCCCGGCCGGTCCAAACAGACGCCGGCTGTCGAGAGGGGAGTCTCTCCTATGTCGGGTCTCATCCAGCCGCACGGCGGCAAGCTCATCAACCGCGTCGCCGAGGGCGCCGCCCGCGAGTCGCTGATCGCCGAGGCCGCCAGCCTCCCGCGCATCGACCTGTCCGCGAAGCAGTCCTGCGACGTCGAGATGATCGGCATCGGGGCCTTCAGCCCGCTGACAGGCTTCATGGGCTCGAAAGACTTCGAGGGCGTCGTCAGCGGCATGAAGCTCGCCGACGGCACCATCTGGCCAATCCCCATTACGCTCAGCGTTGAGAAGGCAGGCGCCCCAGCCGTCGGAAGCAAGGTCGCGCTCCACGCCCCCAACGGCGTGCTCCAGGCTGTCATGACCATCGAAGAGGTTTACGACCACGACCGCGCCAAGGAAGCGACGATCTTCTTCAACGCGACCGGCGACGACGACGGGCAGCACCCCGGCGCCGAGGCCGTCAAGGCCGAAGGCGACGTCTGCCTCGCCGGACCCATCGATGTCGTCACTGTCTGCGTCGATCCCGACGGACCCGAGGCCTTCCTCGATCACCGCCTGACGCCCGCGCAGACCCGCGCCGCGTTCGAGGCCAAGGGCTGGAAGACCGTCAGCGCCTTCCAGACACGCAACCCGATCCACCGCGCCCACGAGTACCTGTGCAAGTGCGCCCAGGAGATCACCGACGGCCTGCTCATCCACCCGCTCGTCGGCGAGACCAAGCCCGGCGATATCCCCGCCGATGTCCGCATGCAGTGCTACCAGTCGCTCATCGACGGCTACTTCGTGCCCGACCGCACCATGCTCACGGTCATGCCCGCCGCGATGCGCTACGCCGGCCCGCGCGAGGCCGTCCTCCACGCCCTGGTCCGTAAGAACTATGGGGTGACCCACTTCATCGTCGGCCGAGACCACGCCGGCGTCGGCAGCTACTACGGCACGTACGACGCCCAGAACATCTTCGAAGGCCTCGACAAGGACAACCTGGGCATCGAGCCGCTCAAGTTCGAGCACGCTGCCTTCAGCAAGAAGGCCCAGGGCATGGTCTCAGGCAAGACCTTCCCGAAGCTCGAGGGCGATCAGATCTTCCTCTCGGGCACCAAGGTCCGTGAAATGCTCGGGAACGGTGAGCGCCCACCCGGCGAGTTCACGCGCCCCGAGGTCGCCGACATCCTGATCGGATGGGCCACCGGCAAGTAACACCCACGCGATTCTGCGATCACGAAGCCCCCACTCCGGTGGGGGCTTTTTCTTGGTGTTCCGGCACGTTTACCGTCGGCGCCGCGTGGCCAGCAGGCCCAGCGCCAGCAGCGACGCCGAGGCCGGCGCGGGGACCGTCGTCACAATGTTGTCGAACGCGCCGGAGCCGCCGAGGTGGATGACAATCGTATCGAAGCCGTCCGCCGAGAACAGGGATGATGCGATGGGCTGAACCCTGTTGATCGAGTTGTTGCCGAAGGAGATGGTCGGGTCGTAGAACATCGATCCCGGGCTCGTGAGATCCTCGAAGTCCAGCGTCCCGAGGACGACACCATCGCGGATGAAGTCAACGGTCGTGAGTTCCTGCACCACGCCTTCGATGTCGACGACGTCGAATCCGAAGGACAAGACAGGCTCTGCGAATCGGAACGTCAGATCCCCAGCCGGCCGAGCGCCCTCGTCGTCCGGGCTGTCGACGATGCCATCGTCGTCGGCGTCCGTCAGGTTCTCGGGCACGATGATGACGTTGCCGAGCACGGTGTCAGCGGGCAGGTTGCCGCCACCCCAAGGCGGTCCCGTCAGGTCCGGATCGGCCGTCGCGAACAGCGTGGTATCGAACGCGATCGGCACCGCGTTGGGCATGCGGAAGTTCTCGGCCTCGATGGCCATATTCGATGAAGCAAACATCGATGGCGTGATCATCTGGCCGTGTTCGAGACCTTCGAACGTCACGGTGGGAACAATATTTTGAGCGTCGGCTGCGCAACTAACAGCTGCAGCAACACCCGCCAGCAGGGTGGCTCGGACCATGGGGTCTCCCCTCTTCCAGATGTACCCCCAACCTCGCCCGCGTGCCCAGACCTGGGCGTTTCCCACTCACCGCGAGCAGACGATGGATTGCTCGCAAGGTAACGCGGCAGAGCAGCAACCTGATCCGCGGTGTTCAAAGATCGGCACCGATTCATGGTTGTCGGACGCAGCAATGCGCCAAGCCCGCGCCGTTGGATGAAACCGGAGCAGTTTATCGGCCGTTATGGCGCTTCTCAGGTCTTCGGATTGATGGCTACCGCGACCGCCAGCGGCGCCAGCACCAGCACCGGCACGAACACGGACACCAGCGGCGGCACGCCCGGGACCGGCGCGGTCGCGCCCAGCGTGCTCCCCACGATCGCCGCCACCGCCACCGGGGCACCCTTGAGCGCACCGGCGACCGTCTGCCCCGGCATGCGCGTCAGGAAGAACGGCATCGCGACGATCAGCGTCAGCACGTTGGCGATCGCCAGCGAGACCCGGCCGTAGCGGTGCCGCTGGAGCTTCTGCCGGACGGCCTCGTCTCCGCCACGGGTCTGCTCGAGCAGCCTGCCGATCTGCGCCCAGCTCAGGTTCTGGCTGAAACCGGCGTACTGGATCACGGTCAGCGCGGTCGGGTCCAGGTCGGTCTCGATCCGGACCCTCGCGTCGGCCTGCGCGGGCGCGGAGCCATCCAGCGGCTCGATGCGGGCGCCCTCCACGGTCCAAGCGTCGCCGTCCCACACCGCAAGCTCGCCGGCGACATGACGCGTTCCAACGCCGAGCTCGTCGCGTTCAATAAACAAGAAGTCCTCGAGCTCCCCTCTGGCCGCGTCGAACGTGCGCGCGTAGACCCGCCGGCCCCGGTTGTCCGTCGCAAGCGGGATGGATCCTGCACTTAGATCACGCTGGCCGATGTCCGCGTGCGTTCGTGTCAGCAGCTCGGCGATGCGCGGCAGCACCGCCTCCTGGTTGATCTGCGCCAGAGCGATCATCGCAACCGACACTGCCAGGATCGGCCGCGCAACCCGCCGCAGGCTCTGGCCCGAGGCGAGGATCGCCACCGTCTCGCGGTGGCGGACCATCTGCGTGCACGTGAAGCCCATCGCGCCCACGAGCACGACGCCGAGCATCAAGTTGAATAGCTGAAGCAGCCTCGGCCACCACAGATCGACGATGTAGAGCACCGTCAGGGTGCTCTGGCGGACGAAGCCGACCGGCTCGTCGCCCGCGCGGCCTGCTGCCTTCCAGAATCGGTCGATGTTGATCGAGGCATCGATCACCACAACAAAGCTGAACAAGATGACGAGCAACGCCGCGATGTTGATCGCATACTGCCGTGCGATGTAGCGATCGAGGATGGTCATCGGTTCAGCCCGCTCGCTGCCGTTGGCCCGCTCGGTGCCGGACCGAGCCGCACGACCCAGGCCCACGCGATCACAGCCCCCAGCGCAACGTCGGTCAGGTAGTGCGCGCCCATGAGCATCCGCGTCCACGCGCAGCCGAGCGCCAGCAGCAGCAGCACGGGCCAGGTCCCCGGGATGAGCCGGCCCAGCGCGATGGCTCCCGCGAAGGCGACCGCGGTGTGGCTCGACGGGATGCCCAGGTTGCCCTGGCCCATCAGCGGGTCGATCAGCGGCCAATGATGGGCATACTGCTGGAAGTCCTCGGCAAGCCGGCCGCCGGAGACAAGCGGGCGCTCCCGCGCCAGGATCAGCTTGAGCAGCTCAGCGATCAGCCCGGCGCCAACGGTCGCGAGCGTGAGCCAGCCCGCACGCCGCCAGCTGCTCCGCGGCAGGACCGCGCGGGTCCGCCGGGCATCGACACCCCACAGCATCGCCGCGACGAGAGCCCATGTCAGCATGTTGCCCGTCTGGCGGAGCACCTGGTACCAGTCGGGCAGGAAGAAGCCCAGCTCGCGGAACTCTGGCTGAAAGAAATAGTGGAACGCCCACGCGTCGAGCAGGTGCAGCGCCAGGACGATCGGGACGCCCAGAAGCACGATCGTGCGCGCGCTCGCGCGTGCCTGCCACGTGTGGATACTGCCGGTGCGCGGATTGAGCAGACTGAGCGGTGCTGCAGCGATCATCCGCGTGGCTCCTGTGCGTGTCCCGATGCGGGCGGTGTGCTCTCGGTTGCTCCGAACCCACGGTAGCCGTAGCCAAGGAAGAGCGTGCGCTCGTCGCCCTTGTGATCACTCGGGACGTTGGGGATCTCGACGACGCGGTCGAAGGCGGGCTGCCAGTGCTCGGCCGTGCCGCTGAGAAGCACCGCCGGGCGCCCGGCCATGATCGTGAGATTGGCCAGGTCGGTGTCGTCCCAGAAGTCGGCCTGGCTCTTGCGCCCGCCCGTGTACGAGGCGGCGCAGTAGACGGTGCGTGGCTCTCTGGTCTGGCGGTCGGGCAGGTAGTAGGCCAGCTGCGAGCACCGTCCGTAGTGGCGGCCGATGATCATCGCGTCCAGGCCGGTTTCTTCGGACAGCTCCAGCCGAAGGGCGTGGATATCCCGTGCGAGCGGCTCGCCCGAGAGCAGCCGGCCCGCGCTGATCTCGGGGCCAAGCGCGCGGATACCGGCCGCGAGCAGGTCGAGCCGGAGCATCACGATGCCTGAGAACAGACCGAGCCCGATCGCAGCCCTCCAGAGCCCACGAGTGAGCTTCGGACGGACGATCGGATCCGCGATCGCGCGGGCGGCCAGCGGCAGCAGCGTCAGGTAGCCCGCGATCGGCCAGTTGGCCTCCGCGTCAGTCTTCAGCGTTACAAGCAGATAGAAGACCACGATCGGGATCGCGAGCCAGAGCATCAGCGCTTCGGCGGTCCGCGTCGACGGTTCGGTGGTGGATCGGCTGCGCAGCGCGCCGACAACGCCGAGCGCCACGGTGACACCGGCGATGCCGAGCTGCGTGCCGATGAGCTCGAGTGTCCACAGCGGGTTGTAGCTCCAGCCGCCACCACCCGGCCCGGTCGGCTGGTCGCCCCAGGAAAGGCCCAGGTGCCCCGCGAGGTGCCGAACCGTTACCCAGTCGTTCGCGGCGTTCCAGATGATCACCGGCGAGAGCGCCAGGGCTGCGACGACGATCGCTCCGATCCATGCGGCGACAGGTGGCCGGGCGATGTGGCGCCGCTGCGTGAGCGCAAAGCCGACAAGACCCGGAAGCATCAGCAGGATCGTGTACTTGTAAAGGAAGCCCACGCCGAGCGCCGCGGCGAACGCGATCCACGGCCAGACCCGTCGCTTCGGCTCGGCAGAAGGATCAAATGCGACGAGCAGCGCAAGGGCCGCGAGCGCCCAGCAGGCCAGATACGGGCCCTCGATGGTCATCACGAGCGCCGGCAGCTGGTAGGCGGGGGTCAGCAGCGCCAGTGCCGCGGCGAGGAACGTGATGCGGCCGGATGCCGGCGACCCGCGGTAGACCCTGCGGGCGGTCAGCGCGACAGCACCGGCGAGGAACGCGCCAGAGACGACCGCGGGCAGGCGGACGACGCCCTCGCTGTCGCTGGCAAAGAGCGTGGTCGCGAGCCAGATCGACCACGCCACGCCCGGCCCCTTGCTGTAGTACGACCAGTCGAGCCGTGCGGCCCACTCCCAATAGTGCGCTTCGTCTTCAGCAAGGACGTAGGGGCACAGGAAGAGGATGTAGACGGCCCGCGCGAGCGTGACGCCTAGGATCAGCAGGCACGTCCAGCGGAGCCAGCGGTTGCGTTGATTCAAGGTTGCGTCGGGAACACTCATCTGCGGCAGAGACCTTTGTACACCCATAGCGCGTAGGCGAACGGGATCAGGACGCCGGCCCACATCGCGATCAGGCCGATGCCGCCGAACTGGTGCGTGAGCTGCTTGCCCATGCTGATGGTCAGGATCGATCCGAGCGCCGGGAAAAAGGCCCAGAGGTACACGGCCAGCGGGATCGCATCCTTGAGCCTGATCGCGACGACCGCGCCCGTCAGGACCATGACCGCGCCGGCGAAGCTCATGGCAAAGCGCTCGTGCTCGTTGGCGGTGATCTCTTGCTGGAGCTTGGTCTCGAGGTCGTCGAGCTTCGCGTAGGCCTCCTGCGGGCCGGTAAGCTTGCGATCGGGCTCGACATAGGGGGCGGTGTCGTCGAGCAGCTCGCGGATGCCCATGGCGCGCAGCGCGTCGAAGCGGGCGGCATCGCCGGCGGACAGGCCCGAGAGCACACGCCGCTTGCGCACGCCCGCGACGGGCTGATCGGAGTCGTTGGCGCGAAGGATGTCGGCATCGGAGGTGCTGCTGGTTGTAGCGACATTGGTCAGCTCGAGGCGGAGCATGGGACGCCGCTGGGTGAGCTCGTCGAGGTAGCCCGCGTGCAGGCGCGCGGTGCCGGCAGCAAGTGATTCGGTCCGGCCGTCGCTGTGCGTGATGGCCACGCGTACGGGCTGGTTGGGCCCGGGCCGGATAGGCCGGAGGTTGCCGGGCCCGCCCAGGGCCCGTGCTTCGATGGTGATGACCGAGCCGCTCTGCGGGTCCAGCAGCCCGGCGCGGCCCGTTTCGTTCAGCGACGCATGCAGCTGATTGAGGATGTCGATCGAGGCGACGCGGAGCGCGAGCCGGTGCCGCCATTCATCGACGAAGTCGAACCGCTCGGGGTGCTTCTTGAGTGTCGCCAGCTCGGCGAGGGTGAAGAACTTGGGGTCGTCGCCGATGACCGGGGGGATGGCCATATCGAACCGGAACTGGTCCTCGCTCTGGATGATCGAGTCCTGGCCCGCGCCGCGGTAGTTCTGGGCGATGAGCGAGACGACGGCGCCGAACCGGGGCTTGCCGTCTGCGCCAACACCCGCGCCGGCGTCGGGGCCCGACCACTGCTCTTGAGCCCGGCGTACGACGAGGAAGGCCTTCTCCGCGGTGGCGGCGGTCTCAACGCGCTTGCCGTCGTCGAGAAACAGGATCGCCGGCTTGAACAGCGCGATCAGCGAGCGGGCGTCCTCGGCTCCGGCGACCTCGGCTGGGTCGAGGGTCTGGACCTCCTCGGCAGCGATGAGCGTGCCGTTGAACTCGAAGCTCTGACCCATGTCAAGCTGGACGATCATCCAGTCGGCGATGTCGAGCTTGAGGTACTCCTGCATGGAGTGCAGGAACCTGGGGATCGCCTGGTCAGCGATGATGGTCAGGACAACCGCGAGCACCAGGCCCGCGAAGCCTGCGGGCGCGAGCACGCCCCGGTGGCCGATCCCACCGGCGTAGGCGGCCGTCACCTCGTTGTCCTGCGCCAGCCGGTGGTAGACGATCGTGGCAGCGAATCCGGCACCGAACGGAACGGCGTACGCGAGCATCGGCACGACCGCCAGGCCCATGAACGAGATCGCCTGTGTCGGGGTCAGCTTGCCATCGGCCAGGGGGGGGATCGTGATCGCAAAGGCGATGACCGTGACCAGCACGGGCGTGGCGATCAGCATGAGTCGCCAGAAGTCCGCGGTGATGTAGCGCCAGAGCCGGATGGGCATGCTGGGATGGTAGTGGGAGCGAGCGGGCAGTGGGGGAGCGCTAGAGTGATGGCATGCCGAGCGGGATGCCAGAGGTTGGTCAGCGGGTCCGTGTGGTGCAGCAGGTGCCGCGGCTGAGCGGATCGCACGCGACGAGCGTGGAGGGAGAGGTCGTCTCAGTCGGGCTGGGCAAGACCGGCTCGTGGTTCGCGCACAGCAAGGACAAGAAGCTCTGGCTCGAGCGGCTCGAGCTGCGCAAGGACGACGGCGAGCTGGTGATGCTGAACCTCGACCAGTACTCGCGGGTGGAGCCGCTCGATAACGCCGAGGCCGGCTGAGTCCAACCTTTTCTCATTCTCCGGAGCATTCGTATGTGGACGGTTTGGTCGTCGCTCGGTCCAGCGTTCGCTTGCGGCACGATGCTGATCGGTGGCAGCGCAGCCGCCTCGGATCCGCCATTTATCAACTCGGTGGTCTCGACGGACTTCGACTTCATCCTCGATTCGGACCCGAGCGCGCTGGAGTCGGTCCGCTACGTGCGGTCTGTTCGGCGGGAGATGCCGGACAAACGCTCGAACGAGCTGTTCGCCAAGGCCTATGTCTTCAAGGCCGATTTCGAGCCCGACCACACCGTCGAGGTCTGGGCGCACGAGGACTTCGGGAGCCCCGAGGCGGCCGAGGTGCATGTGCGGCTGTTGGCAGAAGCGATCGGCCAGCAGCCGGCGGTGCTCCGCCGGGCGCTCAAGCATGTGGTGCTGCACGTCGGCAGCGAGACGGCTTTCGCCGAGGAGCAGGCTGGCTTCTTCGTGATCTACTCCGAGAACATGGATGCGCGGATCGGCACGCACGATCTTCAGGAGACCGTGTTCCACGAGTCCGCGCACGTGGCCTGGGAG
>JBCCZQ010000074.1:0-14871 GCA_039187315.1 Planctomycetota bacterium | reverse complement strand
GGCGACGTCTACATCTGCGGCGAGTGCATCGAGCTCTGCCAGTCGATCCTCGACCAAGAGCGCAAGCGGCGCGGCGATTCGAAGCAGCTGTTCACAAAGATCCCGTCGCCGCGTGAGATCGTCGCGGAGCTGGACAACTACGTCATCGGCCAGGACGCCGCGAAGAAGGTCCTCGCGGTCGCCGTCCACAGCCACTACAAGCGGCTCATGGCCGCCGAGGACGAGGGCGACGTCGATATCGACAAGTCCAACATCCTGCTCGTCGGCCCCACCGGCTGCGGCAAGACGCTGCTCGCCAAGACACTGGCCCGCAGCCTCAACGTGCCGTTCGCCATCGGCGACGCCACGACGCTGACCGAGGCGGGCTACGTCGGCGAAGACGTCGAGAACCTGCTGCTGAAGCTGCTGCACGCCGCCGACTTCGACGTCGAGGCCGCCCAGCGGGGCATCCTCTACATCGACGAGATCGACAAGATCGGCAAGACGAGCCAGAACGTCTCGATCACGCGGGACGTCTCCGGCGAGGGCGTCCAGCAGGCGCTCCTGAAGATGCTCGAAGGCACCACGGCGAACGTCCCGCCGCAGGGCGGGCGCAAGCACCCCGAGCAGCAGTACATCCAGATCGACACGAGCCAGATCCTGTTCATCTGCGCCGGCACGTTCGTCGGGCTCGACGACATCATCCGCCGGCGCATCGGCAAGACGCGGATCGGCTTTGTCGAGGATTCTGGCGACCGCAACGACCAGACAAAGGGCGATCTGCTCCAGCAGGTCACGCCCGACGACCTGATCGAGTTCGGCATGATCCCCGAGTTCATCGGCCGCCTCCCTGTGATCGCGGCCCTGCGCCCGCTGACGGTCGAGAGCCTCGTCCGCGTGCTCACCGAGCCCAAGAACGCGATCGTCAAGCAGTACCAGCGGCTGTTCGAGCTCGAGGGCGCGAAGCTGAGCTACACCGACGGCGCGCTGCGTGCGTTCGCTGAGAAGGCCGCCGCCCGCGAGACCGGTGCCCGCGCCCTGCGTGCGGTCATGGAAGAGACGATGCTCGACCTGATGTACGACCTGCCCGACCAGCAGGGCGAGGACATCGAGTACGTCGTCGACGAGGCCTGTGTCCGCGAGGGCAAGAGGCTCGACGAGATCCGCGTCCAGAGGGCCGAGAGCGCCTGAGCCTCGGAGCCGATATCAGACGAGCTAGTTCAGCGGGACGCACAGCGTCTCGCTCTGCCCAGCAGCCAGCACGTAGATGTTGGTCCCGGTGTCGAGCAGCCGGCGGACACTCGCGGCGTGATCGACGACCAAGTGGGCCGCAGGCTCGCGAGGCGGCGACGCGATGACCGCGCCCTGGGACGCCGCCGCGATCAGCGGCAGGTGTGCTTCCAGCCACGCGCCGGCGATCTCGAGCGACTCGAGCGCACTCGGCAGCGTGTGAGCCGCCCCCGGCGCATGGACGATCAGATGGGCACGGCCCTCGGGGTCGGCCGCGAGTTCGACCTCGTCGGCGTACGGGCAGCGAGCCTCGATCGGCGTGAGCCCGAGCAACACAGCAAGCGAGCCGTGGGAGCTCTCATCTCGGTTTCCGCCGCTGGCCAGCTCTACGGCGGACACGGCTGCCGCAGTCGCGGCTTGGCGGCGAACGCTGGCGATCGGCGACGCCGACGGCTCACGTGCCGGGCTCTCGGCGGGCGTCGCCGGGTCCTCACGGAGCGCAGCAAGGTCGGGGCCGATGCGAGAAGCGTTCGCGTTGTCGCCGTGCGAGAGCCGCAGCCCGGGCGTGGGCTTGCGGCGGTGTGGATGCTCCGGAGCGATCTCCGATATCTTCACGACCGTGCGCGGCAGGTCGGCGATGATGCGTCCGAGCGGCCGATCGGCCTCGCCGTCGTAAAGGCGTGCCGAGGTGCCGGTGCCGATCTTTTCGGTGATCACGACGCTCGCCAGACCGGTGTCCAAGAACGACGAAGCGGCCTTGCGGAGCCGCTCAGCCGCCTCGCGTCCGGTTGGCTCCTCGCTGCCCATCACGGCGAGGTGGAGCTGAGCCTCATCCGGCTCGAGCCCGGGCGCCGTCGCGGTCAGTGCTTTGATCGCCCTGTAGGCGTTGACCATCGCGGCCTCATCAGCACCGGTCAGCAGCGTGATGCCGTCGATCGGCTCGCCGGGGGTGAATGCCTGCTCCGCCAGAGCGATCTCAGTGAGCGCATCGGTTCGGATGAGCCAGGCGGCCACACCGGCGCGGTGCGCGGACTCGATCGCATCTCCGAGCGCGTCGGCGTGACCGAGGGCCTCGCTCGTCGCCGGTCGGCCATGAACCGCAACACCGACACGCCCGCTCGAGAAGCTCAGGACCGCGACAGGGGCCCGCAGCTCGGCCGAGAGATCGCGAGCGTGTTGAGCGACCCAGGCCGAGGCCGCGATCGGCAGGTGCCCAACGATCAGTGCCCGTACCTCGGACCGGCGGTCGGGCTGGGGGCGTGCGGCCGCGGCTCGCGAGGACGGGGGGCGGCGCTGCTCGTCGAAGACGGGGTCCGGCTGGTCACCCAAGAACAGCTCCGCGAGATCGTCAAAGCCCTCTGTGTCGAGCCCCGGCTCGGCGGTGGGGTGTGCGGCGCTGGTCGTGCTCGTGGGCTGGTGCGCATCGGTCGGCATCGTGCGTGTCCTAGTGCATCAGATGGGTGCGGCGTGTCTGATCCGCCCGTTCCACGGGCGTGTGCGTGTCTTGGTTCAAGGGCTCCGGCCTCGCTCAGCCCCGCGGTGCAGGGACAACGATGACGGAGTTGGTCTCGCCGAACTCGTTCGGTTCGATCAGCTTGTTGTGCGGGTCCGCGGTCCAACGACCGTCGATAACAAGGCGATAGCGGTGCCTGCCCGGAGGCAGGTGCACACACGCCTGGTGAACACCCAGGCGGGCGTCCGCAGTCAGACGGTTTGCTCGCGTCGACCAGCCGTTGAAGTCGCCGGCCACCGCGATCTGTCGGCCGAGATCGATGGGCTGCACAAACAGCACGCCCTGATCGGTGGCGCGGGCACCGAGCACCGTCTTTTGCAGTGTCTCGGTCTGCCGTGGGCTCGGGGCGAGCCGCGGCGGCGGGACCGCTGCGGGGGCATCGATGACAGCCACACTCTCGTCAAGCCGGACCGCGGTGGTTTGCGGCTGGGTGATGGGCACCGAACGGCTTTCGGGGAATGGGCGTGAAGCCGGGGGCATCGGCGAGGCTGTCGTGCCGTGGCCCGCGGTGGCGAGAGTCGCCTCGCGGAGCTTCTTGGCCAGTGCCGCGATCTCAGCGACCCGGTCGTCGGAGCGGGCCGGCTTGGGCTCGGTGGTGACGGCAGCGGGTGCCGCGGGCGTCTGATGCGGAGGCGTTTCGACTGGGGACGACTCGGAAGGCGCCTGGGGTTGCGTGCCCGGCAGCGGCTGCGGGCGATCCGGCCGATGCGGCGCAGGGTCGGCCAGCGGCGTGGCGAGCGACAAAACCGTCGGGCTCGCAGCCCTGACGGCGTCGTGGAGGGCCGGCTCGCGACGGCCGGATACTTGCCAGAGCGTGAGAAGCCAATCCGCTAGATCCGCGTGGTCCCTCGCGCCGATCGCCTCGGGGTCGTACTCGATGATCGGCTGGCCGAAGCTGACAGCCTCCTTGAGCTTGATGTCCCGCCGGATCGGGTGAGGGATGACCTGCTCGCCGAAGCGCCGGCGGAGTTCCTGAAGCAGGTCCTCGGCCAAGACCGAGCCGGGCTCGTGCAGGGTGGGCAGCAGCCAGTAGGGCGCCCGCGATTCCAGCCGCCGCTGGAGCGACTCGATGGTCTTGGCCTGCTTCATCGCGCCCTGCAGGCTGAAAAAGCCGGTCTCGACGGGCACGAGGATGTCGGTCGCGGCCGTGATCGCGTTATACGTCAGCAGGCCGATCGAGGGCGAACAGTCGACCAGAGCCACGTCATAGTTGTGCGCAAATCGAGCCAACACCGCGGCGAGGCGGCGTTCCTTGTCGGGCTTGGTCGCCAGGCCACCACGGGCGGCTTCCAGGCCGGCCAGACGGGTCCGGCTGGGGATCAGGTCGAGCCCGCGTCCGGCCGACCAGACCAGCCGATCCGGCTCCAGCGGCTCATCGCTGACCAGGGCATCGGCGATGTCCAGATCGATGCGTTGCTCGGGGATGGCGAGCCCAGCGGCGCAGTGGGACTGAGGATCGAGGTCCACCAGCAGGGCCCGCATGCCGCGGCTGGCGAAGATGCCCGCGAGGTTGATCGCGGTCGTGGTCTTCCCGCAGCCGCCCTTCTGATTGACGATGACAACGGTGCGCACAGGCGGCTCCCCGCGTGGCTCGGGCATGCTGGACCCGGCGGCCGCGGTCCCGTTGACGCGCAGAACCCGCCGTCCCTGTCGGGTTATCGGTGGGGATCGGGAGCAGCCTTCAAGATTGCCCTGTCTGCCGGCTGCACGCGCCCGGCCAGACCTGCTCAGACCTGCTCAGGCCCAGGGTCGGACAGGTCGAACCAGCCCCGCTCGTTAGGCGCGACGCGGGCGAGCGGGTCGCCGGGCTCGTGGTCGAGAAGCAGCTGCCAGCCGTGCTCAACAGCGGCCTCGAGGAACCAACGCTTCGTGACCATCGAGGTGTACGGCTCGACGTCGTAGCTCAGGCTGTAAGCCTGGCCGATATGCCAGCGGGTGGGCAGCAGATCGGGCGTAAAGACGATGGTCCGGCCCTGCGTGTCGCTGAACATCACCGCCTGCTGGCCCCAGGTGTGCCCCGGCACAAGGAAGACATGGATGCCGGGCAGGACCTCGGTCCTGCGGTTGTGGATCGGGGCACGGGGCCGCTCGTTGCGGTGCGGTGTGTGGTCCAGCGGGAAGGGGATCGGGCTCTCGATCTGGCGGACCCGCGGCCGTTCGAGGGTGATCGGCCTGGCGTTGAGCGGGAGAAGGTGGTCGCGGTAGTAGGTCCGGGTCATGACCGCGTCGTTGTTGATCGCGTCGGTCCACTCGCGGCGCTGGACGATGACCTCGGCGTTCGGGAATGTCAGACAGACCTCGTCCTGGTCGCCCGAGGCCTCGCCGGGGCCGGCCACCCAGTCGGGCGTCTCGCCGGCGCGGGCGCGGCGGGTCAGCCCGCCGGCGTGGTCGAAGTGCATGTGGCTGACGATGACCGCGTTGACCTCGGCGGGATCGGTGCCCGCATCGGCAACCGCGGATTCGACGGTGGTGCCGTCGAGCCCGAAGATACCCGACATCTTGGCGTCGAGCTTGTCACCTGTGCCGGCCTCGATGAGCACGGTGCGTCCGCCGCCGGTGAGCAGCAGGCAGTTGTGCTGAAGCTCGATGCGGTTGTGCTCATCGGGCGTCGCGACCCGTGTCCACACCGAGCGAGGGATGACGCCGAACATGCCTCCCCCGTCGAGCAGGAAGCGTCCGGCGCGGAGGAGGGTCCATTCGTAACGGGTGGTGGTCATGGCGGCTCGCAGACTCGTGAGTATCGGTCAGAAGAAGACCTTGATGATCGTGATGACCGCGGCGATGAGCGCGAGGACCGCGCCGCCGAGGACCCAGCCCACGAGGCCGATCTTGGTGGCGTTGAATGCGGCGTCCCTGGCCGGCCGATAGCGCGTCGCGGTCATCCAAGGCGCATGGGCGTGGCCCGCGACCTCGCGGGCCGTCTCGTCCTCAGGCTGGCCGACGTCGACCTCGCTCCAGTCGATATCGATCGAATCATCACGGTTCTGTTCCAAGACGGCGCGGGCGTGCTCAAGATCAGCCCGGGCGACATGGACTTGGTAGGGCGCGATGATGCCCGGGGCTTCCCACTGAAGGGCGGTCTTGGCGGTATCGAACACGAACGCCTCGATTCCGGCATCTCGCAGGGCAGAGGCCATCGCATGGGCCGCCGCGGGCCCCGGGGCGTCCACCGCGGGTACAAGGGTGTTCGGGGCCTTGGGCACGGTGGAGATGGTACGGTGCGGGCCATGCGGCGGGTCGGGCCTGCCCCTAGACTGGCACCTAGTGAGCGAGACCACGGAACGACACGACTCGGCCACGGCCGCGACTGATCCCGGCGAGCTTCCGGGGATCGAGCCCATTGCGTCCGCTGCGATCGAGCCCACGCCCGATCCGGCCTGTGGCCCGGGTGCGAGCACACCCGGCGTCAGCTCGATCACCGACAAGCCGCCGAAGACCAAGCTGCTCGACCGCATCGAGGCATTTATCAGCAGGCTGAGCACTCGCAACAACTTTTGGCACCGGCTGTGCAGCCTGATCTGGCTGCCCTACGCCTTCCGGTCGGGCATCGTCATGAAGCGCCTCGACGACGAGACCTTCCAGGCGGTCCTGCCCTTCCGCAAGTTCAACCGGAACTGGTACAACGCTATGGCCGGTGCCGCGCTGCTCGGCAACAGCGAGATCGCGGGCGGGATGTACGTCTTCGGGCGCTGCGGGGGCGACTACACGGTGGTCTGTAAGAAGCTGGAGTACCGCTTCCTGCGGCCGTGCCTCGGCCCAGCGATCTACAAGATCAAGCCGCGTGACGACGCCGATGAGCTCCTGGCCGCCGGCGGCGAGTTCGACATCGAGATCCAGATGGACATCTACCAAGCGATCGGCCGCGGCTCGAAGAAAGAGAAGCGCGTCGGGCGCTCGGTCGCGATCTTCCATGCCACGCCGAAGCACCACCAGCGCAGCCGCGGGCGGTTTTAGCCCTCGGCTCACCAGCGCCGGCCCCGCTCGGCAGGCGCAAGCCCCACACGCGCGGGGACAGCAACAATCCTCCGCAGTGAGCACCGGCCCAGACACGATCGTTTTTTTCGACGGCTCATGCCGGCTCTGCAACGGTTGGGTGCGGTTCGTGCTCAGGCACGAACGAGCCGCGACGCTCAGGTTTGCCTCGCTCGATTCGCAAGCGGCGACCCGAGCCCTCCGCGAAAGCGGGCTCGAACTGGACACCATCGATAGCATCATCGTCTTGCACGGTGGACAGTGGCTTACCCACTCCTCGGCGGCTGTATGCATCTGCGGGCACCTGCGTTGGCCGTGGCGGGCGCTGGTCTGGCTCGGGCTCATCCCCAAGCCGTTGCGGGATTGGGCGTACCGGGTTCTTGCCAAGAACCGTTACCGGCTCTTCGGCCGGACCGACCGCTGCCTAGTGCCGGGTCCGGAGCACGCCGGCCGATTCCTGTAGCTCATCTCGCACACGTGCGCGCACAAGCAGCGCGCTGCGATCCATGCGCCTTGCGAAGCCGCAGAATCGCTGTAGCGTTTCTGCCCAAGGACCCGCAGGGGAGCGAAGGCGTGCAGAAACGAAAGCCGGCGGTATGCCGACGGGCGGACATCGCGGAGGTGCTCGATTCGGCGCAACCGGGCGATGTGATCGCCTTCTCGGGCAAAGGAGCAGTCTCGGAAATCGTGCGGTGGTCGACGCGGTCGGTCGTGTCGCACGTCGGCATGGTCTGCCGTTCGCGGATCGGCCGAGCCGACGGCGACGGCTCGATCGAGACGGTGGACATCGTCGAGTCGACGATGCTCGGGACCGACATGGCAACGGGTCAGCCGGTCCGGGGCGTGCAGCGGCGTTCGCTTTCGGACCGCGTGAGGTTCGCTGACGGCCCTGTGTGGTGGCTGCCGCTGAGCGACGACGCTCGGGGGCGCCTCGACCTGCGGGCGATGACCGCCTTCGTGCTTGAGCACTCCGCGAAGCCCTACGACCTGCCGCAGGCCATCGGCGCCGGGCTGGATGCGATGGACGGCCTGCCCGGCCTGGGCCGATCGACGCGGAACCGCGAGGATTTCGCGGCGATGTTCTGCTCGGAGCTGGTGGCGGGCTCGCTCGAAGCGGGCGGCGTCACCGGCCGCATCAATGCCTCGGAGGTAACGCCGATCGATCTTTGCATGTTCACGCTCTACGGGGACGCGTACGTCCAGCTGACCGGCGAAGAAACACGGATCACCGGCGTCAACACGGTCGACCCCGAGGGCTTCGGGCTGCGATAGCTTCGGGTAGGCTGCGACGATGCGGCTTGTTGGTGTTCTCGTTGTCCTGATCGCAACCGCGGGCACTCTGTCGGCACAGGACGCCCGCGACATCACCACGGGGTATGAGATCCCATCGATCGGGTACGCCGACCAGCCGTTCGTGGTGACGCTGAACGACGGCTCGTGGCTCTGCGTGCTGACGACCGGTCCGGGTGAGGAGGGCGCGACAGGGCAGCACGTGGCCGCGACGCGGTCGACCGACTTCGGGCGCACGTGGTCGGAGCTGGTGGCGATCGAGCCGCCGTCGTCCCAGCGCGGCGGTGAGTCGTCGTGGGCTGTCCCGCTGCACGTCCGGGATCAGGGCTCGGCCGAGTTCGGGCGAGTCTACGCGTTCTATGTGTTCAACGGCGATCCGGTCACCAGCGTCCCGAACCGCGCAGCCGAAGCCCGCCTCGACACGCTCGGCTGGTACGTGTACCGGCACAGCGACGACGGCGGCCGGACCTGGTCGCCCCGCCGGCGCATCGAGATGCCGAACACGCTCATCGACCGCCGCAGCACGTTCGGTGGTCGCGTGCAGATGTTCTGGGGGTGCAGCGAGCCGCTGGTGCTGGGCGGCCGCGTGCTGCTGGCGTTCACGAAGATCCGCGTGCACCACGTCAACGAGACCGAGGGCTGGCTCGTCGCGAGCGACAACCTGCTGACGGAGCCGGATCCATCCCGCCACGTGTGGGAGCTCGTCGCCAACGGCAACATGGGGCCGGAGGCCGGGTGGATCGGCCTTCGCAACGATGATCTGTTCGGGAAGGTCCAGAGCGAGCACGCGCCCGCGGCGCTCGACACCCCCGGCTCCGCGCTCATGCTCAACCGGACCGACCGGGGCGTGATCTCGTTCAGTACGACGGTGGACGGCGGACGCATGTGGTCCACGCCCGACACACTCCGCTACGCGGACGGCAGACCCATCCGCAACCCTCGAGCGAACGCGAAAGCCTGGCGGATTTCGCCGGGACGGTACCTGCTCTGGCACCACAACCACGGCGGGACAGACTTCCAGGGTCGGAATCCCGCGTGGCTCTCGGGCGGGGTGGCTCGTGACGACGGGACGATCGCCTGGGGTGAGCCCGAGATCCTGCTCTACGGCCTCGATCCATCGACACGGATCAGCTATCCGGATCTGATCGTGCACGAGGAACAGGCGTGGATCACCGAGACGCAGAAGTCGATCGCGCGCGTGCACCCGATCGACCCGGCGCTGATCAGCGGGCTCTTCGAGCCGTTCGAGGGGGGGACGCCGAGCGATGAGGGTCTGGTGGCCGAGCTGGATGCGGACCGGCGCGCTTCGGCGTTCGAGTTTGTCGATCTGGGTCGCATGGGCGGCTTCACGCTCGAGGCCCTGCTGACCGAGAAACGCTGGGCCACGCCGAAGGTCCTTGCCTCTGCGATGGACGATGCCGGGCGGGGCTGGACGCTCACCGGCGGGCTGGGCGGCGTGCTGACGCTCGGGCTGCGCGACGACGAGACCACCTACGAATGGTCTTCCGATCCGATGGATTTCGAAGCGGGCGGGCTGACACGGGGCGAACTGGAAACGCGCCGACCGCACCGGGTCTGCGTGATCGTGGACGGGCCTGCGGATGTGGTCCGATTCGTCGTTGACGGCGTGCAGCACGACGGCGGGGCCTCTCGGCAGTACGGCTGGGGCCGGATGCCGGCGACGCTGGGCGCCCTGGGTGGCTCGGGTGCTATCCGGCTGGGCGATCCAGGTACGGTCGCTTGGCTGCGGGTGTACGACCGCGCGATGAGCACCTCGCGGGCTGTGATCCACACGCGTGAGGCTGCCGAGTCGCGGGCGCTGCGTGCTCGATAAGATACTGGACCGCGCTCGGCTTTCGGGCGTCGGCGACCGCACCCGAACGGAGACAGGGATGCCCCATGACGCCGCGTCGATCGAATCGCTCGCCGACGAGCTCTCGGCGAAGAGCCGGGGGTACGCAGGGCACCTGACGCATCGGGAGGGCGCGTTCCTCGCGGTGATGGCGGCGTGCACGCCGGGCGAGGGTGTGATCCTTGAGATCGGCAGCTACAAGGGCCGCTCGACGACGATCCTGGCTGCTGCGGAGCGCGAGGTGCGTGGGCGTTCGAGCGTTGTTGCGGTCGATCCGCTGACGTCGTCGCGTCTGTCGGATCCAACGCTGTACGACGGGCGACCGTGGCGCGACGAGTTTTTCGGCAACCTCGACGCCGCAGGCGTGCGGGATCAGGTCGAGTTCCACGAGATGATGTCGCACGAGCTTGTGACATCGTGGGATCGTGCGATCCGCGTGCTCTGGATCGATGGCGATCATTCCTACGAGGGCGCGCTGGCGGATCACGACATGTTCTGGGAGTTCGTGGAGCCGGGCGGCGTGATCGCGTTCCACGACGTCATGCACACGCCGGGCGTGACTCGTGTCTTTGTTGACCGCGTTCTTCGGCAGCCCGGCTACGGAGCGGCGGGCGTGGTCGGCTCGATCGGGTGGGCGCAGCGGCTCGGCCCGAGCATGCACGACCGCTACGCCGGCGACCGATCACGGCTCGCCGACGGGCTCGACCGGCACGCGAAGTCGTCGGCCAAGACCGATGCGCCGCTGGGTTCGGCCATGGCCAAGCTCCACCGCTGGCGGGTGCCGCACGGGGCGCTTTCCGCGGCGGACTTTCAGGCGTTGACCGCGGTCGAGGCCGCGTCCCCCGCTTCGCGCGCCTGAACCGCTCGGGATCGTTCCCGTTGCGCTTTCGGGGCGGCCGGCATCGGATCCTCATCGAGAAGCATGCGGAGTGCGGGCGTATCCAGGTCGTCGAGCTGACCGGAGCGCACCGACCAGAGGAAAGCCCACACGCCGATGCTCGCGAGGATGAGCGCGATCGGCAGCACGATCCAGATCGTCATCATGGCGTGGCATCCTGTGGGCGAGTGATCGTCTTGGCTGACAACGCGAGGAGCACGACGGTCAGCGAGCTGATGGGCATGAGCACGGCGGCGACGAGTGGTGAGATCAGACCGAGCAGCGCAGCCGATGCCGCGAGCACGTTGTAGCAGAGCGAGGCACCGAGGCACCGCACCACGGCGCTTCGGACTCGGCGGCTGCCCGTGAAGAGCGCGGACAGCGGCGCGAGGCCCGGCTTGATCAGCGTCGCATCTGCGGCGGCGAGCGACGCCTCGGTCCCGCCGTGCACCGCGAGGCCCGCGGTCGCAGCTGCGAGCGCGGCGGCATCGTTGACGCCGTCGCCGACCATGACTGCCACACCCCGCTTCGTTGCCGACTTGACCGCGGCGAGCTTCTGCTCGGGGGTGCAGCCCCCGAGCGCACGTCCGGGCCGCACGCCGAGCTGTTCTGCGACCGCAGCGACGGTCTCTTGGCGATCACCCGACAGGATCGTGACGTCCCAACCAAGCCCTTGCAGCGTTTCGACGAAGCACGCCGATTCGTCGCGGACACGGTCACCCATGGCGAGCACAGAGCTGCGGCCGTCGGCAGATGCGATGAAGACCGGTGTGTGCCCCAGTCTCGCGGCGTGGTCCGCGAAGGCGATCTGCTCGTTGGAGAATGATGCGCCGACTGCCTCTGCCCACGCCCGGCGCCCGATGGCCACCGCCACGCCTTGAACGGTCCCGATGACACCGAGCCCCGCCTCGTGCAGGACGTCGGCCGCGCTGTGGCGTTCGTCGTACCGCTCGAGCGGGCGCGCGAGCGGGTGCGGGGAGTCGCGTTCGATCGCGGCGGCCATAGGGAGTATGGATGGATCGCCGATGTGGTCGATGATCGTGAATTCGCCGTGCGTCAGCGTGCCGGTCTTGTCGAGGAAGACCGTGCCTGGTATGGCAAGCTTTTCGAAGGTGTCGGCCGACTTGACCAGCACGCCGGTCCTGGCAGCCTTGTGGACCGCGGCGGCTGTGACGAGCGGTGTCGCGAGCGCGAGCGCACAGGGGCACACGACGATCAGCAGCGCGGTCGTGTGCTTGATCGCCTCGTGCGGGTCGATGGGCGCCCAGATCGCGACGCAGACGGCAGCGAGCAGCAGCATGATGATCACGAAGGGGCCTGCAACTCTGTCCGCCCGGCCCAGGAACGGCACACGCTCAGCGCCGAGCCGCTCGACCTGCTGGAGCACCGTGCCAAGGCGTGTGTCGGCCCCCACCGCTTCGGCACGGACGCGCAGCGTGCCGGCGAGGTTGACCGCGCCCGCCGCGACCGGGTCGCCAACGCTGGTCTCAATCGGGCGTGGCTCGCCGGTGAGGATGGCGTTGTCGAGTGTGGAGCGGCCTTCGACGACGATCCCGTCAACGGGCGCGGTCTCGCCTGGATGGATCTCGACGGTCTGGCCGGGCTCGAGGCTGAACGAGGCGACATCTTCGATCGTCCCGTCATCGCGGACGGCGTGCGCGGTGACTGGCGTGAGCGAGCGGAGCAGTTCGACCGCGTCCGCCGCGGAACGCACGCCGCGGTCTTGGAGCCACCGTCCTGCAAGAAGGAAGAAGACGAGCATGGTGACGGAATCGAAGTAGAGCTCGCCGAGTCCAAAGATGATGTTGGCGATCCCCGTGACCGTGCCGGCGGCGAGCGCGAGCGCGATGGGCATGTCGAGGTGCCAGCTGCGGACCCGCATTGCCGCGATCGCGCCCTTGAAGAAGACACGCCCGGGCCAGACGACGCTCAGCGTTCCGATGATGGCCGAGAGGATCTCAAAGGCCACGCGTGTCGTCTCGTCCATGCCCTCGAACATGCCCGAATAGAGCGCAGCGGAGAGCAGCATGACGTTGCCGGCGCACGCGCCGGCGACACCGATGCGCACCAGCGCGGCTCGGTCGGCCTTGCGTCTGGACCGCCGCGCGTCGGCCGCGGTTGCCGGGTGCGGCGCGTAGCCGAAACGGTCGAGCGCCCTCGCGATCGCTGAGAGCGGGACCGCGGCGGCTTCCCATCGCAAGCGGACGATCGACCGCCCGAGATCCAGTCGCGATTCGACAAGGCCCGGCACGACTCGGGGCAGACGCTCGACGAGCCAGACACAGGCCGCGCAGTGCGTGCCCTCGAGATAGAGCTCGCAGGTGTGCTGTCCATCCTCGACCGCCACGACATGGCGTTCAACGAACACCGTGTCGTCGAACTCTGCGAACTGCTTTCCTGTGCTGCGGCTGCGCTCGAGCTCCTGCTGGTACCGGTCCCGGAGCGCGTAGTACGACTCGAACCCTGCGGAGCGGATGGCGTCAGCGGCGATGCGGCAGGCGCCGCAGCAGTAAGACGGCTCGCTGGCGACCGCCGCGACATCCGCTGGCGGGACGGGCAGGCCGCAGTGCGAGCAGGCGACGCGCGCAGGGGCCGGTGGCGCGAGCTGTGTGGCGATGGCGCTCACGGCTTGGAACTCTCTGCGCAGCAGGGCAGCGGCTCATCGTTGGATGCGAGCGCGGCGCTCGCTGTCATGCCGACGAATCGGGCCGGGTCGAGGGCGGCGCGGTCCGCCGCGAGCAGGACGCCCATGATGATGATGACCGTGGCCATCGCGGCAGGCGCGTGCCGGCCGATCGGACCCGCGATCATGCGGACGCCGGCTCCGATGCCGACAAGCACGGGCGTCGTGCCGAGCCAGAACGCGGCCATGACGAGTGCGCCGGTCAGCGCGTGGCCAGTTCCGGCTGCGAGCAGCGCGAAGGCGTACAGCCAGCCGCAGGGTAGCAGCCCCGTGGCAAGACCGATCGCCAGCGCCCGTCGGGTGGGCGTCAGTGTAGCTGACCAACGCGCGACGGCGGCGAACGCCCGCTGGCAGAAGGCGGGCACCGGGATGGCGGGCGCACGCCAGCCGGTCGCCCTTGCGAGGGCGACGGCGCCCATGACGATCATGGTGGCGGCGGCGAGCCATGCTGCGCCGCGCTGCAGCCCGACCGCGGTGCCGCCGGCGTCAAAGAGCTGACCGATGGTGCCTGCCGCGAGCCCGATGGTCGCGTAGGTCGCGAGCCGGCCGCCGTTGTAGGCCGCGAGCAGCCGTGTGCGCGATACCTGTCGGTCCAGGCCGACTGCGAGCGCGACGAACGCGCCGCACATCCCCGCGCAGTGCAGGCTCCCGACGATCGCGGCCACGAGCACCGCACCGATCATGGGCAGCAGATCGGTCTGCATCACTGGAGCTCGAGGTCGGCCCGGTACACGAAGACATCTCCGTGGTGCCGCACGCGGAGACGTACCTCCCAGATCCCTGGGCGGGGCATCGGGGCATTGGCCTTCAGCACGCCCGCGCCGCTGCCGGTCAGGACGAACTCAACAGGGTTGCGGCGGTCGGCGTGGTGGAACGCGAAGACGGAGGCCTCGGTCGCGGGTACCGCTGCGCCGTCGCTGCCGGTGAGCGTCAGGAACATGCGTCGGCGGTCGCCTTCTGCCTCATCGAACTCGAGCACGGGTGTCCAGCCGAGCGCCTCGCTCGCGGCACGCTCGCGTGCGATGTCGTCCCAGGCAACGGCCTTGGCGTAGTAGGCCTCCTCGGTCACAGCCCCGCCGTCGGATGTGGCGAAGACAACCGTCAGCGTGACCGCGGTCAGGCTCACGCCCATGAAGAAGAAGACCAGGCCTGGCCAGATGATCACGGTGAAGCGGTTGCGTTTTGTGGTTGTGTGTGGTGCCGTTGTCATGGTGTGGACCTCGCTGGGCCGAACATCTGGAACTTCACCTCGGCGGACGATCCGTCGTCGCCGTCGATGCTGATCTTCGCAACGAATCTGCCGTTCTCGAACGCGTCGCGGGAGATCCGCAGCAGCACGGGG
This sequence comes from Planctomycetota bacterium, assembly GCA_039187315.1. Taxonomy (GTDB): domain Bacteria; phylum Planctomycetota; class Phycisphaerae; order Phycisphaerales; family UBA1924; genus JANQQZ01. The sequence goes on along the minus strand of JBCCZQ010000074.1, from coordinate 133 downwards.
ATGCGTGTCGACTCGCCCGGTCCAACGTTCAGCGGCAGGTCATCCGACTCGACCGCGGCGCCGCCGAAGTTCATGAAGGACGCCGAGTAGGCGACCTCGCTTACGGTGCGGTTCTGGATAGTCAGCGTGGCGG
>JBCCZQ010000073.1:0-14921 GCA_039187315.1 Planctomycetota bacterium | reverse complement strand
GTTCGTCGCGCCCGACGGGACCCGCACCGAGCTGCTCCGCACCGGTCAGGACTTCGATGTCACGCTGCCCGACGGCACCGTGCAGACCCGTAAGCTTGCCGTGTTCAACCAGTCGGACGCGACCTTCTCGATGTACATCGACGATAGCCACCTCTACTTCCTCGCCGGCACAACGCCGTACGCCGGCACGATCCCATCCGACCTGTTCGCAAGGATCGAGCTGCCGAACGTCGGCGGCGACAGGCTCTGCGGCGACGTGAACAACGACGGCACGATCAGCGACTCGGACTTCTTCGCCTGGGTCACGGCGTTTATCGCCGACCCGCGCACACCAGAACAGCTTACCGCGTGCGACGTCAACGATGACGGCAACTGCAACGACTCGGACTTCTTCGCCTGGGTCACCGAGTTCATCGCGCTGCCCGCTGATCGCTCGTTCTGCCCCGCGATCTGATACGACAATCTACTCGCGCTTCCTCCTCTGATACGACGCGGCCCGGCACCATTCCCAGTGCCGGGCCGCGTTCTTTTCGTCCAGAATCTCGGTCGTGTTCTACCGTGATGGGCAGACACAGCCCGAGTGTGCCCGGAACACGTGCTGCCATCGATGGGATCAGGCTGCGAGATCTTCGGTGTCGCCGTGTGGGCGATGCGTTTTGCTTATCACCTGGTCGACGAAGACCTCGAAGAGCGCCTGGTCGTACGCCTTGCCGGCATCGTTGGACATGATCTCGAGCGCACGGCTGAGTGTCATCCCCTGGCGATACGGGCGATTGGACCTGAGCGCGTCGTAGATATCCGCGATCTGCACGATCTGGCTGGCAAGGCTCGGCGCTCCCGCAGAGGCTGGCTCGGGGTAGCCGCGCTTATCGAGGCGGCGGTGGTGCTCGAACGCAACCACGGAAGCCAAGAGCGGGATGTCGTCGCGCTCGAGCAGCATGCGTGCGCCTGCGGCTGGATGATTGAGAACGAGCCGTCGCTCTTGATCCGAGAGCGGTCCGTTTTTCAGCAGGATCGAGCTCGGGATCTCACGCTTGCCTATGTCGTGCAGCAGCGCTGCGATCACGGCCTTCTCGACCTCCGTATCCCCGACGCCGATGGTCCGCGCCAGAGCTCCTGCGAGCGCAGAGACATTCACGGAATGCGCCATCGTGTACTGGTCGTGGTTCTCGATCTCGACCAGATTGAGCACCGCGGAGCTCTGGGATGTAAAGCTGCAGAGGACAGCTTCGGCGATGTTCTCCAGCTCGGCGATATTGATGCGGTTTTCGTGCATCAGGCCCGAGTGCAGGTCGCCCACAGGCGCGCACAGCTGCGACAGCATGTGCTCCCGTGGGTGCGCCTTGCGGCTTGGATCGGAGATCACGCCCGCACTGAGTCGTTCGGTCCCGATGCTGCTGATCGGCTCGACGCCGGGCTGCTGCATCACATCACGTGCAAACTGGGTGACGTCCCGACGCTCGATCCCATTTCGCACGCGGATCGTCTGGAAGCCGTGCGCCATCAGCGCTGCCCCGATGGAGGCCATGACCGCACGGGGATCGTTGACAATGGTCTCGCCAACGATGATGCGGTCTTCCGAGAAAACGATCAGAAGCGTACCGTCACCGCGTACGGACCGCGCGAGCAGCTTCGCAGCCTTCTCAGTGGCCTTCACGGCGGCGCGATGCTCGTCTCCGTACCGCTTGTTGGCGTAAATCGCGTTGACCAAGGCCTCGAGCGCGGCCGTGTTCGCATCAGGCACAGCGTCGCCCCTCCCTTTTTCCGATACCCAGACGGCCCACCAAACCGAGCACCTGAATCGCTGGCGATCGCCATTCGCGTATGACACGGCTCGTCGTTTCGCTCACAGAATCGAACTCGCCGAGCGCGCGAAGGACCAGCTTGGCATCACCTCGCGCGATCATCGAGGGACGGCTGCGGATGACAGTGAGCAGATCGACTAGCGCTCGCTCGGCCACGGGCTGGTCCTGCATCACCGCGCGGATCATCGGTTCCATGTCTGCGACAGGAGTCTTGCGGAGCGTCACCAGCGAGCACAGCACCCTGGCGATCGTGACCGAACGCGTCTGCGCGGGGCCGGATGTCATACTCCGGATCGCCTCGTCGACCACATCATCCTCTGCCGTGCTGATGATGTGCTGCACAACGCTCGCTGGCCAGGCGCCTGTGCACCAGCCCAGCAGTCGCAGCACGGCGCGGGTATGGTCAGGCTGACTCCGCGATACCAGATGCTCGACGCAGTGACCGATCTGAAATGCTTCGATCCCCTCGCAGACGGTCTCGAGCATGTCGGCGTTCTGGGGGTACACGCTCAGGTGCTCACCGATCGCCGATGCCCGCAGCTCAGCCGGCAGACTCCGGAACCAGGCGAGCGCACGCGAACGCCCGTCCGAGCTGTCGGTCGTGCTTGCAAACTCCAGCACGATCGAGGCGGCATGCTCGCGTGCAAGATCCAGCAGTCGCACTACGCCTGCATCCTCGACGCCCGTCTCGAAGGCCTGCAGCAGCGCGCGGATGGAATCGGGCTTCCGCAGGGCCGCGATCAGGCGTCGCTGCCGCCTCGAGAGAGAGCGCGCATCGCCACCTGGCTCGAGATCCTGGGAGAGCGCTCGGAGCACAAGATCGATCCTCGATTGGCGGATCAGCGAGTGCGCTGATCGGAACACGCCCGTGGCCGCAAGATCCGGATCGTGTTCTTCTTCCGCGAGCTGGAACGCGATCTCGGCCGCACGCACCGCGATGCGATCGGGATTCTCGACCTCGAGTCCGGGGAACCCGGCGTGGCTGCCCGCCCCTCGTTCCGCGTACTCGAGCAGCTCGTCGGCGTAGTCCTGCGCACGGAAGTGCTCGCCGGCCTCTGCCCCGCTATCGGTAGCGAAGAGCATCGAATCGTTCTGGTTCGCGCCCCATGTCTCGATGATCGAGCGGACACGCTGCTGCTGGTCGTCCCGACGCGCAAGGCCGAGAAGCTGCGTAAACAGCAAGCGGCCCGTGCCCCGCAGCGACATGGCATCGCCGGTAAGGTTTTCGAGCGCACCGATCAGCTCTTCCACGGGCCAGACCGGCGCCAGGCGAGCGGTGGACATCAGCCACTCCGGATCGGGCTTCGGTACAGAACGCAGCAGCGTGGCTCGGACCTCTGGCGTCAGGTTCTCGACGCATCGCTCGAGCCAGGCCTTCCGCAGCGCTTCCTCATCTTCGCCGCCGCACCTGAGCGCATCGGACTCGGCCGCCAGCCAGGTGCGGACCGTCTCTGCATCGGCATCGTTGCCGGTCTCGACGCGTTGCACGATCGTATCCGCCAGCAGGGTGGGATCCTCCGGGGGTTCACGGAGGATGGCCGCAAGCTCTGCATCGGACACGAGCCCTCTGCGACTCGGATCCTGTTCCGCCGATGCGAGTGAGCGTGACGAGAGACCGTCGACCTCGAGCGACAGGATCCGGATCGGTCGGCCCGCGATGCCCTCGGCCACGCGTGCCACGTCTTCGATCGTCCCGCCGTCGCGGCGAGTCTGATAGATCGAAGACAGCAGCGCGTGCGCGGATGGAGCCTCCAGAGCCCCGGAGACCTCGAGGACGACCGCGTTCATCGCGTGCAGGTCTGATGCGAGCTGCGAGACCAGCTTCGGTGGCACCGGGGCTCCCTTCCACAGGAAGCTGCCGCACGCGATGTCAATCGAGTACTTTTGAATCGCTGGGTCGCGCCTGAGCTGAACCGTCGCCTCAACCACGGCTTCGATGAGCGCAGCCACGAGCGGGTGCGCCGGTCCGTACAGACCGATCGCGGAGTACGCCGCGCTGAGGTACTCGACAAACCCGGTTACGGCGCGCAACGGGTCAGCAGGATGTGCGCTGTCGCTCGGCATACGTCACGCCGCCTCCGGTTCTACGTCGTAGCCGCCTTCATGCAGACAGAACCTGTCCTTGCCGCTCTGCTTCGCGCGGTACATCGCAGCGTCTGCTGCCGTGAGCACGTCTTTCCCCTGGGCGGCCTGCCCCGCGCAGATCGCGCCTCCGACACTTGCCGTCGAGGTCACATCGTGCCCAAGAATCGAGTAGGGCTCCCTGAGCTGGACGAGGAACGCCTCGGCGAGCGCCTCCACCTCATCTCGGCGTGTCAATCCCGGCACCACAACAACATATTCATCGCCGCCGTACCGCGCGATGCAGGGGCGAGAAGCGTTGATGGGCAGCTGCACGCCACGGAACGTCTCGCGCAGCCTGGATGCGATCTGCTTGAGCAGCTCGTCACCCACGTGATGCCCGAGCGTGTCGTTGATATTTTTAAAGCCATCGAAGTCGAAGAAGTACACGACAAACCCGCGTGATACGCCGTGGCTGGTCCTGTGCGCCTCGGTGTTGATGATGCTGGTCAGGTGACCGCGGTTGGAGAGTTTCGTCAGCGGATCGGTGTTGGCCGAGATCGCGCGTTCCGTGCTCTCCCTTCGTTTCTGGGTCGTCTCCATGATCACGCCGGCGACGTAGGCGCCCCGGCCCATCGTCGAGAGCAGGTACCAGCGGGTCTGCCCCTGGACCACGAAAGCCCGCTCGGAACGCACCGGAGCGTTCGAGGTCAGGGCTTTGCTCGCGACTTCCTCGATCCACCATGAGATGCCGTCCGGGTCTCGCGGGCCGAGGCTGCCGCTCGGGTGACCGTCCGACGGCTCAACATGCAGCAGCCGCCGCAAGCCGCGGTTGCCGACCACCAGATTGAACGACGCATGAGTCCCTCGCGTCGCGGGCGTGCGCGTCAGCACGAATGTCGCGCCGAGGGAGCAATCCATCATCAGCTGGTTGATCATCTCCAGATTGGTGATCCGGTGCATGACCGACGGGATCGCGCTTGAAGCGTTGTGGTATTTCTGCGTCCTGCGCGCAGCGCTGCTGAGCACCCAGAGCCCCGGGATGAGCATCAACATCGCGAGCAGCGTGATCGCCGCGAGAATCGATCGCTTCACACCGCCCTGGATCCCGTACCGTTCGAGTACTTGAGGCGAAGACTGCGATACCACGTCGAACAGCTGGACAGACAACAGCAGGACGATGCTGAAAAACACGACGATCCGCATGACCGGCACCATGCCCGCCCGCCGCGTCCCGTTCCAGAGCGACAGCGCGAAGATCGCGCAGATCGTGCAGTAGATGGATACCACCAACCAGAACGCCATCGCCCCCCCCTCGAACCGGGTTGCATTGCCATCGGACACTCGCCCGACCGGCATGACTGAAGCAAGCGGAGAGCGCAACCGTGCATCTCTCAGCAACTGCACAACCCACACAGAGGCACACCGGCGAGACACACCCCAAAGCCCATCGCCGTACGCGCAGCCGGCTCACGCGGGCAGAAGCTTCTGAGGATCGAACGGGCGCCGAGTAAACCCAGGCAGGACCGACCACGCCAGGCCCGAGAACCTCGGAGCATGAAGCCGGTGTTTACGGCGACCCAGCGGGTCTGCGGCCCTGATGAGCCCCGAACGGTCGCAGACCGCACGACCGGCGTTCGGCGGGCCAGTCGATGGCCGACGCATCCCGAGCCTGGCCTCGGATCCGCAAGAACGATCATGGACAGCGACAGGCCACGGGATGAGACTTGCTCTCGATGGTGACAACGAACCAGATCTACGCCGACCGGCTCGTGAGCGCGCTGGTACTGATTGAGCAGCGTCTCGATGATCCGCCGGGCCTGGATGAACTCGCGAGGATCTCGCACTACAGCCCCCACCACTTCCACCATGTGTTCAGTTCCGCAGTGGGCGAGCCTGTCAAGGCCTACATCCGCCGGGTCAGGCTGGAGCGAGCCGCGTCGACGCTGGCTCATACCGACGTTCCGGTGCACGAGCTCGCCGTTCCGTCGGGCTTTGATTCGGCCGAGGGCTTCAGCCGGGCGTTCAAGGCTGTCTACGGCGTCAGCCCCGCCGAGTTCCGCAAGCACCTCGCGGACAACTGGCTGATGGAGCCGGGTAGCATGAGCGAGCAGGCGATCCGCCTCCGCGTGTCGGCCAGGATCCGCCGGCCGAATGCCTCGGAATCACACGTGCGTGTTGAGCGGTGCGAGCCGATGACACTGGCGGGACTCCGACACGTCGGCCCGTACCACCGCGTTGGTATCGCGTGGGGTCAGCTCATGCTCTGGGCCGCAGCACACCGCCAGCTGACGGGCGCGACGCGGCATATCGGTATCGCTCACGATGACCCAGCCGAGGTCTCGCCACGGAAGCTCCGTTACGACGCCTGCATCACCTCGAACCGTCCGTTCAAGCCCGGCAAGCGCATCGCCAGGATCGAGTTCCCAGCCGTCGAATGCGCTGTAGCCGATCACGTCGGCCCGTACGACCACCTGCCCGAGACCTACGAGCACATCTACGGCGTCTGGCTCCCTACGAGCGGCTACGAGCCCGCTGATGTGCCAAGCTTCTGTGAGTTGGTCCGATCCCGCAAAGGCCGACCTCGACTCACACGCGTCCACGTCCCGATACGCCCGCTGATCGACCCTTAACGCGAGCGAGGAGACCACCGATGAACCATCCCATCCCGATGACTGTCGCTGCCGGCATCGCCATAATCTCAGCCGGCGCCGCTGTACCGATCCAACCCGAGAGCGACTACGAGTCCACGCCGAAACGCCAGAGCCACGCCGGTTCGACATTCGATGAATCAGTCCGCGGCGACTTCTTTCGCGGCTTGCTCGAGAACGACGCGGCGGCCTGGCAAGAAGCACGCAAGACGATCGATACCAAGCTCGGCGAAGATGCGGAAAACGGCGAAGCGATGGCTTGGCTCGGCGCCATGCTCGTCGCCGATGCGGAAAAAGCCTTTGCTGGCGGTGATGTCCAGAAGGGCATGCAGCTCTGGAACGATGGCATCACGAGCATGGACCGCGGGGTGGAGCTCGACAAGACCGTGAATTCCATGATCCCGCGCGGCATCACGCTCTTCCAGGTGTACCGGTATGAACCCGACCTCGCTCGACAGATCGCCATGCTGGATACGGCCATCGGTGATCTGCAGTACAGCCTGGACTACCTGACTCCCGTCTGGGATACCCAATCCAAGCACGCCCGCGGCATGCTGCTGCTCATGCTGGCCGATGCAAACGCACAACGCGCCGAGCGCGACGCCCAGCGCGCCCTGGAACTCAGGACCCGTATCCTCAACGAGATGCCCGGCACGTCCTACGCGGCCCGAGCCAGAAACGCGATGGAAAAAGCAAGAACCGTGGCCGCGGATGCACCGGCCTCGGGAACACCCACCAGCGAGCAGCTCATTATCCAGTGGCTGGTGGAGGTCCTCAGACTCGCGGATGTGAAAACGCTGCTGCCCGACGAATCAGTCGCCGCCGTTGCATCGGCCGGCGGTCCCGAAGACGCCGCCTGGAGCGAGGTGTCTGCCATGCTCTCGGCCGAAGACGCCGAACCAATCGCCGAATCTCTCGCCGCCTTCGCGGGCATCATGCGCAGCTTCGATCTGTTCGCCAGCGGCGATTTCCAGAACGCCATGCCGCTTTGGAACGAATCGCAGGCATCACTCGAGCGCAGCGCCTCCGAGTACCCGCGTGACCGCGGCGTTGCAGCCTGCCGGGCCGCCGCGTACCTGCTCGCATACCCGTATCAGCGAGATCCCCGCGAGCAGGCCCGCATGGCCGAAGCCGCGACCGGCGACGCCGACAAGATCGCGCGATGGCTCACCCGCTCCGCCGCCGACGCCGACACACGAGCGAAGACCGATGTCATCCGTGCGATGGCGGCCGAGGCCTCGGGGCAGGTCGACCTCGCCCAAGAGCTGCTGCGAGCGGCGATACTCCCCGATGCCGAATCGCCTGCAGCAGCGTACGCCTCGACCATGCTCCAACGGCTCGGCGGCTGACCGTCCCAACGAAGCAATCCACGACAACGGCATAACACGGACACGCGTGTGCTGGTGCCAAATTAACAAGCGCCATACACATAAAAAAACGCCCCTGAGCAGGACTCAGAGGCGTTTCTTCAACGAGGCGGACGGGACTCGAACCCGCAACCACCGGATCGACAGGCTGAGCGAAAACCGGCCTGACGGTCTCCTAGAGCGGTTTCGATGGGTCAATCCGGGCAGCTTTTGGACATCAGATTGGGTATCGATACCCATTCAAGACTCTTCCGGTCACGATGTTCCACGATGCCGCCGGATACCTGAGTTGATTCGCTCTCGTGCTGATTGTGCCGACTGGGCGAATCGGAATTGACCGGCACTCCCTTTGACGATGGACATCTGCAAAGCTGAAGAATCATGGATCCGACATTCGGTCCATGTACATCAAGCCCAATCGCAGATCCCTTGCAGTTATTGGTGCGTTCGTCATCGCCCAGAGCATGGCGATGGCCATCGGCTGGTTCACCGTCTACAACGGCACCCACGAGCGAATCGCCGAGAGTGTTGACGAGGTGATCATCGACAACAACAGACGTGTCGCCGAGAGCTTGGTGAGCGCGATTGGTGATCTACCCAGCGAGTTCGATGCCGAGGACACAGCTTGGCAGCGCGCACAGAAACTTGTTGAGGCCGTCGAGTTCGGATCTGGAGGATTCGCATGTATTCTCGACGAATCAGGGGCGATTGCTTGCCACCCCGACCTGGAAAATGATCCATCCCTGCGAGAAATCAACCTCGGCGACCATCTCATTACGCCAACTGAGAGCGATGAAACAGTGGCCATTAGCGACATCGGTATCGACGGTGTTCAGGTCGGCGTTGCCGATTTTTCCGTTGATGGAAAACACTACGTCGCGACGCAGATGCTAACGGACTCTGGTACTCGACTACTCGTTCACCAGCCTGTGTCAGGCCTTTCGGCAGCTTCGGAGCAGGTTACCTCCGGACTACTCATCCAGATGGCCGTCGCTGCCGCTCCGGTGCTGATCCTGACCATTGGCATTGGAGTTCTGTTCATCCGCGGCCACTCGCGCTCGCTTCGTCGCTGGAACAGGGATCTCGAAAACAAGGTCGAGGATCGCACAGCCCAGGTACGGCAGTCGAGGAAGGCGATTGTTACGGCGCTCGCCACCCTCGCCGACTACCGCGACAACGAAACCGGCCAGCACGTCTTGCGGATCAGCGAATACACCGTTGTTCTCGCCCGGCATCTGCAGGGTCAATTCGATGAGATCGACGAACAGTGGATCGAACGCCTTCGCCTCGCATCGATGCTTCACGACATCGGCAAGGTCGGCGTTCCCGACGCCGTACTCCGAAAGCCCGGGAAGCTCACCGACAATGAGTTCAAGGTCATCAAGTCGCACCCCAGCTTCGGCGCCGACACATTGATCAAGGTTCATCACGAAGTGGCCAATGACCCGCTCGTACAGATGTCCGTTGAGATTGCGCTCTTCCACCACGAGAAGTGGGATGGAAACGGCTACCCAACAGGAATCGCCGGTGAACAGATCCCGCTCTCGGCAAGAATCACCGCGGTTGCTGATGTCTTCGATGCGCTGATGTCGCCGAGAGTCTACAAGCCAGCGATGCCCATCGAGAAAGTCCGAAGCATCATCGCTGAATCCTCAGGTACACATTTCGACCCTGTGATTGTCGAGGCGTTCAATGCGGTCGAGTCCCAGTTGTGCGCAATTCGAAAGAGACTGGAGGAGCCTGAGCAAGTCCACCTGGCTGCATAAACATCGTTGCAATTAAAGAACAAAACCCTCGCACAAGCGAGGGTTTCGTTCAACGAGGCGGACGGGACTCGAACCCGCAACCACCGGATCGACAGTCCGGGACTCTAACCAATTGAGCTACCGCCCCACTTTGTCGGCCGGATTCCCGGCCCATGGACTCACAATCTAGCCGCGAGCGGCCCCGAGTCAAGCGTCAGAACCACCAACACACGATCCGTGCACGAACGAAAACGGGCACGACGCGCAGAGCCGGAGGCGTCAACTCGGAAGCTGCACGCGGCCATCTTCCTGCAACGAGACCGGGCTGCCGTCGGGACTGACCTTGGTCGTAGCGGAGTACATCAACGCGGCGGCGGCACCAAGAGCAAGCACCGAGAGCGCCAGCAGGCCGCTGTACACATCAACCCCGCCGGACTTCGCCCGGCGGCCGCCGGGCATGTTCATGCCGAACTGGCTCATCCTCGTCTCCTCCCGCTCAACCGCCCAAGCTGCTCAGCACGATGTCGCCCTCGCGGATCTCGATGCCCGTGCGGCCGAGCACATCGACCCGGCCCACAGAAGATTGGATATCCGTCCGTACGATGACCAGGTCCGCCAGCCAGCGGTCGTTCCGCGTAATGAACAGCTTGCTGTTCTCGCGCACCCGATCGCGCGAGCCCAGATCGACCTCGGCGAGCAGCTGACCGTTCACTTCACGCACCGCCTGGACCCGGCCGAAGACAGGCGGGCCGCTGATCACTGCCGGTGAATCCGGGGGAGCAGCCGCCCCGCCCCCGGCGATCGTCGGGCCGCCATCGAGCTGGGATTGCAAGTCAGCGATCGTGACCTGCAGCGCCCGGTTGGTCTGGGTCAGCACATCGTTCTCGCTCTCGAGATCGTTGATCCGCGCCAGCAGATCGATGTTCTGGTTCTTGATATCCAGTCCTTCTTCGCGGAGCGTGCTGACCTCGCCGGTGAGCGTTTGGACGAACGTTGCCTGCGTGTCGGCGGTCTTGCTCAGGTCGCCGATCTGTCGCTCGATCCTGGCGGCGCGGTCGTTGGCTTCCTTGGCGGCGATCTGGAGCTGGATTATCTCGCTCTCAAGAGCGGCACGCTCACGGTCCAGGTCCGCGATCTCCTCGTCCTTGCTACGCAGCTGCGAGTTCAGCTCGGCCTGCAGATCCGCGAACTGGCTGCTCTGCAGCTCGTAGTTCGCCGTCGCCTGGAGTGCCTCGGCGTTCTTGTCGTTGTACGCGCTCACGATCGAGTCCGCGTTCAACGCGTACACCGAGGTCAGCGCCGCCAGCGCGAGCGAGAAGGCCGCGGCAAAAACAACCAGAATCTTCGTGATGATGTGCACGCTCTGCTCCGATGCTCGGTCGTTTGCGTGGGCGGACGGCTGCCGACGTCCAGACAGCCCGCGCCCTCTCCCGTCTGTTCCGTACCCGTCGACCTCACCATCGCCGTGCGGCGAGGCGGTCGCAACCCCGCAACCGGATGGACCGGCTCAGCGAGGCCGCACGCTTGTTTCACTGGGACCCGCCGTGGTCGTCGGACGCCGCTGGGCCCATCCTCGCCCCCGCTGCTCGCCCGCAGGCGAGTCTCCAGCTCCCGATCCGCAGTGTAGCGGGATCGGATCCGGTTGTCGCTTCGATGGCCCAAGCCCGTTCGGTACGTCCCAGAAAAGCCTGCGTGACCCTGAGATCAGCCGTCCAGCGCCCGAAGGACCGCCCCGGCCGCTGCGACCCGAACCAGCCCGACGCGGTCGCGCATCAGAAGCCGGAGCTTGGGAAGATCCTGGGCACGGCGGGTCAGTCCATACACCGCCGCAGCGTCCGCGCGCAGCACAAACCGGTCCGACTCCCAGGCCTGATCCGCGACAAACCAGCCGCTCAGGTCGCCCAGCTTCGCCATCGAGATCGCGATGGCCAGCTGGATCTCCGGCGGCAGCGGCTCCCCCGTCGGGCCGCGCAGGTCCGACAGCTGCGCCAGCCGCCCGCGCATCGCCCGGTCCGACAGCTCACCGACCATCTGCACTGCAAGAGCGGTCGCTTCGAGATCGCTCGGTGAAGACGGGTACAGCGCGGCACGGATCGGGCTGAGCTGTTGCTCGTCGCCGAGCTTGACCATCGCCTCGCTGATCTGGAGCTCAACAACGCGGCGCTCGGCCGGCGAAGCCCGGTTTATCGTGCGCCCGGCCGAGTCCTTCAGCGCAGGCAGCAGCGCCGCGCTGCCCAGCTCGCCGACCAGGAAGACCGCATGCCCGCGCACACCCGCCGACTCGGTCTGGATCAGCGCCGCCTCGAGTTCATCGACACCGCTATCCGCCCCGAGGGCACGCAGAGCGAAATCCGCCGATGCCCGCACGAACGCCGACTCGTCCACAAGCAGGCCCCGCAGCAGCTCCTCTTGCCCGGTGACCTTCGCGCGGCCGACCGCCACTGCCGCGATCGCGCGCACGCCCAGGTTGTCGTCGAGCAGGCCAACCGGTGCAGCCGCTCGCAGGGTTGAGGGCGCGAGCTCAAGCGCTTCGTACGCGTTCGCACGCATCTGAGGATCGCCCGAGCGGGTCGCGTCGCTGAGCACAGCCAACGCTTCATCCCGAAGCGCCGAGCGAGCCTCGCCGTCTGCGTAGCGTTCGCGCAACGCCTCGGGCGACATCCGAAGCTCCCGCTTGGCGTCCGGGCTCCGAACCGCGACCACGCCGTCGCGCTCAACGGGTCGCTGCTGAGGCGAGCCGCACCCGCTCACCACTGCCAGCGAACCCAGCAGACACCCCAGACCTCGCCATATCCCTCGCATCACACGCCTCCTGCCGAACCCGACACCCTAGCCGCCCGACGACGACCGACGCCCGATCCCACGGCAGCGGCCCCGAGCAGCAGGCATATCCAACCGAACGCGTCGCCGACCCGGCGGTAGACCGTCATCGCAGCACCGACGCCGACCTCGCCCAGCAGCACGCCCTCCGACCGGGCAGGCAAGCTCGCCGCGACCGACCCGTCCCGTTCCACGATCGCAGAGAGCCCCGTGTTCGCGCACCGGACCATCGGCAGGCCCGTTTCGAGGCACCGCCACCGCGCCTGCAGCAGGTGCATCGCCCGCCCGGCGTCGAAACGGCCGAACCAGCCGTCGTTGGTCATGACGACCATCAGCTCCACGGGGGTGCCGGCGTCCGTCCCGGCCGAGAGCAGCCCACGCACGACCGGGGCCATCGAGGACTCGAAGCAGATCGGCGCCGCCACCACACCCGCAGGCGTCCCGAACACGACGCGGTCTGTGCCGCGATCAAGCCCGAAGTCCATACCCGACGCCCCGATACCGATCCGCAAAACGACGTCGCGCAGCCACGGCACCGCGTCGATGTACGGCAGCGTCTCACCGAAGGCCATGGGCCGCAGCTTGTCGTACCGGACCGGCATCACGCCACCGCCCTCGAGCAGGTAGACGCTGTTCAGAATCCGGTCCCACTCGATGGTCCGCACGCCAGGCTCGGTTTCCACGGCTTCGAGCCCGGTACGCGTCAGCGAGCCGATGAGCATCGGCACGCCGTGCTCACGGTGAGAACCGAGCAGGATGTCGCGGTAGGCGTTGATGCTGTCGCCGTAGATGCCCGCCGCGCGGTCCGCGCCGTCTTGGTCGAGCGCCAGCCCGGGGAACACGGTCTCGGGAGTAACCAGCAGTTCGGCGCCCTCCGCGGCCGCACGCTCAGCAAGCCGGAGCAGGTCGGCAAAATCGGCCGCGACCTGCTCCGGACTCGGGAACTGCTTGTTGTTCTGTGGAACGTTGGTCTGGATGGCAGCGATGCGGACCGTCCGCGTCGACTCGGGGCTGCCGCGGAACCAGCCCGAGAGCATCGCGGCGATCACGACCGCTGAGACCGCCCAACCGATGCGCCGAGCCGAGCGCGAGCCGTACCGGGCTGCAAGCGCGACCGCGCCGATCGCCACGACAAGCCACGAGACCAGCGGCACGCCCCCGGCAGCCGCCGCTCTGGCCAGCGGGAGGAACTCGATCGCCGGGTGCCCGGCCAGAAACCACGCGTACCCACCGAACAGGATCTCGCCGCGCAGGAATTCGAGCGCGACCCAGACCGTCGGCACGACCACCGCAGGCCCTATCGATCCGCAACGACGACGTGCAAGCGAGATACCGACCGCAGCAAGCCCAGGCCAGACTGCAAGGTACGCGATCAGCGGAAACACTCCGGCAAACGACACCGACGAGACCCACGCGTGGTGAGCTACCCAAAGGGGCAGGCTGCCGATGGCAACGCCCAGCCCGGCGAGCCATCGCCTGCGGGCTGTCCAGCCGAGCCAGGCGATCGGCAGCGGGGCGAGCAGCCCCAGGAACCACGCAGGCGAAGCCGGCGGACTATCGACTGCATCGAACGACGCCCCCGCGAGGGGCAGGGCCAGCAGCGTCAGGACCCCGTAGGCAAGCCCCGCGCCGGTTCCGATCCCGAACGAAGCTCGCGCGGACGGCCTACGCTCCGCTGGCTGGACCGGCTCGGATGGGCTCGCGTCTGCGTCGCTCGGCATGGCGTCGAGGCCTCGCCGGGCCACCCTACAGAGTGCCCGTCACTTCCCCGCGAAGTCGACGAGCCGCGCAAGCTCGGTCCGGAGATCGTGGCGATGGACGACGCGGTCGACCATGCCGCACTCGCGCAGGAATTCCGACCGCTGGAAGCCCGGGGGTAGGGCCTGGCGGATCGTCTGCTGGATCACACGCGGGCCGGCGAAGCCGATCAGCGCCTTGGGCTCGGCAAGGATCACGTCGCCGAGCATCGCGAAGCTCGCGGTCACGCCCCCGGTGGTCGGGTCCGTCAGCACACTGAAGAACACGCCGCCCGCATCGTCAAACCTGGCCAGCGCAGCGCTCGTCTTGGCCATCTGCATCAGCGACAGCCCGGACTCCTGCATCCTGGCCCCGCCCGAGCAACTGACGATCACCAGAGGCAGGGAACGTTCGGTCGCGGTCTCGATCGTGCGGGTCAGCACCTCGCCGACGACCGAGCCCATCGAGCCCATCATGAATGTCAGGTCGAGGCAGGCCAACGCAACCTGCCGGCCGCGGATAAAGCCCACGCCCGCAAGTATGGCGTCGTGCTGGCCGGTCTTGATCTGCTCGGCCAGCAGCCGATCCCGGTAGGTCTTGAGGTCCTCAAACTTCAGCGGGTCGGGGGAGCTGAGCGAGGCGTGCATGCGCTCGAACGTGCCGGCGTCGGTCAGCTGCTCGATACGGGTCGCGGCGCTGATGCGGAAGTGGTGCCCGCACTCCGGGCAGACCGAG
>JBCCZQ010000072.1:0-15112 GCA_039187315.1 Planctomycetota bacterium | reverse complement strand
GCCAGATGTGTTTTTGTGGTACAAAAACTACCGCTACGCGGCCACCTACGGTGGTCTGGACAGGGTTTCGCCCCTGTAGACGATGAGCCGCTTCTGCACCCCTGCACTCTTGGGGAGTGAGGGGGCATCCAGCGACTCCGCTCACGCACAAACAACCCGCTAGGCCGCGGGTGTGAGCGTGAGCGTTTCGGTCCTTTGGAGGGACCGACCAACCCTCCGCGGGTTGGATGCCGCCACCGTTTCCCCGGTGGAACAGGACCAGGAGACTTCGCTCTCCCGGACCATCGACCAAGGTTTCGCCCTTGGATGACGAGGGGCGTTTCGCCGCCCCACCACTCGCAACGTTTCGGCGTTGCATCCCGACCAAGGAGCGTCCTTGGATGCGGGGCAATAGGAGAAGAGAGACAGGGATATGGGCCGTCCGAAGCTGGAAGAGCACGAGAAGATGAGCGAGGTCGTCAGGCTGCGTCTGACCTACGCAGAGCTCGAGCACGTCCGCAGCCAGGCGGATGCGGCAGGCACGTCGGTCTCAGACTTCCTCCGCAAGCGTGCGATGGGCTACACAGTGCCCACCGCCAGCTCATCCCGGCGTGTCGATCCGGCACTGATTTCGGAGCTCAACCGGGTGGGGGTCAACGTCAACCAGCTCGCCCTGGCCACTCACACAGGGAGAGACTTTGTCCGCTACTGGCAGGAGATCGGCAGGGAGGTTGAGCAGGTGCTCGAGCAGCTCGTGGATCGCGTGATCGATCAGGAGGCGGGCGAGCCATGATCCCGAAGGTCCACAAGAAGGGGCGCTCATTCAGCGGGGCCGCGAACTACCTGCTCCACGACAAGGACCGGGCAAGCTCGAGCGATCGCGTCGCCTGGACCTCGACCCGGAACCTCGCCACCACGAATCCGCACGCCGCGTGGCGGGTGATGGCAGCGACCGCGATGGATCAAGGGCGGTTGAAGCGGACCGCCGGCGTGAAGAGCACGGGCCGGAAGTCGGTGGATTCCGTGCTCCACATGACGCTCTCGTGGCATCCCGACGAGGCGGACGGCCTGAGCAGAGACGAGATGATGCGGGCGGCCCTTGGTGCGATCCGGGCCATCGGTGCCGAGGACCGCCAGGCACTCTTCGTCTCGCACGATGATGAGCCGCAGCCGCACGTACACATCCTGGTCAACCGGGTCTCCCCCACTGACGGCCGGATGCTCCCGAGCTCGAAGGAAAAGCTCAACCTGTCACGATGGGCACAGGACTACGAGCAGGAACGAGGCGAGGTCCTCTGCGAGCAACGTGTGATCAATAACGCCGCCCGTGATCGCGACGAATACACACGAGGCGAACCGGACAAGCCCCGCCACATCTACGAGCTCGAAGCATCGAACGACAATGCGCCGGACGCAAACAAGACGAGGGCCGAGCAGAAGCAGCTCGACCTGGCGCTCGCCAGGAAGACACGCGAGCTCTGGCAGCGTCACACGGATCAGACGGCCGATCTGGTTGCCAAACACCGTGCGAAGCGAAGCGAGATACAGGACGAAAGCAAGCGTGAAGAACTCATGGCTCGTGATCGCGTCAGGGCAGCGTTCCGGCCTAGATGGGAGGAGCGATTCCATGAGCATCAAGCTGATCTTCGGGAGTTTGAGAAGCGGGAGGAACAGCTCCTCGGCAGGGTCGAAAACGCTCTCCGATCAATCGACTTCGGGGCGATCATCACCAGCAGAGATCGTCGAACCGCCGTTATCGAGGCATACAACGCCATCAGTTCATCCGGCGGCCGTCTCAGCGCGTTCAAGCGAGCCCAAATCGCTCGTGACCTCGCCCTCGAGCGGGAGCAGAAGGCGATGGAGACCAAGGTGATCACGAAGGTCAGGCTGGACGCCAAACGCCAACTGGTGGAGCAGCGTGCTCTCTTCAAGGCAGAGCGTGTGAGCCTGAGTCTGGGCCACAAGCTAGAGCTTGCCGGCAACCGCACGGAATGGAGAACACGCGGGCAGCAACGCGAAGCGGCGTTTGAGAAGAACCGTTTCCATGGCAAGGAAAGGGGCCCGGCCATCCAGCAGGACCCATCGGGCCGGCAGGAACCTCGATCGTCGTCCGATCTTCGCAGCCTGCTGGAAGGGTTCAACGCGCGACAGCAAGAGCAGGAACGCAAGGCGCGTGAACAGGACAACAACCGTGATCAGGACGGCCGCTCGCGATAGAATGCGAGGATGGACCGCCAGCAGCTATCTGAGATGCACGACCGTCTTGAGATGTTGCGCGCTCAGCGCGAGCAGAACGGCCATGAGGCCTCCGCAGCGAAGTCCATCGAGCCCGACGGTCTCAAAGGCACGTCGTTGGAGAATGCGCCTGACCTTGGGGCAGCGTTTGACAAAGGGTCTGGCCGTGACGGCCTGGGACCACCGCAGGGTCTCGACTCTCAGCAGGTTCAGGGGACCGGTTCCCGGAATGAGATGCGACCGACTCCGGAAATCGCCGAACAGGCTGACAGAGAGAGACACGCGAATGAGATGGCCAAGGATGACAAGGCCGCTCAGCTCGATCACTACCGGTCGCTCGCCCAAGACTACCAAGACCGTCAGTCAGGCATGGGACTCGACCGAGATACTGGCCGCAGCATGGGCTAACGGTTGTACCGCTCAGATCGACGGTCCTGTTGTCCCTCTCCCATCGCATCCCATTGATCTGCCCGAGTTCGTTTTTTGTGCTCTTCCCGACGATCCAGCACGCGGTCGGTGATCTTGTAGAAGATCCCGGAGGCGATGACCATGGCGACGATCGCCACAGGCATCGGAACAGATATGGGCGTCAGCAGATCAAGGGCAATGAACACGACAGCGGTCGCAACAACACACGAACCCGATGCGATGATCTGTTTCAGCTCATCGCTGAGTAAATCTTGCTCTACGAAGCTCCGCCGCGCACGCTCTCGCCTTGAAGCAGCTTCCGCCTCCTCGTCCATCCGTCGCCGTTGTTCCTCCTCATCACGGCGTCTTGCCTCCATCGCTTCTGTTTCGCGTCTCTCCTGCTCGGCCTTCGCCTCTCTCTCCGCGTCCATCTTGGCGAATTCGAGTTTCTCCACACGGTGACGCACATCCCACGACGCAGCTTTGAAAGCCCTCAGCCTCGTGAACGGACAGTCCAGTTCCTCGCCTGACTCCACCAAGTGCCGCCGATGGTTGGTTTCAACGACCGCGTACCGCTCATCTCTCGGAAGCGTCTCGCCATCGTCCACGGCGCGACGCATGAGCACGCCAGTCACCGGAGATGGGATAGCAACCTCAACGGTTCGATGGTCTGGGTGCCTGGACCGCGCAATGACCGTTTGATCGCCCAGATCGATGGTGGGAAGCATGATCCCGTGCTCGTCCTCAGCCTTGCTGAGATATAGAACATCGTCGATTTCGGGGAACGTGCACGGCTGAACCTTGGCGACAAAGAGCGGCTCACCGCGTTTGACGGTTTCTCCCTCTGCATGAAGCCATCGCACCGTTGCGAGCGACGCCTCCTGCTTGCCGGACTCCCTCACATGAATGTCGATAGGCCCAACTAGCCGCGTCGGCGTCGCGTGGTTCGGATGGGGATCAAACAGCCAAGCAAACATGGGATCGCTGTAGTACGGCGTGCGTTGCACAACCGCAGGCCGCTTGCCTCCGATCAGCACGAGAGCCCATCCCGGCTCGCCATCCTCGGGTCGATCGAAGCGGTGACCAACATCCTCAGGCGCAATCAGGCGGCGCTTGTGGACCGTCTCGGCCGTCGATTCGCTCGTGCTCGACGAACTTCCCGTTGTCGTCGCGGTGCTGGTGCCATCCGTCAGAGAGCGCGAGCGCCCCATCGTCTCGGTGATGCTCTCTGACTCTGTGTTCGAGAGGGACCGTCCCTGGGTCTTCGAGAAGCTCTCGCCGGTCGTGATCGATCGGTTCTGGCTATCGGTCACGGATTCACTCAGACCCTCCGTGTTGCTGCGCGACATTCCCCGTGACCCCGACCGGCCGGATTGAAGCGACTGAGAGCCGCCCCATGATGTCCCGTCGGTCCGTCCGATCGATGTGTTCGAGCCGTAGTTCGCAGTCTCGTTTTCACGAACAAGCGGCAGGAACTTCGCCGTCTCTCGCAGCAGCAGCGGGTTCGGTGACCAGCTCGCGTTGTGCGACTGCCCGGAGTTTCGGCTTGTCCCCTTGTTCTTAGACCAGTTTGTCCCTCGCGTGCTCGATTCGTTCCAGCCATCGGTCTGGCTGATCCCGTCGGTCACGCTCGTGTTGCGGCCTTCGGTGACGCTCCGACCCGTGCCTTCTGTCGTGCTTCGGTTTTGACCTTCCGTCGTGCTCAGAGACGTTGATTCGCTTACGGACGCGGAACGGCCAAATGAGGACCCCGAGCTTTCGCCTTCGGTGCGGCTCGTGCTGGTGCCACGTGTCGTGCTCTCGTTCGTGCCTTCGGTAGTACCGATCGTGGATACCTGCGGACGAACCTCTGTGTCGCCGATGAGCTTCGACGCGTATTCGCGCGTGAACTGATCGTCCACACCAAAGAAAATGCGCAGGCCGCAGTTTCCGACAAGCTCCTCCCACGCATGGTCGTACACGTCCTTGAGACGTGACAGGCCTTGGACCACGAACATCATCGTGAGCCCATAACCGGCGATGTAGGACGCCGCCCGCTCGATAGGCTTTATGCGTTCAAGGCCGAGGAACTCGTCCATCACCATCAGGACATTGTGCCCAGTGCGCGGAGCCGCCTTGTCTCGCTCAACGGCCTGTACGATCAGTGTCAGCATCATGCGGAGCCACCGGAAGTGCTCACCCATGAGACCTTCCGGCAGACAGAGGTACAGGCTCAGACCTTTCGCGCTGCGCTTGAGATCATCGAGATCAAAGTCCGAGGCCTCCACGCAGCTCCGCATACGCGGGCTGTCGAGGAACTCAGTCTGTCGATCGACGGATTGCAGCATGCTCTGAAAGAGCTTCTGATCCGCGAGCACAAGGTTGGCGAGCTTGTCGCCGATGCCGGCAATCACCCCGTTGAGCGACTCGTTTCGAGACATGGCCTGCCACAACAGCGCGTGTGCCGAGGGGAGCTTGTCAACCCCGTCTTCTCGCAGGATCGCGACCCCCTCGTGGTCACCACGAGAGATCAGATCGCGAACCGTGAGCAGCGTGCGCCGTCCCTCGAACATGGGCGACGTGATGACATGCAGGATGACGCCCTTGACCATTGAACGCGCAGAATCATCCCAGAAGGTGTCCTTCGCCTGCTTGTTAGCCATCACGATCGCGTCCGCGACTTGGCCCGCCTGATCGATCACGGAAAGGCTGCTCGGATCGAGCGCGTCGAGCGGGTTGAAGCGGGACCGCACTTCCTCGGGAACGTCGGCAGCGCCGAAGGGATCGAGGACTTGGACCTCCTGCCCCATGCCCTCGCAATATTCGGAACCACTGCCACGCCGCGAGGCTGTGACCGTGGCGTTCTCACCCTTTGGATCAACAACCACCACCGAGCCCGGCCACAGGCACAGGTTGTTGATGATGGTCGTTGTGCCCTTGCCGGCCCGGGTGCCGCTGCACAGCAGGATGTGGCGGTTGTCGGTGTGCCCGAGCGGCGTGCCGCTGATCGGCTCGCGGCCGAGCCAGAAGTCGCCTTCAGCGTACGGATAGCGACCGGCCAGTTCAGCCGGCGAGACCCACTCAGCATGCCCAAGACGATCACTCATGGGACAGCAAAGGATACCGCCGCGTGTGCGTGTTTCGGAGTGGATCGGGGAGTTCGCACCAGCCTGAAAGCAGGGCACACTTCACAAAGCCGTGGATTTGCGCTATGTGTTGATACAGAGGCCAGCATGGACACACGCAGCGACGAAATCGAGCACTTCAAGACGGAAATCAACCTCTCCGAGCTCATGGCGTCGTTCGGATACGAGCTCGATCGCAAGAACAGCTCACGGAGCTCGGCCGCGATGGTGCACCCCGACGGCGACAAGCTCGTCGTCGCACGCGGGCACGACGGGCATTGGGTGTACTTCTCCGTCCGCGATCACACGGACAACGGGACGGCGATTGACTTTGTGCAGCGCCGCACCGGCGAGAACCTCGGCCACGTCCGCCGCAGGCTTCGAGACTGGCTGCGCTCCCCCACTGCTCCCGTTCGGCCGGCCCCTGAGAGCTACGCACAGGCCCTCGAGCCGATCACCCGTGATCTCATGCTCGTGCGCACCCGGTTCGCCGCTATGGAGCTCCTCGGGGCCTACAGCCCCTACCTGGTCGAAGAGCGCCGCATCCCGATGGAGCTGCTCGCTCAGGAGCACTTCAACGGGCTCATCCGTCGCGATGAACGTGGAAACGTCGTCTTCCCCCACTACAACCGCGACGGCTTGTGCGGCTACGAGGTCAAGAACAGGGGCTTCACCGGGTTCGCCAAGGGCGGGGTGAAGGGCCTGTGGGGCAGCCGCAAGGAAGACCAGGACGAGAAGCTCGTCATCGCGGAGACGGCGATCGACGCCCTGAGCTACGCCGTGCTCTCTGGACATCACCGCACGCGGTTCGTGAGCGTCGCCGGCGAGCTCAACACCGACCAGCCTGCGCTGATCGCATCGGCCATCCAGAAGCTCCCCGCCGAGAGCATGGTGGTCATGGCGCTGGACAACGATGAGGGCGGGGACCAGCTTTCTCGGAAGATCACAGACGCCTATGCGGCGTCAGGACGGATCGACGTGGCTCTCATCGACGATCGGCCGTCATTCCGCGGCGCCGACTGGAACGACGTGCTTCGGACCTCAACCCCCCACCGCCCTCCGCGGCTCCGGGTTGATGTCGAGGCTGCCCCGCTTTCACGTCTATCTCCTGCTCTCGGATCGCGGCGAGCTGTACACCGGGTACACCGGCAATCTCCGCCGGCGTTTCCGGGAGCACAACAGCGCGACTAACCGCGGGTGGACGCGGGGCCGGCGCTGGCGACTACTCGCCGTGAAATGCTTCTTGGATCGTCACTCTGCCCTTGTGGTGGAGCGACAACTGAAGCGGTCGCGCTTCGACAGGGACAACTGGATCACGCGGCATGGAAACACGAGGTGGAGACTCACACGTCTTTGTAAGCAGCTCCGGATCGAGCACCGGCTACTTTGATGTGAGCAGCCGTGTATGCCAACGACACATCCGAGCAACGACATGTACTCGCACGGGCGCACTACCAACTGGAAGAGTCTATGCCAAGCGTTGTTTCGATAAGATGTCGCAGCTCTTGTGGCTCACGCTCGAGTCGCCCACGGATACTCGGTAGCACATACATCTCGACCGTGGTTGCATACTCGGAAGCGTGCCCGTAGTCGATCACACGCGCCTCAATGCGATCACCCATCACGAGCAACCGCGCTATCCGCGATGATTTCTGGACATCGCCTTCATCCGTGAGACGGTCGGTGATGTCGCGTATCCCACCAGCAATCATCTCAGCTGCCACGAGGGCATCGCCCACACGTGTGACTCTGCGGAACAGCCCTGGTTTATCGAGACCCATCGACTGAGCTGACGAGTCCGCTAGCCCAACAGCATCCATCTCCAGCTCAAGAACCCCTGTCTGACCATCGTATTGAGAGCGAGCGGGACTCCCGGCCAGGACGTTGGCGACATTTGAACCCGCTTCAGTGGTATGGCCCGCTGCATGGAACAAGCCCATCGCGATCTCTGCCGTAGTCTTGTCAGGCAACTCAAAGGGGTCGCGCACGCCAACGTACTCAGCCCAGCTGGAGAGATACCTGCTCTCAGCTGCTCGGACATCCTCGTAATTCGCACTCCACATTCCTTGATCGAGTTCAGGGAATGGTAAAGAAGCGTTATCAGCGACGTTCGTACTGGCTTCGCCTGATCCCAAGACCTCCCGCTCCGCCGCAAGCAGGTCTCCCAGGGATGCGGTGGAAGGAGTGCTCCTCATCGCACGATCTTCAATCAGCCTCGCCTCGAGCGTGTTGGCCGGATTGTGGGTCTGCAATGCCGACATACCAAGACTGAATCGCTGCTGTGCACGTATGTAATCGGCATCCAAGGCTGCCTCATCAACCACTCGCTGTGGTCCGACATTTTTCGGGGCAGGCTGCTGCGCATCCATACCGCCCGGGAGTACCGAAAAACCGTGAATATCTCGTGGTTCATTGCCCAACAAGGGCACCCACAGTTCATCGCGAAGCTGAGAACCCGGCCTGGACTGATACACAAACTGCCCATCCTCGCCCCATGGCGATTCAGCACCTATTGACGAAAGCAACGCACTCTGATCAATAACAAGTTCTTGGAGCGTGATGCCGGGCGCATGCGATGGTGACCAGATCGTATCGAGCGGCTTGAACCAGTCTCGCTGCATCCTGGCGAGGTCTCTGTCCCACTGTGACATCCGCGCATCGAAATCTAGCTGCCACCGAAGAATATCTTCGTCGTTCTTTGCTTGCGCTTCCGCCATGCGGCGTTCATGCTCGAGCTGCGCAGAGTCCTTCCACCCCCGCGCCCGGGCGGCCAGCCTTGCTTGGGAACACTCAAAATCGCTAATTTCTGCCCGCGTGTAGTGGTACTCCCCCCTCGCCGCCAGTTGCTGCAAATACAGCTTTGCGCTCGAGCAGTCATCGGTGATGGATCGCGCAATACTGCGCCGCTGGTTCTTCTTCCCGTCTACGGTTTCAGGCTCTAGGTACCGCTGGCCGTGAGCCGCAGCACTACACATAAACAACGTTGTAAACACCAGTAGAATCTTCACGGCTGATCACCGATGACTTCGAGGAACCCGTCAACGGCCCTCTCTGATGCGCTCTCGATCCAATCGATATATGCAACCGAAAGTTGCTTGGATGCCAGCAAGTGAGCGATGGGGCGATTGTGTGCAAGCTGAGTGCGCTGGACAGCCTCACGTGGCCAATAAGCCAATGTCGGCGCACGCTCCCTGATGAGCTCATAGACAACTCTGGCCCGCTTCCGTCGTTCCTGCACATCTGATACAGGATCCAAACCAGCACCGTCATCGATACCACGCGCCAGCATCTCGCACCCTGCGGCCCAAACACGGTAATCATCCACCCGCCGCGCGTGGAGGAGTATTTCATCAAACCCGAGCAAGTAAACATGCAGCTCCGTGGTGTCGATGTGGCCAGACGGCACATGTGAGGGGATTACATGAGGATCATTGCTCAAGCGTGCGCATTTATCGGCTATATCTAGATATCCCAGCTGCAGTGCAAGAGCAAACAGACTCTCGAGATCATCTGGAGTGATGTGGGCATGAACCTCGTCGAGAAGCTCGGCCGCGGTTGCTCGTTCACCGGAATACATGCTCAGCTCAGCAAGACTTGTGATTTCATAGCTGCTCCAATTTGCTCCGAAACCTGCATCCTGAGATTGTTTGGACCTTCGCGTGAGTTTGTTTCGAATTCGGTGCACGAACTCCTTGGCGACCCAATCCCGTAGCCCCGCTCGCATACATGCTTCTGCGAATTCTATCCAACCTGTTGCGTAACTATCCGCCAGAAATTCGGTAGCGATCTCAGCGGATTTACTCGGCTCAAGGCGACAAAGCACGGTTGCAGGATTGTGTGCCAAGAAACGCCCCGGTTCTCCTCTTACTTGCAAGATATCTTTGTATCTGCGTTCCAAATAGTCGCCAATGCCTTCCGGAACTTCGCGTACGCTAGTAGTTCGAAGCCCCATCATATTAATGATGGGTTGGAAGAACAATTCATTATTATCGTCTGCCGGTTGTCGATACAGAGCTTGCGCGGCACTGACCAGTTCCGTGCTGCAACGCCGCGATGCAATTTTGAGATCGTCCGGAAGAGCGTCTCCTTTCGACAGCAAATGGAATTGCCAAGAGAGCTTCAGCAATCGATCTGTGTCTGTGGCACTGAGAACCGCGTTTGCAGAGTCTTGATACTCGGCGAGTGACGCATCGATGAGTGTTTCTGCAGTTCGTGCTATCTCTGCATTACTGAACAGGTCGTGCCCAACGCGAGCGTTCGGGACGAGCCCGATAGGGCTGCCTTTGGTCTGCCCGGCGAGCTCCCACAGCAGCAGATAAAGCTCAGTACCCACAACGTTTTCAAGCAAGCAATACCGGACCACATCCTCTAGCCGACTCCGGTCAGTACCAACCGCTCTTCCGAGCCATACCCAGTCAGCGAGCTCGGGCTTGCCGGGATTAGCTGGAGCTGCGGCCGCACGCACGTAAATACGCAAGTGCGCATCGCCTGGGAGTACTCGAGCAGCACCTTCAGAATCCCCCGCTCGGACGCGATTCAAGTAGAGCTCGCGATAGCTGACGGATCTCTGGGGATACCACTTCGTAGTGCGTTGAGAAGCCGGAGCCTCTAGCGCGTGTACGGCCAACTCGATCAATGCAGGCACATAGTCCATCGAACCCCGAGAACCCGCGCTCTCGCGGTGTTTCCGAAGGATGTCCACCATGGGCTTGACCGTGGGACGATTCAGGTCTGCCATCAGCGACAGCACGGCGTCCTCTGAAGCGTAATCCGGGACGTAGCGCTCGATGCCGTCAAACGCGAACGCCGCGAGGATTTCGGATTCGCCCATGCTCGCAAGCGTGCCGAGCAGAATCCAGAACTCCCGAGACGCGGGCTCCCGCCCGATGGCCAGCTCATCAAGCTGGCACGCCGCCTCGTCGAGGAGCATCGCTCGCTTGACCGGATCTCGCTCAGCCGCCGCCCGCTCGAGGGTCCGTTGGGCGGTCGCAAGCGCCAGCTTGGCATCATCCGGCACACCGGATTCTTGCGATGGCCGGGTAACCGGCGTGCGTTGATCCATCACTTCACGCAGCGATACAACAGAAGGATCATCAACGGCACCCGGACTGATCTCGATGAGCATCGCGTAGGATGCTTCCCATGCGGCGGCATCCCCCACCTCTACCGCAGCTTGGAGAACACGAAAGTGGATGAGCGGGTCCGGCGTATCCCCATCAGCCCGCACCTGTTGCTCCGCGGCCCGGAAAAGCGACAAAGCCAGCTCGTACTGACCAGCTTTGTACGCTTCATCACCTTGTCTGACGAGATCCGCTGACGCTGTCTGTGCAACGACAGAGCTTGCCGCAACAATCGACAACAGCACCCAGATACAGACGGTCAGGAAGCGAGAACTCACACTCAGCACTCTACCACATCTTTTTACGACTCTAGTTGATATCCAGCAGCAATCGCAGCACCAACGGGAACGACGTGCTTCGGACCGCAAACCCCCCACCGCCCTCCGCGTTTCTGCGAACACAACCGTGCGACGCACCGCGGATGGACGCGTGCCCGACCCCTCGCTGCGAGATATCTCTGGTATCCAGCATCGGCTAGTTTGAAAAACCCGATTGATCGGGTCATATGACCCATTCGATCAGGTCCGCTTGAGAACGCCTCTCAGGTAGTCGCACAGAGCCTCTTCGTACTCGGCCATGCCGACAGCATCACCTTTCGACGGCCGACGCAAAGGCTCGCCTCGTCGAGGGTGGCCGGCCATCGCCTCCTCAGCCATCGCGAGCACGGACCACATCGCCCGAGAGACCGCCGAGTAGGAAACTCGGCTCCCGAACGCCTGGGTGATGACGTCCATGGTCTCGTCCATGCGATCGCTCTCGCTCTGCCGGACAAGGAACTTCTTGTTGATCCGGTCCCGGTCGTCCGAGACTTTCGGGGAAGCAGGCCGTGGAGCGATGGGCCGCTGTGTGAGCGGACCTCGCTCTCGCGGAGCCGGCTGGGCAACCTCCACCGGGGCCGGTGGCTGAGGCTCAGGCTCTGCCCCCCCCACT
The DNA here is from genome assembly GCA_039187315.1 of Planctomycetota bacterium. Lineage (GTDB taxonomy): Bacteria > Planctomycetota > Phycisphaerae > Phycisphaerales > UBA1924 > JANQQZ01. The sequence continues at coordinate 3,336 of JBCCZQ010000072.1, read as the reverse complement.
GCTGCCCCGTTGGTCGGTGATGATGGCGCGACCGGGCTGGCCACCGACGCGGCGAGGCGGGATCGGACAGGATCAACGGTGTCGCCGGTAGGAGCTCGCTTAGGCATTGGCGGCCTCCGTCACCCCTTCGGGCTTGGGCTCGACTACGCCATTGATGCGAGCGGCTGTTTCCAGCCGCTTGAGGACCTCCTGGGCGAGCGAGCGATACTGCTCTGTGACCTTGTGGGTCGGATCGGTCTGGAAGATGGTCTTGCCGTCGTCCTGAGCACTCTCGATGGCCGTGGCCATGGAGATCGGCGTCTGGAAGGCCCCGAGCTCCCCCGCTGCCTCGAACTCCTTCTTGATCCGCTCCGTGTAGGTCTCGGCGATGCGCGTCCCTGTCCGGACCTTGCACATGATCACGCCGAGCAGCCGGAGACCGGCGTTCCCCTGCTCACGCACCGCCTGGATGTCCATCAGAGCATCCGTAAGCCCCTCCACTGACAGCTTTGCCGGCTCAGTGGACAGGATGAACCAATCCGCCGAGCGATAGGACGCGACGGTTGGCGCAGAAGCATTCGGGGCCGTGTCGAGGAACACGAAATCGTACTTGCCGCGGAGCTTTCCGAGCACGGGTGCGAGCGTGGCGGAGGGCTCGAGGAACTTGTTGTCCCGCCGGAACTCTTCCTCGAAGCTCTCGAGGTTTCGCCTCGCCGGCAGGAGCTCAACGTTTGTCGGCAGCTCGGTCCCTTCAACCGGGTCAGAGCGGACGATGAGCTCATCGGGGTCCTGTCCCATCAGGGCCTCGAACGTGCCGAGCCAATCAGTTCCGAGGCCGAAACCACGGGTCGCGCCACAGTTGCCATCGAGGTCGATGACCAGGCACTTCTTCCCGAGCTCGCCGAGCGCCGCCGCCAGGTGCAGGGTGTTCGACGTCTTGCCGACGCCCCCCTTCTGATTGCCGACGGCGATGACTTGTGTGGATAACTGCGGTTGCGTCATAGCTCGGGGCCTCCTATCCCCAGATTTTTTTCAGACTCCGTTCTGGCCATATGACCTTTTCGATATGGCCATATGACTTTGTGGCCAGATGACCCGAACGATCTGGTCACTTGGACTTTTCAAACAGGCCATGTGACCCTATCACCATCCGGGTGACATCCGCAACTCAGTAATCGGACGCAGTTCCGATCTATCCACAGTTTTTTTGGGTCATATGACCCGATGTCCATATGACCCTTTCGATACGGTCTGTTCGTCTGGGTCAGTTGTCCATTTCAATCGGGCCTTATGGCCATGTGGCCTTTTCGTTCAGGTCATATGGCCTCTAAGTGCTTGCTTGCGCGCGCCTTAGAGGTCTTGACGGGGCATCCCGACTCGCCACATATTGTGGAGGATAGTACCTCAAACCCCCACATGATCGACTCGGCACGCGAGCGGTCGGGGATCAACTCGCAAGGAGGCGTAGACCAGGTGATGCCTCACACATTGAAAAACCGCTCCTGAGCGTTGCAGCGCTCGTGAGCGGTCTTCAAGGCCGGAGAGCTCCACGGATGGAGATCGCACCGGCTACCTCTGATTTGACACGTCCAAGGTAGCGCGATCCGCCCAATCCGTCAAGAGGCTTCCTCTTCGGCTGGTGGTATCGCTGTGCCTGCGCACGGGAAGGAGTCCGTGCATGGATGCCGTGACAATCAGGCCCCGGAGCAGGGGGGCAAAGCCCTGCTCGACAGCTATCGGCGAGCGAGCCGACCGGATCGAGGGCAGCTACCGCCAGATCACGGTACACCAGCTTGTTCTGGCCATATGGCTATATCAAACGGGTCAGATGACCCGAAGGCAGCTTCGGCTTTACTACGCGGCGCATGAGCTCGATGAACGTCGCCGCTACACGAGCCCCGAGCATCGCGGCTCCAAGCCCCTGTACACGGTCGCTGAGTTCGCCAAGCTCGTTGGTGGGCGAGACTCGGAGAAAGCCGCACGAGAGCTCAGAGCCGACATGAGGCGGCTCGCGCGTCTCGGGCTGGTGACGATCACGAAGCATCGAATCGCGTTCGCGACCTCGGCCGATCAGATCACCCTCGGCAGCAGTGGGGGGGTCGATGATCTCTCTGGCTTCTGGGCCATGTTCAACGCGATGCCGAACCGCCGGAGGACGGTCCCCGTCCCGAGGCGGTTGCTTCGTGCGCTGGCCGCCGGATTCTCCAAGGGGGTCACCGCCCTCATCACAGCCGTTCTGATCCGCGGGCTCTTCTGGCACAGAGAGACATCCGACTACCGCACAGACGGACGCTTCAAGCTCTCGTGGGTCGCCGAGCACTTCGGCATCAGCCGAAGAGCCGCGACGGACGCCCGGAACAAGCTGATCGAGCTTGGCTGGCTCGAGCCCTTGGAGGTGAACCAGTGGGAGATGAACCGGTGGGGCGTCCGTGACCGGATCGTTCCCGAGTGGTCTCACACGGATACCCGGAACAAAGCAGTGGGGGAGGGCGAGCGCGTCCGCGAATCTGCTACCCCAAACGCCGATTTTGACGGTGAATCTGCCAGCCCTGATCTAACAGATTCTCTCTCCCTTACGGGAGATCAAAAAACCAGAAGGCTCCCCACACGGGAACGATCTGGTGTCTCGCCGGGCTCGACTTTGGGCAGTAGGAAAAAGAGCAGGCGGGGCAAGCTACCGCCGAAGGGCGAGCCGAACATCCGGGATATCCAGCCCACGGACCTCGGCGACACCGCAAGGCTCTTCGATCTCTATCACCAGGCCTGCGAGCTGGGACTTGCCGCCCCCGGCGATGCCGGGAGGTTGGATTTCCTCTCGCTCGCAGAACGCGCCCGGTGCCGCGGGAAGAGGGCCGGGGCGTTGTTCTTCTGGCTCCTCCGCGAGAAGAAAACCGCGTTCATCACGCACGCCGACGAGGAGGAAGCAGCCCGTCGAATCAGGGAGTTCTACAACGGACCTCGCCCGAAGCGACCCCGGCAAGAGGAGTGGGGGGGCTCGGTGCGCCGCATTGAACCGGAGTGGACCGACGAGGACAAAATCGTGATGGCCTGCTTGAGGATCGCTCAGCAACGCAGGATTTCAGACCCGTTCCACCTCGCTCGCCAAGCGAAGGGCTGGGCCAGGGACCGCTGGGATGCCGCTCACATGGCCTACCTCGCTCGACGAAACGCACAATTCAGAACCGAACAGGACCCTGGCACTTGACTTCTCGCTCAACCACTGCCAGGCTATCCGGGAAAAGATGATATCACTGATATCGAAGCGCCCCAGAGGTACGGATGCCCCAGCTCCTGATCAGAGACATACCCGAAGAGCTCAACGAGTGGATCGATGAGCAGAGCTACGGGCTGCGCACG
>JBCCZQ010000071.1:0-15874 GCA_039187315.1 Planctomycetota bacterium | reverse complement strand
CGTGGCCCGTGCCGTCGAGGCGCCGCTGCGCCAGATCGCCGAGAACGCCGGCTTCGATGGTGATCTGGCCGTCGAGACCGTCAAGGAGGAGTCGGGCTCGGTGGGCCTCAACGCTGCGACCGGCGACTACGAGGACCTGGTTAAGGCCGGCATCATCGACCCGGCCCTGGTCGCCAAGCAGGCGATCATCAACGCCGCCTCGGTCTCGGGCCTGATGCTGACGACCGATGTGCTGGTGACGGACCTGAAGGAAGACACCGAAGAGGTCGCCGGCGCGACGGCGTGATTGATCGACTTAGGTTGCACATGCATCAACGTGCGTGTGCTGCCGTATGGGCAGTTCATATGCCAGTCCAGATATCAGCGCGGTTCTCTTCGAATCCGCGCGACAGCCTGAAATGGCGGACTGGCTAGCCGCTCGCGATCGAATCGGGCTGGATGTCTGCATCGCTGGATGTGAATGGCGAGCAAGCTTTGAGCCGGTCGATGGAACGATTTGCTCTATTCCCTTTCGATTTCAAGCTCGTGTTGCTGACGCGCGTGACAATGCAGAATGGGGCGTTGCATTCTCCAACGAGCACGGTAATGACTACCGAGTCGCCGAGTTCAGACTACAAAATGGGCACGGGGGAGGCTTCAACTTCGATGCACTCTGTGCGGTCCAAGCAATCTATGCAGTTGCAGTAGAAGGCCTGGTGTACGACGAAGACTATGGACGGCAGTTCAGCCTCGATTCCTTTGTGTCCGAGGTCCAGCGCCAGCAGCGTTCCATTGCTCTTGACATGGCGTTTCTCAAGGCTGGTGCTGCGGGCTTGCCGCTTGAGCAAATTCGGGATCTTGACCCCGAATGGGTGACTCCTGAGGAATCAAAGGCCAGAGGGTATTACTCGGAGTACTTGCCCGTCATAGGTGACGAAAGTGATATGTACAAGCTCAGAAAAGGCAATCGTGAACTTCGTCTCAAAGAACTCGCTAACTTAGGGTTTCGGATCGACTAATGCCCGCCACCCGTGACTACTACGAGATCCTCGGCGTCGAGAAGTCCGCCGATGCCGACGAGATCAAGCGGGCGTATCGCCGGCTGGCGATGAAGCATCACCCGGACCGCAACCCGGGTGATGCCGATGCCGAGGCGGCCTTCAAGGAAGCGGCCGAGGCGTACGAGGTTCTCTCCGACCCGCAGAAGAAGCAGGTCTACGACCAGTACGGGCACGAGGGCCTGCGCGGCCGGGGCGCGGCGACGCACGACTTCAGCCGCATGAACGTCGATGACATCTTCTCGATGTTTAACGACATCTTCAGTGGCGGCGGCGGGGGGGGGTTCGGCGCCCGCGGCCGGGGCGGAAGACGCGTCGCGCGGGGGTACGACCTTGAAACAGAAGTCGTCATCGATCTGAAGGACTGCCTGACCGGCACCGAGACCGATGTCGAGTTCACGCGGCTGGATGTTTGCGATGTCTGCAACGGCAGCGGCGCCAAGCCGGGCTCGAAACCGATCACCTGCCCGACCTGCGGCGGGTCTGGCAAGGTTCAGCAGGCCGGGCTCGGCGGCATGTTCCGCATGGTCACGGCGTGCCCCAACTGCCGTGGCCGCGGCACGATTATTAAGGACAAGTGCGAGGCCTGCCACGGCAAAGGCCGGATCAGCAAGAAGCGGACGCTCGGCGTCAAGATCCCCGCAGGCATCCAGGACGGCCAGGTGATCCGTGTGCAAGCCGAGGGTGAGCCACCGGCCCCCGAGCTCTCGCCTTCGGGCGAAGGCGTGCGCGGCGACCTGCACGTCGTTGTCCGCGTGCGGCAGCACGATGTGTTCGAACGGGAGGGCGACCATCTGCTGCTTGAGATGCCCATCGGCTTCTCGCAGGCGGCACTGGGCGCGAAGGTTGAGGTCCCGACGCTCGAGGGCAAGCACGAGCTGTCCGTTCCCAGCGGCACACAGCACGGCTCGGTCTTCCGTGTCTCGGGCGAAGGCCTGCCCAACCTCCGCAGCGGGCGCCGGGGGGATCTCGTCGTCGTCACAAAGGTCGAGATCCCGAAGAAGCTGAGCAAGGAGCAGGAGAAGCTGCTACGCCAGTTCGCAGAGACCGAAGACAAGAGCGTGCTGCCGGAGTCGCACGGTTTCCTCGACAAGATCCGGGATTTCCTGGGCGGCTAGCCGCCCGCACAGCCCGCACCGCCCAAGACGGAGCAAGGCATGAGCCACGAAACCAACGAGCACGACACGCCTCAGCCCTTCGATGAGGATGTGCACGCCGATGATGCGTCGGACATCACCGAGTGGGATCTAGACAGCGATCCCGATGCGGACCGCATCGGCGAGTTGGAAGCCAAGCTGGCGGACGCGGAAGCCCGTGCGCTGCGGTCGCTGGCCGACTTCCAGAACTTCCAGCGCCGGGCTGCCAACAACGAAACCGAGGCGCGACGCCAGGGTGTGACCTCGGTTGTCGCCGGTCTGCTGCCGGTGCTCGACAACTTCGAGCTCACGCTCCAGCAGTCCGAAGCCGGGGGGTCGGTTGAGCAGATCCTCGGCGGCGTCGAGATGATCAAGGCCGAGCTGCACCGCGCCCTTGAGCGGCAAGGCGTCACGGGCATACAGCCTGCGCCGGGCGACGAGCTCGACCCGCTCCGCCACGAGGCGGTCAGCCAGATGCCGATCGGCGGCGTCGAGCCGGGTCGGATCGGCCAGGTGTTCCAGACGGGCTACATGCTCGGCGAGCGCGTGCTCCGCCCTGCCAAGGTCGTCATCGCCACCGAGCCGGTTGCCCAGCAGCCGGATGCTGCGGACGAGGTCGAGGAGGGATGAACGCTGTAGCGATCGGCACGGACCTCATCGCCATCGCACGCGTCGAGGCTCTGCTCCGCAGGCACCCGCGGCGGTTCGTCGAACGCTGCTTTACACCCGACGAACGCCGCGATGTCGAAGGATCGAACCCCCGGCGATACGCCGAGCGCTACGCGGCCCGCTTCGCCGCCAAGGAGGCAGTGCTCAAGGCGCTCGGAACAGGCCTGCGGCGTGGCATCGGGTGGCGGGACATCGCCGTGCTGACCGGTCCGCTCGGGGCCCCGTCGCTGGTGTTGCACGCTGCTGCGAGGTCTGTCGCAGACGAGCGGGGCATCGATTCGTGGCTGGTCAGCATGACGCACGCTTCCGATTACGCATCGGCAACCGTCATCGGCCTCGGCTGAAGACCGGCGGCGGTTATTTGCCTTCGGCGTCAAGCCGGGGCTCAAGCACGGCCGCGTACCAGTCCCGCCACGCGCGGGTGTCATAGCCGAACCGTGATGTTGCGTCGCCCGTGGCCGCGGTCGTCATCTCGACGAGCGACCGGTGGATCGGCGTGCGGTACTCCCACACGACCGCGTCGAGCACGCGCAGGACCACGCCGTTAGTTACCACTCCGATCGTCGGCTGGAACCCGACGGCGTTCGTGGCAACGACCGGCGTGAGATCCTGGACAAAGGCCTGCTGGCTTCCGACGACGATCTGCGCAAGAGCGCCGCGACGGACCGCGTTCTCGCTCTGGCGCGGCTGTGCCTGAGCCTGCGCGAGCATCGGCACCGCGCGGAGCAGGTTAAACGCCTGAACCAGTTCGGCCGCCGCGATCGCGGTGTCGGAGTCGCTGTCCTTGAGCCCCTCGCTCAGGATGACCTGCACGCGGCGCGAGGGCTCGTCCTGGCCGACGATCTCGAGAAGCCGGCCGGCCGCGACCGTCCGTAGCTCCGCGTCCTCACCGAACACCGCCGCCCACGCGAGGATCACATCCGCATGATCTGGAACGGCCTCAGCGAACCGATGCAGCAGCTCGGATCGCAGCTCGATCGGTTCACCCCCGAACAGCTCAAGAAGCAGCTCGGTCAGCCGTGTATCCGGCAGATGCCGCTCGAGCTCCACCCAGCCCCGTTCGTGCATGTCCGGGTTCCGCGTCCGCTTGAAGAAGGTGGCGAAGATCCGGCGGACTTCACGCTCGGCTTCGCTCAGCGGCGAGAGCACGGCTGGCGCGGGATCCTGCTGCGCGATGGCGACAGGGCCAACGGCGATCAACGCGACCAACCCGGCTGCCAGCGCGTAGAAACGGTCTCGATTCGGTCGGTGATGTCTCACGGTGTGTCCAGACGCGTCAGGCGCCGTTATGTTCCTCGGTCGGTCGGAAGACGCACCACTGTCGTTTCGGTCGGAAGCGAACGAGCCGCGATCGAGGCGTCCTCGGTCGTCGGGAATTGGCCGGTCCGGACGGCGTAGAGCGTGCGGCCGCCCCGCTGGACGCGCTCGATCCGTGGCTGAGGCAGCCCCTCGCTGCGGGTGAGCAGCGTGACAGCCTGCAGGTGACGGGTTGCGCGGCTTTCGGTCGAGAACGATCCGAACTGGATCGCGAAACCGCCGGGCCTGACGCTTGCGGAAGCGTGGCTGGCCGTCCGCCCCAGCGGGGCCGCGATGCTCACGAGCCGGTCCGCTTGGGCGTGCTGGCCGATGGCTCGGTGCGACTCGATGGCGTACTGCGCCGCCCAAACACGGTCGGTCCCCGCGAGGTGCTCTGCGGCGCGCGTGAGCAGTTCGGCCGCCTTGGTGTGGTCGCCGGAGGCGCGGGCGTGCAGCCCGAGCGCGGCCTCGGCACGCCCCCGGACCGCGGTATCGCGGCTACGCAGCAGCGGGCGGAGCGTGGACTCGCCCAGGGCTGCCTCGCCGATTTCAAGCTCCGCCATCCCTCGGATCAGCCGGTCAGACTCGGTTGTCGCGGGGGTCGTCAGGCGGATAGCTCGTTCGTAGTTCTGACTCTGGAAAGCGACGGCCGCGTCGTTGGCCACCGGCACTGCGGCCGGCCGCTGAGTAGCGCAGCCCGTGCTGGCTGAGAGCACCGCGCACGCGGTCAGGACAAAGAATGATGTTGCCGAGTGTTGCATCCGATTCATGCCCATTCTTTCGGCCTTCGTCCTGGGGAGGCGATAATCTTGCGCTGTCCAAGCGTACCCGAGGATCGTCAGCATGAGCGTCCATTGGCCCCTGATCCGGTCCCTCATCGCCCGTGGCCGCCAGACCATGGTTGTCGACGACAGCCGGAGCTACAAGGGCATCGAGCTCCTGGTGGCGGCCCTGCACGTGGCTTCGGAGATCGAGCGGCGGTCTGAAACACGACAGGTGGGTCTGCTGCTACCGACAAGCGGAGCGTTCCCGATCGCCGCGCTGGCCACTTGGATGCTCGGGCGGGTGGTCGTGCCGCTGAACTACCTGCTCAAAGCCGACGAGCTCCGGTACATCGTCGATCACTGCGAGACAGACACGATCGTCACCGTGCAGCCGATGCTCGACTACCTTGGCTACACGCCCGAGACCACGAATCTGCTGCGTCTCGAGGATGTCAACTTCAAATCGGTCCCGGAACTCCGCTGGCCCGCGATGGCCGATGATCAAGAGCTGGCCCTGCTGCTCTATACGTCGGGCACAACCGGCCTGCCCAAGGGCGTGATGCTGACCCACGGCAACCTGTGCGCGAACATCCAGCAGGGCATCCGTGGCATGCACATCTCTGCGCGTGATGTATTCATGGGCGTCCTGCCGCAGTTCCACAGCTTCGGTGTCACGCAGCTCACGCTTACGCCGCTGACCGTGGGCGGCAAGGTCATCTACACCGCACGGTTCAATGCGAAGAAGATCCTCGAACTCATCCGCGAGCACCGCGCAACGGCTTTTATCGGTATCCCGTCGATGTACAACGCGCTCGCCCAGAGCAAGAGCGCGACTCCCGAGGACCTCGCCTCGATCAGGCTGATGGTCTCAGGTGGCGAGCCGCTGCCCGACGCGGTCTTCGAGGCTTTCCAGGACAAGTTCGGCAAGACGATCTGCGAAGGCTATGGCATGACCGAGATGTCACCAGCGACGCACTGCGCCACCCTCGGGTCGCAGAAGCGGCACTCGGTCGGTCGTGCGCTGCCGAACGTTGAGCATCGCGTGGTCGATCCGGACACCGAGCGTGAACTCGGGACGGGCGAGGTCGGCGAGCTGCGCATGAAGGGACCCAACCTGATGCGTGGCTATTTCAAGATGCCAGACGAGACCGCCGCCACCATGGACGAGCGGGGCTACCTCCGTACCGGCGACATCGCCAAGATCGATGCCGAGGGCTTCGTCTCGATTACGGGCAGGCTGAAAGAGATGATCATCGTCGGCGGGGAGAACGTCTTCCCGCGCGAGGTCGAGGAGGTCCTGACCAAGCATGACGGTGTCCTAGCCGCCGGCGTCACCGGGATGCAGGATCCCATGCGTGGCGAGGTAGTCGTTGCCTTCGTCGAGCCGAGCGAGGGACACATACCCTGCCCAGACGAACTCAAGACGTGGTGCCGTGAGCGGCTGGCGGGCTACAAGTGCCCCAGGGAGGTCTACGTTGTCGAGGCCTTGCCGCGCAACCCGACCGGCAAGATCATGCGGCGAGAACTCCACACCCTCCTTCCTGAAGCAACGGGGACGCCGGACACCGCCGCCGCAGGCTGAAAAACACAACGCCGAGGAGCCGAACGCATGGAGCTGTACGTCGATACCGCGAACCTGGACGAGATCACGCAGGCTGCAGACCTGGGCGTGCTCGACGGCGTGACGACCAACCCGTCGCTGATCGCGAAGGAGGGCGTCGACTACGGCGACCGGCTCGCTCAGATCTGCGAGGTCGTCAAGGGGCCTGTCTCCGCCGAGGTCATCGCAACCGACTACGAAGGGATGATGGCCGAGGCCGCGACGCGGTCCTCGATCGCCGAGAACATCGTTATCAAGCTGCCATGCACCGCCGATGGCGTGCGGGCGTGCAAGTCCCTCGCCGATCAGGGCGTGCGCACAAACATGACCCTCTGCTTCCAGCCGCTGCAGGCCTGGATGGTCGCCAAAGCGGGCGCATTCCTGGTCAGCCCGTTCATCGGCCGTCTCGATGACGTCGGCCAGGACGGCATGGACCTGATCCACCAGATCCGGGCCGCGTACGATGTGCACGGCTACAGCACAAAGCTGCTCGCCGCTTCGATCCGACATCCCAAGCACATGCTCGACTGCCTGCTTGCTGGGGCGGATGTCGCGACCGTGCCCTTCGGCGTCATCAAGAGCCTGCTCAAGCACCCGCTGACGGACTCGGGGCTCGAGAAATTCCTGGCCGACTATGCCAAGGCTTTCGGCTGATGGCGGCTGCGAACGGAGCTAGCCGACCTCAAAGAGCACTTCGACCTCCACGGGCGTCTTGAGCGGCAGCGCGACGCTGCCCACCGCGGCCCGCGCGTGCTTGCCGGCCTCACCGAAGATCGAGACCAGCAGCTCGCTCGCGCCGTTCGCGACGCCGGGCTGACCGGCGAACCCGGGCGCAGAAGCTACCCAAACCCCGACGCGGACCACGCCGAGGATGCCCTCGTGCTCACCCACAACCGACAGGCATGCCGCGACGGCGTTGAGCGACGCCTGTGCAGCGCATGCTTGTCCGTCCGCTTCGGTGACATCACCGGGTATGACGCCCTTGGCCATCAGCGAGCCGTCACGGATCGGCAGCTGCCCCGATGTGTGGACGAGGGTGCCCGTTCGGCGTGCAGGGACGTAGCTTGCGACTGGGGCCGCGACGGCGGGGAGCTTCAGGCCGATTTCGGCGAGTTTTTGTTCGATATCCGATCGGTTCATGGACCTGTTTCCCTTTGCAGCCAGCCGGTTCGGGCCGGTTGTCAGCCTAGGCAAGTTGCGGCGCCTTCTCGGAACTCGTAGACTGATGGAACAGCCCGTCTGCCAACGCGGATCGGGATGTGCCAAGGCCTTGGCGGGTCTCTCGGTATGCCCAGCACGGCGTGCCGCAGGACCGCTGGCGTGCGGCGACAGATCGGACCGGGCATTGACCATGCACTCATACCCGGCGGGATTCCGCTCTTTGCGATGACCACCCGGACCGAGAAGCCCCGCACGCTGACAACCCGAAAGCCCCGCGAGGCAGCGATCGCTCGGACAGCGCTCGCTACCGCACGCGGGCCCGGCGATGGTCTTATGCCAAGCCGGTCGATCGGATGGTGCCGCGGACGCTCCGTGAGCACCGCAGTCAGTGCGGACGGCATCGCCTCACGCGATCGCGTTGCCGATCCCTGTGTGCAGGAGGTTTATCCATGAACACGCAATCACGCAAGCATCGCGGCTTCACGCTGATCGAGCTGTTGGTGGTCATCGCGATCATCGCGCTGCTCATCGGCATTCTGCTGCCGGCGCTGGGCAAGGCCCGCCGGTCGGCGCAGCAGCTCAAGGATTCGACGCAGATCCGGACGATCATCCAGGCGTTGAACCTGTTCGCGCAGGACAACGATGGCGATTTTCCCTTGCCGAGCAGGATCGACAAGAACGACTTCACGCTGGTCGTAGGTGATCCGGGTGACCGCAACCGAGAAAAGGATATCACAGGACAGATTTTCGCCAATCTTGTCCAGGCCGGCTCGGCAACCGCCGAGGTTTTCGTCAGCCCGGTCGAGCAGAACCCTTCCATCGAGGCGTATGACGACTACCAGGTCAGCGAGCCCGATGCCGTCACAACTGAGCCGGAGCGGGCGATCTGGGATCCTGCATTCCGTGGTACACCCTCAACGGACGAAGATAATAACGGTCTCGGAATCGATTACGGTAATAACACAGGAACTGGTAATACCTCTTACGCGCACACGATGCCGTTCGGACGACAGGCGGGCCGCTGGCGCGACACGTTCAAGTCTTCCGAGGCGGTCGTCGCGAACCGTGGTCCGACCTATACCGCGGTGGGTGATGATGAAGTTCTTACCTGGCAGCTTCCGCTCATGAATGAACAGGGCCAGGACTCGTTCACACTGCTGATCCACGGCAGCCGTACGAGCTGGGCGGGCAACGTCGGCTTTAACGATGCGAGCGTCTCATTCGAAACGCAACCGGATCCCAATGGTGCGGCGCCGATTACGGTTACAACCGACGGTGGAGCTGCAAGCGCATTTACCCGAAACGATAATGTGTTTATGCCGGAAGTCGATCGTACTGGCGTACTCGCTTCAGACTTCGACTCGGAAGGGTTCAACGCAGCGACTGGTGTACAGGATCTGAGTGTGGAATCTGGAACAGGCAACGATACAAATTCGTTTCAACAGCGGAACGCGTTCCTCCGGCTGATTTCTTCTGCGACATCGACCGACGTGAACATCTGGGCCGACTGATGCAGCAACATGAATCTGTTCCGGTCGCCCACGGGTAGCCGCGATAGACAGCCGTGGGGCCTTCGGTGACAGCCGGGGGCCCCGCTTTCTGCGCCGGAGCGTGCACCGAGATCGGCCCAGGCGCGAAAGGGGAGCCCCATGATGCACAGCAGTCGGACCCGGATGGGCTTCACGCTGATCGAGCTTCTGGTGGTCATCGCGATCATCGCGCTGCTCATCGGCATCCTGCTGCCGGCGCTGGCGGGCGCGCGAGACGCGGCCCGCAAGGCCGAGGACGCCGCCCAGATCCGGGCGATCGTCTCCTCGCTCGAGCTGTGGGCGCCCGACAACGACGGCGTCTATCCGCTGCCGAGCGTCATCGATGCGACGGACACCACGATGGTCCCGACGGCAAGCCCTCTGGAGAAGGACAACACCGGCAATATTTTCAGCCTGATGATCGCGTCTGAGCTCCTGACGCCTGACCAGTTCGTCAGCCCGGTCGAGAGCAACGAACAGGTCGAGGTGTACACGCGGTACAACGCCGAGGGTCCGCCGCAGGCCGAGAACCCGCAGTTCGCCAACTGGGACCCGGGCTTCGCTGGGGTGACGGATGAGACCGGCACGGGCGTGGGGATGGGTCGCGATAGTGCGCTTGGCAACAACAGCTATGCCCACCTGCCGCCGCTGGGCGCACGCCGCGGTCTCTGGAAGACCGGCGGCGGCAAAGGGCTGGCGCTGGTGAGCAACCGCGGCTCGATTTATGCGGGCGATGCGCTAAGCAGCTGGCGTCTCGGTACCGGGTCGCTGGGCGTCAACGGCCAAGACTCGAACACGTTGCTCTTCTTCGCTCCCGACGACGACTGGGTCGGCAACGTGGGCTACGCCGACGGCAGCGTTGCGTTCGAGACCGAGCCGGACCCTGACGGGCTGCGCGTCAGTGTCAACAGCGGCGAGGCTACCGGCCGTGACAACATCTTCGTGAACGAAAACGAAGTGATGTCCGACGGCGCCCCGGCAGACCGATCCCGTCCTGACCTCGGCATTAACAGCTACCTGCGGCCGTGGTACAACGTCACTCAGCCTGCGGAAGACCAGATTTTGGCGACGCCTTGGGATCTCCAAGACCGGGCCGCAGGCAACGGTGGAGGCGACTGAGACGCGGGTGCCACGGCTCGGCCCGAGGGGCAAGCCGTTTGTGCGTTCCGGGGAGCACCTGTTGCCATCCGGATGAACCGATGGCACCCCAGGGATGGCTCATTCGACGTTCAGCGTCCGTACGAACTCTTCGAGTTCGGCCTGGCGTTTGCGGCGGTCGGCTTCCACCTCGGCCCGCTGTGTCCGTAGCCCTTCGAGCTTGGTCTCGCTTGCATCGAGCTGGCGGATGTAACGGCTGTAGAGCTGGTCCTGGCGGCTGAGCGGGCCGAGCAGGCCGCGGATGCGGTTCTGGTCGGCGACGATTGTGTTGATGTCGGCGTCGAGGTTGTTGACCTGTGCGGCGAGGCGGTTGACCTCGGCCTGGCGTTGCGCGAATTCCCGGGCGGCCTCGAGGACGGCGTCGCTGGCCGCGCCGGTCCGGTGGTGTCGCAGGGCGTAGTCCAGCCCGCCGGCGCGGGCGAGGCCGACGCGAGAGTCGATCGTCCGCTGCTGCGTGACGGTGAGCGTGTTCGAGTCGCTGGGCGGGAGCTCGACCTCGAAGCGGTAGACACCCGGCGCGACCTCGTACGGTTCAGGGCCGTCGCTGGCGAGGTCCCAGCCCTCGATCTTGGGTACCTCGACGATGAGTGTGCGGGCGCGGTCCTCGTCGTTGCTGGTGAGGGTGACGGTCTGGGTGGAGTCCTCGGCGGATGTGCGGACGAAGACGCCGTCGCGGATGATGAGGTTGGTCAGGACGCTGCGCTGGTCGCTGGAGCGTTCTATGTCGATGTCCAGGTCGACGCCGAAGGCGAGCAGTCGCTCGTCGCCTGGTCCGACGTAGCCGATCTGTGCGTCGCCCGCGAAGGCGGTGGAGTCGTAGACGCTGATCGGCCCTGGCATGAGCTTGAGGTCGGTGGAGTTGGTGATCTCGACGCCGAGCATGGGGTGGCCCGCGTCGGCGGGCGAGCTGATCGAGACACGGCGGCCCTCGATCTCCTCGGCCATGATCGGGAGCATGGCGGACTGCTGCCGGCCGATGGTGACGGGGTCGGCGAGGCGGTAGAAGAAGACCTCGCCGGCCTCGCCCGCGGAGGCGCCGGCGGTCATGGATTGGCGGAGGGCATCCTCGCGTGCGACCGCAGCTTCGAGCACGGCGACCGGGGCGTTAAGGCCCGCTGGCAACTCGTCGGTCATACCTCGCCCGCGGGATCCGAGTGAGATCTGGGGCCACTCCGCTGAAGCCAGATCACTCGCGGTGTCATCAAACATAGTTCGACCCGCAGCGATCTCGCGTGAACTGGCTGCAAGATCGAACGGCACCGGCACCTCGGGCCGATCGACGAAGAGCGGCTGGGAGAGGTCCATCTCGAAGCCGACGGGTCGGCCGGCGACGAGGGCGAGGTCGATGCCGTTCCAGTCGGAGTCGGTCGTGTTCTCGACGATGGCCCAGCCCTGGAGGCCGATGGGGTCGCTCTCGGACTCGGGCAAGATGATGCGGTAGCTGGTCTTCCAGACGGGCGTCTCCTGGACGTAGGCGGCGCGGACGCGGCGATCGCCCTCGCCGCGGAGCTCGATCTCGAGCGAGCGTGCGCGTTCGGTGCGCTGCTGCGCGAGGGCGAGCAGCAGGGCGTCCATGTCGGCTCTGAGCTGCGGGTCGTCGAGGGTGAGTGACCGGATGTCGTGCTCGGTGACCGTCCTGAGGCCTGCGGATGTGAGGATGCTCAGCCGCTTGGTTGTGATAGTGGTATGGGCTGCACCGTCGGATCGAGTGACGGTGTCTGTACCGAGGATGCGTCCTGTGTACGTCGTGTCGGTGGTCTCGACCGTGACTGCGGCGCCTTGGAACAGCTCCAGAATTCCACCGAGTGTGATCTCGTCACGTTCGCCGATGCCAAGCGCGGTACGCAGACGATTGATCGGCTCGTCGGCGGTGTAGGTGACGGTGCCGACGCGGCCGCCGTCGAGATCGAGGACGACGAGTGATTTGAGCAGGTCGTTGATCTGATCGGCGGTCGCGTTGAGGCTGACGGCTGTGGTGCCGGTAACGGTGCCGGAGCGCTCGAAGGAGCCGACGCCGGATCGGTAGAGTGTGACGGCGGTCACGGGGAGTTCCTGGACCTGCCTGGCCGCGGCTCGCGCGTCGGGCTGTGTTCCGGGCTGGGCGGCGATGGTGTTGTAGGGCATGCCGGCGAGGGCGAGGATGGCGAGGGTGGGACGGGTGCGTGGCATGGGGAGGTTCTCCTTGTGGCCCGAGAGCGCATGACTGGTCGGTCAGGCGACGAGTCGGTCCTCTGGTTGGACGCCGCAGCATGCCGCGGGTTCACAGCAATTGTCAAACAGGCCTTGTGACGACTTCTACGATGCGGTGATGCCCGAGCTTCCCGTCCTTCCGAACCCGACGACGCCGGCCGGCGGTCATGACCGCGACGCGATCGCTCGTGGGCTTGTCAACGCGGTCCGTGGGGAGGTTCGGTTCGGAGCACACGACCGGTTGTTGTACGCGACGGACGCTTCGATCTACCAGGTCGAGCCGATCGGTGTGGTGGTGCCTGAGTCGGCCGAGGACGCGGAGGCGGCGGTACGGTTCTGTGCCGGGCAGGGCGTGCCGATGCTGCCCAGAGGCGGTGGGACAAGCCTTGCGGGCCAGTGCGTGAACGAGGCGGTGGTGATCGATGTCTCGCCGACGTTGCGGGCGGTGCGGTCGGTCGATGCCGTGCGGCGTCGCTGCTCGGTGGATGCGGGCATCACGATCGACGCGGTCAACCGCCACCTCGACCCGACGGGTCTGTTCTTTGCGCCCGATCCCTCGACGGTCCGGCAGGCGACGATCGGAGGGTGCATCGGCAACAACGCGGCGGGGACGCGATCGATCAAGTACGGCCGGACGGCAGAGAACCTGCTTGGGGTAGATGTGGTCACGGCGTCGGGGCTGCGGATGACGCTCGATCGCGGCGCAGCGACGCGTGACCCTGCGGTCAAGCGGATGACGGCTGAGGTTATCGACATCGTGCGTCGGCACGAAGGCCTGATCCGCGAGCGGTTCCCGAAGACGCTGCGCCGCAATGCCGGGTATGCGCTCGACATGATCCTGGCTCAGCTGGATGCGGACGGTCACCCTTTCGAGAACGTGAACCTGTCGCACCTGATCTGCGGCTCCGAGGGCACGCTAGCGCTGACGCTTGGCGCCGAGTTGACGCTGCACACGAAACCCACACACCGGGCGTTGGGCGTGCTCGGCTTCGCATCCGTTGACGAAGCCATCGCGATGGTCGAGCCGTTGCTGGCGGTCGGGCCCGGCGCGGTGGAGCTTTTGGATGATCTGATCATCTCGATGGCGCGCTCGAACCTGGAGTACCGCGAGTACGTCGAGCTGATGCCGACGCCGGACGCGGGTGAGCTCGCAGCGGTCTTGTATGTCGAGCTGCTTGCGCAGGATGAGGCATCGCTCCGGCGCGATGCAGATCGGCTCTGTGAGATGGCCGCGGGTATCCCGTTCGAGCTTCATACGGATGCGAGCGCCATGGCCCGTGCGCTCAAGCTGCGTCAGGCAGGCGAACCGCTACTTCACGCGATCCCGGGTGAGCGGAAGCCCCTCGGTTTTGTCGAGGACAACGCCGTACCTGTGGAGCGCCTCGGCGAGTTCGTGCGTGAGTTCCGTTCGATCGTCGAGTCGTACGGAACGCGGGCATCTTTCTACGCGCATGCCTCGGTCGGTGTGCTGCACGTGCGGCCGCTTCTGAGCCTTCGCAGCGAGTCGGACAGGCAAGCGGCGGTGGAGATCGCCGAGCGAGTGGCGGCCCTCGCCAAGAGCCTGGGCGGCGTGATGTCAGGCGAGCACGGCGATGGTCGGGCGCGCGGCCCTCTGCTTGAGCAATACTTCGGGCCGGAGCTGATGCGGGCGTTCGCGGAAGTCAAGGCGGTGTTCGATCCGAACAACCTGATGAATCCTGGGGACATCATCGCTGCCGGAGCTCCGAGTACGATTGTTGAGCAGACCCGGATCCGTCCGGGTGAATTCGACGTGCCGTCACCGGAGATCGAGACGGCGTTCGATTTTTCTGGACAGGGTGGATTCGCGCACGCGGCGGAGATGTGCAACGGTGCCGGGGTGTGCCGAAAGACCTCCGGTGGAACGATGTGTCCGTCGTACCTCGCGACGCTGGACGAGCGGCACTCGACACGCGGGCGGGCGAACGCGCTGCGGCTGATGATCACGGGCCAGCTCTCGCGAGACGGGGCGCCGGCGTGGGACGACGCCGAGACAGCGCAAACGCTCGACTTGTGCCTGAGTTGCAAGGCGTGCAAGGCCGAGTGCCCGAGCAACGTCGATGTTGCCAAGCTCAAGGCCGAAGCGCTCGCGCAGCGGTTTAGATCACGTGGTCGAGCACCGATCCAGGCGCACGCCTTCGGTCGGGTACGGCTGCTCAACCGTCTGGCGAGCATCGCGCCCGGGATCAGCAACGGACTGAGCGCATTCGGGCTTACGCGCGGCGTGATGAACCGGGTGCTGGGTCTCGCACCGGAGCGGAGTCTCCCACGCTTCGAGAAGTCGCTCTTTCGCAGAGGGCTAGCGCCTGCGCCTGACGGCGCGATGCCGACCGTGCTGCTGTTCGGTGACTGTTTTACGGCGTACAACGAGACGTCTGTTGGTACCGCGACGGTCCGGCTGCTCGGTGCGTTCGGGTACCGTGCGTTGCCCGTCGATGTCGGCTGTTGCGCGAGGTCGATGATCTCTACTGGGCTATTGAAGAGTGCGCAAGAGATGATCGACCGCACGGCGCGCCGTCTGCGAGCCGCGGTCCAAGCCCACGATGCGCGGGCGGTAATCGTTGCTGAGCCGTCGTGTTTGTCTGCTATCAAGGATGACTGGCTCGAGCTGCCGGGGTCGGTTGCGACCGAGGAGCGTCGTCGGCTTGCTGAGATCTGCTGGCTTCCTGAGCAGTTCCTTGAGCATGCATGGGATGCCCATCCGCGCCGGCCGATGTTTGAGGATCCTGACGGGCCTGTGCTCCTGCATGGCCACTGCCATCAGAAAGCACTGTGGGGTTTGGACAGCTCTGCGAAGCTGCTGCGGCGGGCGTTCGGGAGTTCGTTGGTGGAGCTCGATAGCGGGTGCTGCGGGCTCGCTGGCTCGTTTGGCTTTACCGCGGATCGATACGACCTGTCGATGCGCATCGGCGAGCTGTCGTTATTCGGTCAGGTTCGCGATGCGGGGTCGGACGCGGTAGTCGTCGCGCCCGGGACATCGTGCAGACACCAGATGCTCGATGGCCTGCGCGTGAAGGCGGTGCATCCCGTTGAGCTGCTCGAGCACCGGCTTGCAACGGCAGAGCGCATCGACACAGATGATCATGCGCCGCTGTTTGCGCGGTAGCGTCTGCGCACAGTCGGGTTTCAGACGGGCAACTGGACGGCCTGGATCAGCGAGCGGGCCGCGTCCTCCGCCGCGGTGTGGTCCTGTGCATCGTGGATGCCTCGGACGATCATGCGGTGGGCGGCGACTTGAAGGAAGTGATCGGTGATGTCATCGGTGGTCACGTAGTCACGGCCGCCCAGCCGTGCCGATGCCTTCGCGACGCGTGTG
>JBCCZQ010000070.1:0-15943 GCA_039187315.1 Planctomycetota bacterium | reverse complement strand
TGACCTGCCCCCCAGAAACCAGTCCGGTTGCTATGCGAGAATCCATGGCATCGGACGCATCTGGGAAGGCGGGATTTCATGGCACGGATCAGGCATTCGGCGGAGCAGATCATCGGCAAGCTGCGTGAGGCGGAGGTGCTGCTGGGCCAGGGGATGAAGGTCCCGGAGGTCAGCAAGCGTCTCGGTGTGACCGAGCAGACGTACTACCGGTGGCGCAAGGAGTACGGCGGTCTCAAGACCGACCAGGCGAAGAAGCTCAAGGAACTGGAGCGAGAGAATGCTCGTCTGAAGAAGCTCTTGGCCGAGGCTCACCTGGACAAGGCGATGCTGCAAGAGGTAGCGTCGGGAAACTTCTGAGCCCGCACCGGAAGCGCGAGGCGGTCGATGTGTTGTTGGATCGCTTCGGCGTCTCCGAGCGGCGGGCGTGCAGGGTGCTCAGGCAGCCTCGTGCGACGCAGCGGTACCTGCCCATTGTGCGTGACGATGAAGAGCCGCTCACGCAGCGGATCATCGAGCTTGCGTGCATGTACGGCCGGTACGGGTATCGCCGCATCACGGCATTGCTGCATTGGGATGGCTGGTTTGTAAATCACAAACGAGTCGAACGGATCTGGAAGCAGCAAGGGCTCAAGGTACCGAGGAAGCAGCGGAAACGCGGGCGTCTCTGGCTCAACGATGGGTCGTGTGTGCGGCTGAGGCCCGAGCACCAGGATCACGTCTGGAGCTACGACTTCGTACAGGGCCGCACGCACGATGGCCGGAGCTTCCGGATGCTCACCGTGATCGATGAGTACACGCGTGAGTGTCTGGCCATCGACGTGGCGAGGAGCTTGAAGAGCGACGATGTGCTCGAACGTCTGTCGTGGCTGATGGCGACCCGGGGCGTGCCGGGGCACATCCGCTCGGACAACGGGGCTGAGTTTACGGCGAAGACTGTGCGTGCCTGGCTTGCAAAGGTCGGCGTCAAGACGCTGTACATCGAGCCCGGCAGCCCATGGGAGAACGGGTACATCGAGAGCTTCAACGGCAAGCTACGTGACGAGCTGCTCGGTGGCGAGGTCTTCACCTCGCTGCTCGAAGCGAAGGTGCTGATCGAGCGGTGGCGTGTGCACTACAACACGGCACGGCCGCACTCGTCGCTGGGCTACCGGCCGCCGGCACCTGAAACGGTCTCACCAGAGGCCTGCTCCGCTACGCTCCGCAGCCCTCTGGTGCGGCTGGGAAGCACACTGGGAGTAACATAGAAATCGGTACAAGGAATGGGGGCAGGTCACGATGGGTCGCTGCAGGGTGTGGATCGCCAGCATCACGAATCGGTAGAGGTGCTCCTGTGTGCAGGCGTCGATCAGTCTGCGGAATTCGTCCTGCGTCAGGAACCGTTCTCGGGGCGGCGGCTTGGGCAGGCTCATGATGTAGGGTGGTGATTCGAGGCGACGCCGCTTCCACGCGTCTCTGAGGGCAGCCCTTAATACGGTAAGCTCCCGCCCGATCGATCCGTTGGAGCCTCGGAAGCCGCTTTTGATCAGCTGCTGCCGACGCCACTTCACGTAGCGTTCCTGCACATCGAGCGTCAGATCCGAAACCAGCGTGATGCTCTCCCGCTCGAAGAACGCCATGAAGTGACCGAGGGCCGATTTCTCGGCGGTCCATCGCCACTTGCCCTGGTCGACCCGCTCTACATAGCTGACCAGAAGCTCGAGTACCGAAACCTCGTCCAGTCGTGCGATGCTCGGTTTCTCCCGACGCTGGGCGTACTCGATCAGCCGCTGCCTAGCTTCGTCAGGATCCGGTGTGCCCGTGCTCTGGCGGCGGTAGCGGCTCTTCGTGGTGTCGTACCAGGCGATGTAGAGATTCGTGGTATCCGGCCGTCTGACGAGCTGATAGTCGCCATAGGACCAGACAGGTTCGTAGAACATGTCGCGTGTCTTTCTTCTTGGTTGATGATGTAGTCGCTGACCTGGGCCTGCGTGAACAGCACCCGGGACCCGATGCGGGTGCAGGCGAGACGGCCCGCCAGCCGTTCCCGATCCACGGTGTTGCGGTGGACGCCCAAGACCTTGGCGACCTCGCCGGTGGTCAGTAGAACTCTCGGCAGGCCGCCGGCAGGAACTCCCCCACGTCGATCGGGGGCTCGCTCCTGAACATCTCCGCTGGGCTCACCCCCAGCCCGTGGCACAGGATCCAGAACGTGTGCAGCGGGATCGGGGTGTAGCCCATCTCGTAGGCCTGGATCAGCTGCGAGGGCACGCCCGTGCGTGCCCACAGCAGCTGCAGCGAGAGCTTGGCCCGGCGGCGGAGCAGCCGGAGCTTCTTGCCCATCATCGCCTGCATCAGCAGGTACTGGTTGGCGTGATCGGGCATCGGGTAGGCGGTCATCGTGTCGTGACTCATGGTCTGTCTTTCCTTTCGCGTTGTTGGTGACAGGACCATGCATCCCGCGCTGGGCGGTGTATTGGAAGACATTCCGTGACGAGCCGCGGCGTTTCTTTGTCCCCTGTTGCGCAGAATCCGCGCGCTGCGGGCTCATGGCTCGCTCCGTCGCACGGTCGGGTAGACGATCGGCGGCTCCGCCCTCGAGGCCAGCAGGGCGTTCGCGGCCAGGACAATCCTGCGGGCGTCGCTCGGGCGGCCGTCGAGCAGGAACGTACCCCGGGCCGTCAGCTTGGCCCGGGAGCCGAGGACGTCCAAGGCCTTGAGGAGCGGCGTGGTGAACGCTTCGCCCTCGCGGGGCTCGCCGAGCATCGCTCGATGAGCGGCGTCGTGGCGGTCGGCGCCCTTCGACCATGGGAAGACCAGGTCGGGCTCGCCGTCGTCGCCAAAGACGACCTCGGCGCATCTGGGCGGGCCCGGGTCTTCGAAGTCGAGGCGGGTGACCCCGCCCTCGGTCAGGAGTTCGATCTGGTGCAGGCGGTCAGGGGCCGGGCGGCGGGAGCCGTCGAGCCAGCGGTGGACCGTGCTGCGGTTCGGCACGCCGAGCATCCGGCGGAGCTGCTCGGGCGTGAGGCTGCGTGCGTGCAGCCAGTCTGCGAGTTTCATGAGCCATCAGTAGATCAACCCATGATTGCAGGGAAGGGATTGTTGCCAAGATCGCAAGTACTACCAAGGATGATCAGACAGCGAGCTTGTGACGTTGTCTATCGCTGAACGACCGCCTCGTGTGAATCACGAGCTTGTGATTCCTGCGCAACTGATCTACGTCCTTCAACCCGGTCCAAGCAGAGTATTAGTCTCTGGTTGGACCACGGAGGGAATTCATTATGGGCAGGAAGCGTCATTCGGCCAGTCATCCCGGACTGGAGTGCCGCCCTCGGCTAGCCGCAGCCTGAACGCGATCTGCTCTTCACTGAACCTGCTCTTCTTCATCGAATCGACCTCCGTACAGAGGCTGGATTGTTGCATGATCTCTCACTCTATGAATGGATCAGGAAACGGGTACGAGCGCAGCCGGGCGGTCGCGTACCGAGCGGAATTCAAGACCGAAGCAGGCGACGAATGGCAGGAAATCGCCGTGCCGTTCGCGAAGTTCAAGCCGTCGAGCTGGGGCCGCGACATCAGCGACCAGGTCGAAGTCTTAGACACCTCGGACATCAAGACCCTCGGATTCATGATCTACGACGGTCTGGATGGTGCGTTCAAGCTTGAGGCGGACTGGATCAAGGCTGTTGAGATTGTGTCCGCCGAAGAAGGGACGTCATAGGGTCTGTGAACAACGCCACTATTTCGTGTCACCGTTCCCCAGCGACGGGCGATCCGCACTCGGGGCATTGCCCTTCGATGTTCTTCAGCGAATAGCCACACGAAATACAGCAACCTCGCCTTCGTCTTGATGAGCGACGGATCGCAAGCCAGCCATACATCAGGACAAGTGGTGTAAAGCCGTACACGGCTGAGTTGACGATGCTTCCGAGCAGCAGAATCTTGCCGGGTACGAAGGGCGTGTAGCCGAGCGGGCTGATGCTGGGCTCTCTCCCGTGTGACCATGACAGTGGGATCATCGCCGGATCAACAACCGCACCCACGGGTGTGCGTGTGTCATCATCGCCGGCTTCGTACTCGTAGGCGAACCAGGACCGCATCGGCCAGCCGCCGGACACCAAAATCAGATCGCGACCGGACGCGAGCCGAGGCGGACCACCGTTTGCGAGATCGCTCAGATCAAAGGTGGCCGGCAAGCGAGCACTGTGCCGGCTGCCGAGACGGCCGTCATCGCCTACCGATTCCATGAGACCGTTGAGGGACTCGGCATAGCCGACCGCTGATTCTTCGGTCTTCGAGTCAATGAGAGTGATGAGGAGCGTGTTGCGCATCGGAGCGTCGTCCGAGTAGATGGTAAACGCGATTGCTCCCCGAGAGTCTGCGCGAAAGTAGGTCTTGTCGGGAAAAACAAGAAAGGACGGCAAGGCCGGGAGGACTTGGCGTGGGTTGAGCGCTGCGTACCACGCGAGGAGCGTCTGAAGGGTGAAGCCCACGAGGGCACACAGGCAGATGAGCCGCAGCGGCACTCTCCGCACGATCACTATCCGCTCTCGCGAGTTGGAAGGAAGACGCAGCATCTCCAGGCATGGACTCCGCTCACCTCAACCCAGTGGTTGCACGACAACGGCAACTCGTCGATCGGCGGCATCGCTCCTCCGGGTTCGTAGCGTAGCTCCCATGGGCGGTCGTACAGACTAGCCGTGTCTGACGGATCAAGGAGTGCGAGGTATCGCCTAAGGAATGCGAGCTTGAGCATGCCGAGGAAGCTGGTCGCGAGCTTCTCGAAGCGTGTGCCGATGCGTCGGTTCTCTTTGAGGTGACCGATGGTCCGCTCGATGACGTTGCGGCCGCGGTACACCAGCCGGTTCAGCCCGCGCCTGCCCTCGCGTTCGATCTGGTCCGACCGCTGCGGGATCACGTCGTAGATGCCGCGACGCTCGCACCAGTCGCGCACGCGTGGGTAGCTGTAGCCCTTGTCCCCGGCGATCCACGTCGGCCGTCGGTTCTTCGGCCGCACGCTCGCGATCGCGGACCCGAAGTGCTTCGACTCGTGGGCTTGGCCGGCGGAGACGGTCACGCCGATGGGGACTCCGAGCCCACAACAAACCAGATGGATCTTGGACCCGAATCCGCCTCTGGATCGCCCAAGGCCGTGATCCGCGGGCTCTGTAGCGCCCCCCTTTGGCCGCCCCCGGCGGCGGCCTTCGATGCCCTGATGTTGCTGCCGTCGATGCACCAGGTGTCCCAGTCGATCAGCCCGTCACGGTCGATGCGTGCTCGCAATCGAGCGAGGATCTTGTCGAGCGTGCCGTCGTTGGTCCATCGCCGGAAGCGTGAGTACACCGTCTTCCACGAGCCGTATCGCTCGGGCATGTCACGCCACGGTGAGCCGCAGCGCAGCACCCAGAGCATGCCGTCGAGGGTCGTCCTGTGATCGTTCCATCGACCGCCGCGGCGTTGCTTGGGCAGCACCGGCGCGATCATCTTCCACTGCTCATCGGTAAGTTCGAATCGTCGCATCCGCGGCCTCCTTGCCACGGACAATCTGATCGCTCCACAACCAGCGCGTAACCGCTCATACGCCGAACAAACGATCCGTCAGACTTGGCCTAGCCAGACCACACGTCGTTGGTTGCGGTCAGCCCTGCACCTGCTTACATCGCGGGTTGGTTTTGCAGATCACGCGAACCTTGCCCTTGCGGCGGACGATTTGGCAGTCCTTGCACATTCGCTTCACGCTCGATCGAACCTTCACAGCAGATATTCCTTTTTATTTAGCAAATACGGAGACTGAAAACTGATAACGCTTCATCATTCGCTGCCGCGTCGGTGCCTTTAACTGGCCTGAGGCAGTCTGAGTTCGTTCCTGTTTCCTGATCCTCGCGGATGGTGAGAGATTCTGAGACAATCCGGCCTCTGTACGGAGGCCGATTCGATGAAGAAGTCGAGGTTCACCAAAGAGCAAATCGCGTTCTCGCTGCGGCATGCCGAGGGCGGCACACGCGTCCGTGATGTGTGCCGGAAGATGGGCATCTGCGAACAGACGTTCTACCGCTGGAACAAGTACGCCGGCGTGAGCGATGCCGAGATCCGTCGGCTGAAGGCGTTCGAGCGAGAGAATCGGAAGCTGAAGCAGGTTGTTGCTGATCTGAGTCTCGATCGCCAGATCTGCAGGACACGCTCGAGGGAAGGCTATAGGGCATGGTCCCCGCGGAGATATTGTCAAAAGGACACAATCGGCGTGCGGTGTGAGAGAGCACCGGGTGTGCGATGTGCCGCGACATGTCCCGGCCAGGCTAACCTGGCCGGAGGATGCAGATCCCTCAACCTGCAACTGGTACGGGAACGGGGACAAGCGCAAGCAGCTTCGGGGTAACATAGATACCTGATACAAGGAATGGGAGCAGGTCAATGCGATTCATGGGGGCTCAAGCCGCGCTCGACCAGGAACGTCACGACAGACTGTTTGCCATGTGTGGGATCGCCCCCTGCTACGCCACATTCGATTCAAAGGCTGCGATGACGGGGTACGGAACAGGTGTCAACAAGACAGAGCCGCCCGACGCGATCCCCGCCATCGCGGCGAGTCGTTAGCGCCGACGTCGAGTGGCGGCCAGCCCTGTCAGGCCGAGGAGCAGAGCCGATGCCGGAGCCGGGATAACAATCCGAGCCGTGACCTCATTCGTCAAGCCACTCCATGTCGAGTTGACGAACGCGGCTGCGGGCTCGAAATCCGTATCGAGTAGCGTGCTCGCCGCGATCGAGTATGCAATGTTTGAATCGCCATTTGCGATCCACTCATTAACGAGATCGGTGATGTCCCAATCGAAAACGCCCAGTCCTGTGACCGATGTCGTCGAGGCAATACTGCTGACCGTAATCTCGTTGTCGCGGAACTCGCGCCAAGAGCCTGGGCCCGACGAGATCGTGTCATCGACAACGTCCAAGGGATCGGCTGACAGACTGTGCAGCGATACCTCGGTCGGGTTACCCGGCGTAGGGTCGGTGAAGAATCCGCCGACGACTTCCACACGGAAAAAAGCTTGCTGCACAGGTGCGGTGAAGCCGAGCCCATCGAAGTCGAACTCAAAATATGCATTTTCACCGGTCACACCCGCAATCGTCGCTGAAGATACGCGATTCGCACTCCTGCCACTGGGGTTCTCATCCCCGCGGTAGAAGTCCGCGGACGATGAGAAGAAGAAACCTGTCGACATGTAGTCTCGCGCGACAGGGATTTCGGTGGGTTGAGCCGCTGCGGGACTCGATACGGTTATAGCAAGACTGCTCCATGCGATAGTGCGGAATTTCATATCTTTCTCACTCCAAAATAGAATCGAGATTCAGAACTTACTCTGATTTATTGGAATAACTACAGCGAACGTCGGCGACGTACGCACGTGACGAAGCATCCCACCAACGGCAGCACGGTCTGCGGAGCCGGCACAGCTATTGCTAAGTTGATAGTGCCAACGCCATCGTGCGAGGTGGAGATGAACGACTCACCGACCCGCGTGCCCAGCGTCGAACCTGTTGCCGCAAGCCAGTAGTCACCCGCGTCGAGGTCGGCGAACGACAGCAGGCTTGTAAAGTCGACATCACCATCATCATTAAACTCAACGAGCGAACCGGTCGAGTCGAATAGCGCGATCAGCGTGTCATCGGTCTGGATATTGCCGTCGAGCTCAGCGATTGAGCTCCCCGATGTCGAAAACTGAATCGCACCGCCCGCGTGGGCGATGTCGTACCACTGGATCTCACCCTCGCTGATCGGTGTGGCGAGGCTTGTGCCAATGCCAACGCTTGTCGACGCCGGGAACAGCGACGCATTGAAGCCGAAGTCGGCCGAGCTGATTGACCAGTTGGTTGAGTCAGGGAATGTGTTCGGCGTGTACGCCTCAAAAGACCATGCCCCCTGAACGCTCGCTGGCACGAAACCCGAAGACCAACCGCTAAAGGGCGTCTCACCGAGCACGATGCCCTGTTGGCCAGCGATCGGTCCCGTGTACTCCAAGCCATTGGGCCCTTGCACCGAAGCAAAGACATCCTCCTCAAAAAAGAAGAAGTTCGGTGCACTGGTGAGCGTGCCCGACCACGACAGGCTCTGGGCGACAAACGACTCCGAGAACGTGCCGGAGGTGTTCCCGTTCCCCGAGTTACCGAGATCGCCGGCCGGGCCAATAGAGTTGACAGCAAGACTTGCAGTTTGCGCCTGCAAGCCAGAAGCGACAGACGTAGCGATTACGCCAACGCCGATGAGACAGCGGTGCATATCTGAACCTCCCAGATCGGCCGGGTGGTTATCCCAGTCCTGTGGGGCACAGCTGAGGCATTCCGAGTATCAGGTCCATTCCGATCGGAACCGATCGGTCGCGTCGGGGCCTGAGAGGCTCGCGGGAAATCAGCAATTCCCAACTACAATTGAGATCAAGTCTCAATAGCGATAGCCTAAGCGGCTCGGGAACTGCCGTCCAGGCCTGTGAAGCTGAATATTGTACAATTTCACAAGAATGCATTCCGAACATCGACCTGCCCCGCAGCTGATACCAGAGACTAAGTGACTCTTGCCCCCCAAAGCGGAGCCTTGCGGAGCGGAGCAAGGCCCTGCCGATAGCGCTCGTACCCGGTTCTTGATCCACGCGGAAGGTGAGGGATCTGCATCATCCGGCCAGTCATCCCGGACTGGAGTGCCGCCCTCGGCTTGCAGCAGCCTGAACGCGATATGCTCCTCGGTAAACCTGATCTTCTTCATGGAATCGACCCACGTGCAGAGGCCGGATCTTGCTCGATCTCTCACTCTATCAATGGATCAGCAAACGGGTACGAGCGCAGCATCGGACCCATCTGGGAAGGCAGGATTTCATGGCACGGACCAGCCATTCAATTGATCAGACCCTTGACAAGTACTGCCATGTTGGGGTCGATCTCTGCACGGGTATCACAGTAAAACCAGATTCCGCGTTTGCGGGCTCCAATGCCTGATCTGGGTGGCAGAAAGTCGAACTGGAATTCTGTCACCCCGACTATTCTTCGAGCCGACCTCCGTACGGAGCGGAAGACGAGTCACGTTGCGAGTCAGAGTATTCGGCATTCAACAGTGTGTACTACCCGATGAACTTCACGCACATACTGGTACAAAGCTTTGCAGTCTGCGACATCTTCGATATGCTCTAGAGCAATACATGCACTAGGTGAGCGTGTCTCGTGCTTGTAGCAGATCCAGGCCGGAAGGGGCAGGCCAAGAAAGATACTCACATGAATATCGCTATTTTGTTTGTATCGATGGCCTGCATTACGTACACACTCCAGCTGGAGGCACAGTTCACCGAACCCGACTTCGACGCCGCGACAATGATCGCCCAAGCAGATGCAGGGACCGTGCTGATCGAGGATGTTGATGGAGATGGTCATGTCGATCTGATTGCCGGGAGTCTTGCTGGCGGCACTGTGTCGATTAGATTCGGCGATGGAGTCCTCGGGTTTGGCACGCCAGCGGTTTACACGACGGCTGGCGATGCTATCGATCAGGTGGATCTCGCAGATCTAGACTTCGATGGGATCGACGATCTTGTCACCGTTGAGCGGGGTTCGACCATGCTGTCGGCGGTCCGAGGCGTGGGTGACGGCACCTTTTCGGATGTATTTCAGATCGATATGGACGCGCCGATAGCCTTATTTCTTGCTGTCGATTTCGATCTCAATGGGCTTGATGACCTGCTAATCGTCCAGAGCAACTTCAGCAGCAGCGCTCGTGCGAGGTTCGGAATCCGAGCCGACGAATCAACGTTTATCTCATCACCTGCCTATTCGGCGATCCATTCGATATTGTTCAGTGGCGGCGGACTCGATTACACCGAGATCGCAGCCCCTGATTTCACCGGGGAGGGCAGGCCGGATGTTGTCGTCGCCGGTCGACGCGCGGATGGCAGCTCCGGCCTGTTGACCCTTCGAAACACTGGTATCCCTTTCGAGTCGCTGAGCTTCATTGGGACTGACCCGGACTTCGAGTTCCCTATTCAGCTCTTGACTCTCGGGAATGCTGGCAACCTCATCCGAGGAGATCCAGCGACCACCGCAGCTCTTGCTATCGATGACTTCAACCGTGACGGTACTCTGGAAGCCTTGCTTTGTACGGGCGTACCGGTGGGATACGCCATCCTGCCTGTTGACGACAACGATGTTGTGTTTGCTCTTGACGCCACGCCAGACGATCAACGAATCGAGATACCTGTCGATGTCATCTCATCAGATTTTGATCTTGACGGTCGCCTTGATGCGCTATTCGTTGACAAGAGCGAGGGCCTGATTTTTCTGGCTGGTGATGGGGGAGAGAATGTAGGCGCACTCACAAACATTGCGCAGTTTGCCTATCCGCAGACATACTCAGTTCCTGGTATTTGTGGGGCAGAGAAGGCAGACCTGGACAGCGATGGCGATGAAGATCTCGTTGTGTGGTTTGAAAGCGGCTCCGTAAGCGTGCTGCGCAACGATACCGAGGCTGTTACACGGTCTACAAGCCCTATTGACAGTGCAGCGCCCTTCGGCACACTTGATTTTCTCGATATTATCGAGTTTCTCCGCGGCGTTGACGAAGGATGTGTCGATGCTGCGTCGCGAGATCTCAATCGCGGCCAGAGCTTTTCAATGCCGATACCGTTCACGGCCATCGGGAGTAACGCCAGAACGTTCGAGTTGGCGGATGTCACCGGAGACGGCATCCTCGATCTGGTGATCGATAGAGTCTTCAGCGTTGAAACCTACCCCGGCGATGGTGCGGGAGGTTTCGGTGGACTCATCACATCGCCCGATCTCATCTCACCCACCGGTGTTGAGTTTGGGAGGGATTTTGAGCTGGCTGATGTCGACGGCGACGGGCATATCGACTGGATCGGATCAGCCACTCAGCTTGAAGTATCCATTGCTCTTGGCGACGGCACCGGGCGTTTTGGAACTCCCGCGAGTCTGTCCGGTCCTGCCGACCTGGTTGTTCCGACGGATATCGAGATCACCGATCTCAACGGCGATGGGAGTCTCGATATTGTCGTGGTCTACAACTCGTCTGGTGGACGCTTGTTGATCCACTTTGGTGATGGACAAGGCGGATTCGATACACGCGTAGTACCGCTGCCGTTTGGGTTTGCAGACGAGATCCTTTTTGGCGACATTGATGGCGATACACGCACAGATATCCTCGTCAATCGAAACGGCAGCGACCGTTATGCCCTGCTGCGTTCGACCGACGCACCCATCGAACCGGCGACAGCGTTCGAGAGCTACAGCCCGGTGCTGACCGATCCGCTGTTCCTCGCCAGCGGGTTCAGCGGCAGAGACCGTGCTGCCCTTGCGGACGTAAACGATGACGGTTTCGACGACCTGATCGCGCCGAGGCGCGATGAAGGCGGTTTTCCCGTCGATGAGTTCTCGCGGATGCGGGTGATCATCAATGCAGGTGGCGTGTTTGCCCCCGATCCCGCTCTAGTCATCGACCGGCGGGTGTTGTCTTTTAACGGGGACCTGCCGTTCTTTACATTTGCCCAGGATCTCAACGCCGATGGGCGTGTCGATTTTGGAGCGTTTTTCGCTTTTCCACCATTCGTTTTTGCATTCACCGGCGATGAGCAAGCCCCTCAATACCAGGACATAGTCGCTGTGCCTGACTTTCTGAGAGTAATCGATGCCGACGTGGCAGACTTGAACAACGATGGCCAACCCGATTTCGTGGTCCTGGACGAGGGTAGCGAAGGGATTTCGATCATTTTGAATCAGACTCCCAATCGATGCCGACCAGAAGACCTCGCACCTCCTTTCGGCGTGCTTGACTCGAACGACATCAGCGAGGCGCTCAGTCTGATTGAGTCTGGCAGCTAGGCTGACCTGCATCCAATTTTGATACCAGAGTTGACCTTTGTTTACCGAAGTCGAATGCCCAACCGGGCTTTGAATCCCGGGACTGAAGAGACAGAGACAGTCGGGGTTACGAATCAAGTCAAAAACGTGAAACAGCACACGACTTGGAGCGTACCGGGAGAACAACGCACTCGCGTATATTTAAGACTTGCAACTCCGGGTTCTTGTCCCTCGGGGAAGAAGCAACGGCATCGCAGAACAACGCAGGCAGTTTTGGCTCTGACGGAAACATTGGTATCGCTGCACAACACGAGCGTATAGCTGCAGTAAAAGCTGCAGTAGAAGAGGTGTCTGACCATGATACGGATCGCATCGGTTCGCTCTCTAGTGGGCCTTGTCGCGTTGCCTGCCGCCGGTCAATCTGCAACGGTGGCACTCACGGCACCGTCGACTTTTGTATCAGCCGGAGAACGCGTTACAGTTTCGCTCGTAGCTGATTTTGACGGTGGAGGAGCCGGGCCGGGAGTCTTCGGACCAGCGGGGCTCTACGGGTTCGGAGGCTCGATTTCGACATCCGAATCTTCTGATTTGGAGGCCACGGGATCAGCAGTTTCGGTCTCACCGCTCTTACCGCTGGGTGTGGCGGCCGAGGCTCTGAATAGCGGATTCGAGCTGGTTCGGACTGCAGGCGGACGCACGCTGGCAGATGGTGCTCTCGGCTTCGCCCCGCAACCATTAGCGATGTTTGAGCTTCAGATTGACGCCAATGCAAGTGAGGGGGACAGCATCACGCTGAGTTTTGCTGGAGCGGTCGTTCTCGCGCTAGCAGATGACCTGAGCACCTACTCGACATCCCCCGGCATTAATCAGCAGCAGTTGGGATCGGCCTCGCTCACGCTTACGATCGGCGGCGGCCGGCTGTGCGCTGATGTAAATAATGATGATGCCGTCAATAGTTCGGACTTCTTCGCGTGGGTGACTGCATTCGGGGCTGAGGATCTTGTGCCCTGCGATGTGAATAGTGATGGGAGCTGCACCAGTTCTGACTTCTTCGCATGGGTCACTTTTTTCGGGAACCCGCTTGCAGACCCTGGCAACTGCCCACCAATAAGCTAAGTCGACTACAGCAAGTTTCGCGTTGAAGAGCGCCGCATTCACGCGTACAGACTCGAGCGAACGAGAAAATCGGCACTTCGTGGTACCACGAGATCCGAAGAGGTATGTATGACAAAGTGCATGCCTATTACGGGTTCGGCAAAATGTGCTTGAGTATCGATACGCACATGGAGAAACGGCGTGATATTTGTATGTTCCACGATGGGTACTGTCAGCAGGTCGCAATCGCTTGTGGTGCCCGGCTTCGTCACTACTGCTTGCATCCTTGGCAACTCTTGAGAGTACCGATCAGCATCAAGCAACGCGTTCGGCTGTCGTGTAAACCTGTCACGTATTGAAGGGAATATGAATGCGCCCACGAACAAGGTACACCACGAGTCTTCTTGCCGCTGCATTGGCTGCTGGGCCTATGGCGGCACAGCCAATAGCAGTCGAACTAACGGGCACAATCGAAGAAACCGCCGACATGCTGGGTGTTTTCCCTGCGGTGAGTATAGGTGATCCCGCTTCCATTCGTGTAGTGATCGATACATCAATTCCGAACGCTACGACGATCTCGGTAAACAGTGGTATCACTGAGGTCTCTGGAGAGGTACTCGCACCTGTTGTCCTTTCCGACGGCGTCCAGTTTTTTGGTGTACTACCTGATATTGATGGAGTTGAAGCAGACGGTGGCGTAACCGTGTCACTCACACTTCCAAGCATGAGCCAGTTGGATGCAGGTGCGTACAACGCGACACTACTCGAGGACTCGTTCGGCCGAGTTTCGTACGCCAGTCTCGTGAGCATCGATCCGCTTGTGATCGATGAGTCGGCATTCCGTGTCCGGTTTGAATCCGTTCAGGCCGAGCTACTCGATATTCCAACGGCACTGTGCAGGCCAGTTGACTTCGATCAGAACGGAATAGTGGATGCCGAAGACCGTACCGCATTGATCGCTGCGATTCAGTCGGCTACGGACGGCGACGGCACATCCGAACTGCTTGATCTTGATGGTGACGGCGAGGTCACGAACAACGACCTGGGCGAGGCGGTCTTTCTGCTGAATCGCTGCTCCAATGAAGGGCCCGGCGGTCTGTCGTTTGTGGATGTGCTCGATCTCACGGGCGATGACCGGATCAACATCCTTGACCTCGTACTATTCATCGAGCTGTTCAACAGTGGCGAACCCAGCGCTGATATCGATCAGAACGGCACGGTCGACTTCTTTGATTTCATCACATTTCTCGATGGTTTTGATGCGGCTGTTCTTTTCTAGCTCAGGCGAATGGATGGGGAATCAGAAATGAAGTCAGACCCGCTGGGTACACATGCTCATTCGGGATGATGTAGAGCATTTGGCGGTGAATTGGCTGAACATCAGCCTTTATCTGCAAGCCAGGCATTCCTTGAGAGGTGGCGACAGTCACATCAACTCTCTTCCTTTCGCTACTCACCAATCGAGAGCCGTTTCGCTGAGGAGTGCATCTAGGACGCCTGTTCTTCCGGAGGCATTAGATCAGAAAGACCGTGAGAGGTCTGTTATTGTAGACTCGAAGATGAAAATCTGCGTCGCCTCTTGCCTCGCCGCTGCATGTACTACCCAAGCCATTGCACAGGTTGACTTTGTGCGGGTTGAATTCACCGGCGAAGTCATCGCTTCGATTGACGAATGGAATATCTTCCCCGGTGTTGTACTCGGTCAGGAGGCAAGCGGGAGCTTTGTCTTCGACCCGAATCAACCGCTCGGCAGCGGCATCACACTCAAGATCAATGGCGAGACCTTCGCCAACGAAGACATTTTTGCGCGTCCCTCTCAGGATCGCCTAAGCATCAGAGGCCAAGTCCGAGATATTCCCGGCGTCCGGGCAGCTGGCAACACCTTCGCTATCAGCGAATTCCAGGCCGGGTCTCTGCCCGCCGATCGGCCCCCGACAGCCGCTGACTTTCTCAGTCCCGAGCCCCCGCGCATCACCGTATACGTTCGCTACGCATCGCTGCTCACAGCAGACCTTCCAGCCGGTGCAGCGCTGATCGACGACGATGCCCTCATCGAGTCTGACGTATTCGTTCGTGTCACCAATTTCACGGTATCGACTTCTGAGCCCAATGACCTTTCCCCAGTAATCAGTCCAAAGTCTATGTGAGTGATTCGACGGTTGCACGCCGCTGCTGGGCCGCCCGGAGCGGAGCGGAGGGCGGGCCAGCAGCGATGGCTTCGGGTGCCGGCGGCCTGTATTCCAGGCTCGAGTGCGGCCTCACCGTGTTGTAGTACTCGCGCCACCGCTCGATCAGCACCCGCGCCTCCAGCAGCGTCTCGAAGACCTCGCGATCGAGCAGCTCGTCCCGCAGCTTGCCGTTGAGACTCTCGACATACCCGTTCTCCCACGGCGAGCCCGGCTCGATAAAGAGCGTCTTCACGCCCACCCGTCCGAGCCAGTTTCGCACCGCCGTTGCGGTGAATTCTGGACCGTTGTCGCTGCGGATGTGGCCCGGTAAACCGCGCGTCGCCATGAGCCACGCCAGACGCTCAAGCACGTCGTCGCTCTTGAGCGTCCTCGCGACATCGATCGCCAGGCACTCACGCGTGTACTCATCGACGACCACCAGCATCCGTACGGGACGCCCGTCCGTTGTCCGCGTCTGCACGAAGTCGTACGCCCAGA
Organism: Planctomycetota bacterium; assembly: GCA_039187315.1. Taxonomy (GTDB): domain Bacteria; phylum Planctomycetota; class Phycisphaerae; order Phycisphaerales; family UBA1924; genus JANQQZ01. Next base: position 359 of record JBCCZQ010000070.1, on the reverse strand, counting down.
CGTGATCGCGGCGCTCCGGACGCAGCCGCACGCAGCTCCCGTCGTTGAGCCACAGACGACCACGCTTCGGCTGTTTTCTCCGCACCTTCAAGCCCTCCTGCCGCCAGATCCGCTCGACACGCTTGTGGTTCACCTGCCACCCTTCACGCCGCAACAGCGCCGTGATCCGCGGCGTCCCGTACCGTCCGTAGACCGCCGCCAGCTCGATGATCCGCTTCGTCAATGCGTCCTCGTCATCACGCGTGATCGGCGTGTGACGCGGCACAGCACGGTTCTGCCCGAGCACACGGCACGCCCGAAGTTGGGAAACTCCCAGCGTCCTTTGGACGTGATCGACCGCGCGTCGCCGCTTGCTCGGG
>JBCCZQ010000069.1:0-16198 GCA_039187315.1 Planctomycetota bacterium | reverse complement strand
TCCGCCAGGCGCTGCGCGACTGCATCGAGAAGCAAATGGCCGACGGGGAGGGCAAACGATGACCGACCCGGCCCGCCTGATCGATGCCTTCGAGTTCTTCCCCAAACAAATCGACCTCGTTCGTGAGCGACCAAAAGCGAGCAATTTCGGCGTCGAGATCGGTGATCCCTCGATCTCGTGCGCATCGCGCCCAGTGATCGCCCGTCAAGGGTGACGAGATCTCCAACGACAACTCGCCTCCATCCTCGGTCACCACGATGGAACCACGCAACTGGTCAAGAACTTGCTCGATCGACTGGTGCGTCATCGAATCAGCCCTCAAACAACCCGACCTTCGCCGGCGACCGCTTCTTCTTGACCTTCTTGACAACCTTCTTCTTCGCCGTCTTCTTGCCCGACGCCGGCGTCGACCGCTTTGCGGGCTTCGCCTCCGCCTCCGATGCAGGCTCGTCCTTCGGGTTCGCGATCTGGCCGTCGCGGACGATGATCACGTCGTCGTCCTTGGCAAGCCTGCCGTCGTCGTCCTTGATGAACTTGCCTTCCTCGTCGAGCTTGGCGTCGGCGATCTCGGTGCGGCGTTTGGCCTGCTTCATGAGGTTGTCATAGAGCTCGGCGGTGTCGACGCCCGTCAGCGCGGTGCAGCTCTTGGCGATCTCGCCGATGTAGCGCTCGAAGACGTCCCGGCGTTCGCCCTCGCGCTTCATGCGCTGGCGTCGGCGGATGTACGCCCCGAGCTTTCGGCCGCACTCCTTGAGCGCGAGCGTCATCTCCTTGCGGATCTCGTCGTAGTCGGCGATCGCTTCCTTGCTCTCGCTCGTGAAGGGCACCCAGACGCTGGCCATGTGGATCATGACGACCAGCGGGCCGACGGGGGCACCGCCGCGGGGCTGGGCGAGGCCGTAGTTCTTCCAGCCGGTCTCGACGACGCTCTTGAACGCGCAGCACGCCGACTGCTGATACAGCAGCGGCACGCGGTTGGCGAAGCGGATGATCCGGGCCTGCTGATCGCCCGGCAGGTCGCCGCCGTACGCGATCGCGGCCTCGATCTGGAACGGGTTGCCGCGGTAGACGGCGGGGCTGCGCGTGCTCGCGGTGTAGAACTCGGCCTGGACGCCCTTGAGCATGCCTGCGAGCATCTGGCGGACGCCGATGGGGGCGAGGCAGTCGGTGGGGGGGCTTCGGAGCTTGGTGTCCTGGAGCGCGTTGTAGATCTTCTCGGCCGCGGCGTGGTCGATGTTCTTCACCCACGTCTGCCCCGTGAAGCTCTTGCCCTTGCTGCTCGCGGCCTTGGTGATGTCCGAGACGACCGCGGGCGTGACACGGCAGAACTCGCGCTTGAAGAATCCGCCGAGCTGCTTCTCATCCGTCGCCTTGAGCATCCGGAGGAAGTTGCCGAGCTCAACGCCGTAGGGGTGCGGCTTGATTTCCTCGGTCTCGGGCGGCAGCTCATGGACGGTCCGCGGGTACACGATGCGATCGGCGTGCTCTTCGGTGCGAACGATCTCGCTGTCGCTCTGTTTCGAGTGATCATCGTTCTCCGGCTCGGCAGCATCTGCCCCGAGCTCGGGATCCTCGTCGGCCTTATCCGGTGGGATAAACGTGATCTCGGTGTGCGGGTTCGCGATGGCAGTCTGTTCGAGGTACGCCTCGACGGATGTCTTGCCGCGCGCATAGCGGGCTTCAAGCTCCAACGCCACCATCGTCCCCGTCCCGGAGCTGGTCGGTGGAAAGGCGTCGGTCTCGACGTCGATGGTCACCTCCGGGCGGTTCTTGGTGGTATCCATCGCGAGCTCGATGTGGTGCGCCGGCTTGTTTTTCTTCGGCCGCGTGTGGATCACCATCGGCCTGCCGGTGGTCATGAGCCCGTACATGCCCGCGGCCGAGATGCCGATGCCCTGCTGGCCGCGCGACATCTTGAGCCGGTGGAACTTCGAGCCGTAGAGCAGCTTGCCGAAGATGTTCTCGACCTGCCTTCGGACGATGCCAGGCCCGTTGTCGGTAACCGTCACCCGGTACCGGCCAGCCCGGTTCGGACCGGGTGGGGGCGAGATCTCTTCGATCCGGACTTCGATATCCGGCAAGATCCCCGCCTCCTCACAGGCGTCCAGAGCGTTGTCGACCGCTTCCTTGATGGTCGTCAGCAGAGCCTTTCGGGGGTTGTCGAACCCGAGCAGGTGCCGATTCTTGGCGAAGAACTCGCTGACGGAGATCTCGCGCTGCATCGAGGCCATCGATTCGGCCGTTCCTCGTCGGCCGGGCCGCTTTGCCATCCGGGCTCCTTCCCGTGTCCTGTCGTTTGTGCCGGCAGCCTGCCGACGAGGCTTGTCCGCCTCAGGATCTTGTGGTGCAGGCTAGCCGATCTACCGCTGCTCGCGACATCGCTATCGTGCTGAGTGCGCAAAGAATTGTAAAGAAACCATGAATCGGGGGTCCCCGGACGCACGCGGTGGGCCGCACCGCTAGGCTTCTTCACGTCTTATCGCTGGAGATCGGACGACAGGCCGGCACATGGGAGGCCCGGCCTGCTCAAGAGAGAGAACACCGATTCTGAGGGACAAAACATGAAGATTGCTATCGCTTCAGCGGCGGCGCTCGTCGCCGCCTCGTCGCACGGCCAGATCGTCATCGATGACTTCGATGGCGGCGGCGTTGCTGCGTTTAACGTGAGCATCGACAACTCGGCGAACAACGGGGCCTTCCCGTCGTCGGGCTTCGATGTCTTCGGGATCACCGACCGGACCGTGAGCTTCGACTTCGCCGACGACTCGGCCGGGTCTTTCCCAGCCGATGAGTTCGGCCTTGCCGGCACGAGCAAGACCGACAGGTTCTTCGGCGTCGCAGACCTGAGCAACAACGATAACCCCGGAGGTACAGGGTCGGCATCTTGGACCCTGAGCATCGCCGGCCTGAGCAACCTCGCTGTAAGCATCGAGTTCGCCGCGATGGGCGACTTCGAGGCCGGCGATAACTCGCACACCTTCACGTACTCGATCGACGGCGCCCCGGCGCAGCCCCTGTTTACTATTGACTCGCGTGATGACGTCGACGCGTTCCCGTACCAGATGGAGGGCGGCGCGGTCGTCACCATTGATGATCCGCTCGAGGTGCAGGGCCAGGGCTTCATCACGAACTCGTTCAACGCGTTCACGGCCTCGGTTCTCGGCAGCGGTTCATCGCTCACGATCAACTACGAAGCCGGTGTCAACAACGGCGGCTTTGAGCCGTTCGCGTTCGACAACCTGATCCTGATCCCGACGCCGGCCTCAGCCGCGCTGCTCGGCCTGGGAGGCCTCGCCGCCGCCCGTCGCCGCCGCTGATCGTCGATCTGATTCTTCTGGACTCTCGCGGCCGTTCCGGGGCACCGGAGCGGCCGTTTTCGTTCGGTGATCGGCGCTCGCTGCCTATGCTCGCCGCACCCACGAATCACAGGAGAACACGATGGAAACCACGCTGATTATCCTGAAGCCCGACGCGGTCCAGCGCGGCCTGATGGGACGCATCCTCGGACGCTTCGAGGACAAGGGCCTCCAGATCGTCGGCTGCAAGCTCACCACGATTCCCCAAGAGACGGCCGCGAAGCACTACGCCGACCACCAGGGCAAGCCGTTCTACGACGGCCTGGTCCGCTTCATGACATCAAGCCCGGTTTTGATCCTCGCGATCCGTGGCAACAACGCGATCGCGGTCTGCCGCAAGATGATGGGCGCCACCTTCGGGAGCAACGCCGAAGCAGGTACAATCCGCGGGGACTTCGGAGTCTCCAACAGCTTCAATCTGATCCACGGCTCCGATAGCCCCGAGGCTGCCGAAAAAGAACTCGGTCTGTTCTTTGGCAGCGGCGAGATCCAGGAGTACGACCGCGCGATCCAGACATGGGTCTACGACCTCTCGAGCGGAACAGCCGAGTAGGGACGGGCGATGCGTATTGATGGATCCTCAGACCGCGGGGACGCGGTTCGAGGTTTCCGCGTCCCGACCCGCCGGGGCATGACGCTCACTCGAATCGGAACGCTTGACGGGGTCGTCGCCTTTGCGGCTGGCAGACTGCTCGGCCTCGCCGGTAATCTGGTCGGCGACCTCGCGGCGGTGCACCTGAACATCGCGCGGGAACTCGAACGCAACCCGGACTCGGTCACCCTTGATCGATGCGATGCGTACGACGCCGATCGGGGACTCAGGGCTCCCGATGACGACTTCTTCACCTTCTCGCCGAGTAATGACCAGCATCGCCCCGTCCTTAGCGCTCCGCGCTGCTTGCACCCACACGTAACCGACAGAGTGTAGCAGAAACCGGATCGGAGTGCCCAAATCCTATCAAAGTCCGAAACAAAGCTCGTCTCGAGCGGCCGCGTTCTGTGCCGATCGGTGGGTCAGCCGGCTTCGGTTTCGATCGCTTCCACGGCCGTCACCTCTGGGATGTGCTCCTTGAGGTTCTGCTCGATGCCGATCTTGAGGGTCATGCTGCTCGAAGGGCAGCCAACACAGGCGCCGTGCAGACGGATGCGGACGATGCCTTCCTCAGAAACGTCCACAAGCTCGATGTCCCCGCCATCGGACTGGACCGCTGGACGGATCAGGTTCAGGATCCGCATGACGCGATCTCGGATGGGTAGAGTGGCATCCATGGCAACTACCCAGATTATAGGCGTGCGGGCGGAGCGTTCACCCGGGGCGTGGCTTCTCTTGGTGGCCTGTCTGACCGCCCTTCTCTGGCAGACCGGCTGCGCAGGGCCCAGGCCGCCGTTTACGAGCGCCGACCCGCTGACGGATCTCCGGAATCCGGATCTGCCCTTTCGTGACCGGCTTGATCTGATCGATCAGATCGAGCGTGAGCTTGATGAGGGCACCCTCGACCGCCAAGCATCGATTGCCACCCTGAAGGACATCGCTTGGTCACGGCGGCTGCCGAGCGGCCTGCGCGTGCCGTCGCTCGTCATGCTGCTGCGCGAACCCGGCCTGCTGGCTGAGGAGGAAGCTCGGACGCTCGTGACCACCATGCTCCCCACGGAGCGCGATCAGGCCGTGACAGCAGCCCTTGTCCGCGCAGCTGTCGACGGCGGATGGACGGAAGTCACACCGATGATCGTTCGCAGGTATGCCCACGAGGACGCCGGCACCTCCGACCGCCAGCGCATCGAGCGGACCGCACTCGAAGCACTGCATCCGGGGCAGACCGCCGAGGCGACCATCTTCGAGGTCTTCACCGACCACGGCCCACGGAGCCAGTCCGAATACGCCGAGCAGACCAGACGCGACGCGTGGAACCTGCTCTCCCGGCTCGACCGCGACGGCTCGATCCGTGTGGATCTGCTTGGTAACCTCGCCGGCTCCGACGCCGATACCCGCCGCGACCCGATGCTCGCTGCCCTGCGGCTGGGTCTGCTTGAGCTCCGGACGATCCCGCTCTCGGGCGAGGAACTCGAGTGGCTGCTCCGGCTGGCGGACTTCGAGACGGGCGACAACGATCTCTGGTGGTCGCAGGCCAACGCGATCATCCGTACTCTTGATGCCGACCAACGAAGAGGGCTACGCCTCCGCCACGCGGAGCCGCTCCGCATCGCAGCAGAAAAGTCACGCGACCGCACGCGGATCTCTCGGGAGGCACTGCTGGATGTCCTCCGTGAACGCCTCGAAGGCCGTGAGACCTTCCGACGAAGTGCAAGCGGAAGAACGCTCGAATCGCTCGATGCATGGGAAGACCAGATCAGCTACGGTGATCTTGTCGCGATCCTCGCTGTCGATGACGCGATCCAGGAAACGCGTGTCCGCCTCGCCCTGTTCGAGCAGGCCGAGGAAGACCGAAGCGATACGACGACCGAGTACGGCGGCCTGCTGAAGCTGGCGACCAACCAGACCACCCTGGGCTCATTCACCGCAGTGTCCTACCCGCCGCGGCCCGTCACGCGCGTCAACGACCAGACCTTCGTCGCCTCGAAGGAGATGATCGAAGCGTCGTCGCGGGCGCTGGCGCACTATCACTTCCATGTCCAGCGCGAGCGGAACAAGTCCTTCGCCGGGCCGAGCGAGTCCGACTTGCGGTACGCCGAACTCTACGGACCGACCTGCGTGGTGTTTACCAGCGTCGGCGTCGGGCTGTTTAACGCCGACGTCTATCTGCCTACCGGCGTTGTCATCGACTTGGGCACGATCCGCCGCCCGCAAGATGTCCGGCCATGACAGGCAGCCCCAACACGCTGTCCGAAACGGAGGCCGCCGTCCGAGACGCGATCGAGGCCCGTCGCAGCCTCCTGTTGGCAGACCTGCGTGCGGCTGTTGAGACGCCGACCGGCCCCGGCTCGGGTGACGGCATCGAGCGGCAACGTGCATTTTTCGCAGACCGCTTGGCTGACCTCGGCGCGACCCACGAACGCGTCGCGGGTGAGCCACGCCCAAGCTGGATGGACCAGCCCGAGACCCCGCCCGACGCGTCGCTGTTCCATCCGCAGCAGGGCCATGGTCCCCGTGTCCTCATCGCCGGGCACCTCGATACGGTCCATCACGTCGACAGCGGGTTCGATCGGCTGCATCTCCGAGACGATGGAACCGCGACCGGGCCCGGCTGCGTCGACATGAAGGGCGGTCTGGTCATCGCACTGCACGCGATCGAGACCCTGCACGAGCTGGCTCTGCCCGTCAACTGGTCGTTCTTCCTGAACACCGACGAAGAGACAGGGACGTATCACTCCGATGCCGCACTGCGGCGCGTCTCAGAGGCGCACGATCTGGGCATCGCCCTGGAGCCGGCGCTGGCTGGGGGCGAGCTCGCGATCGAGCGCGTCGGCTCAGGGCAGTTCATGGTCGAGGTCTTTGGCCGGAGCGCTCACGTCGGGCGCGCGTTTCAAGACGGTGTCTCCGCGGTCAGCGAACTCGCACGCATCGTTGCGGAACTCGCCGCGGTCCCCGAGCCCGCTCGCGGCAAGATCCTCAACGTCGGCCCGCTCCAGGGCGGGGCCGCGACGAACGCCGTCCCCGATTATGCCGCGGCTTGGGGCAACGTCCGCTTCCCGAACGCCGTGGTGGAGCGGGAGCTTGCTGAAACGCTCGAAAGCTACGCGACGGCTCAGGACGCGATGCCCCGCGTCGCCATCCACAGGAGCTTCAACCGGCCAGCCAAGCCGCTGATCCCTGCCACCGAGTCGCTCGCGCTCCAAGCCCGCAGAGTCGCGGAGGCCCTCGGCCAGCAGCTGCCCTTCGCCAAGACCGGCGGGGTCTGCGACGGCAACATCATGCAGGATGCGGGCCTGCCCACGATCGATACGCTCGGCGTCCGAGGCGGCGGCCTGCACACCCCCGACGAGTGGATCGAGTTGGAGAGCCTCGTGGAGCGATGCCAGCTGCTGGCTGTCCTTCTTGCCCGCCTCAGCCAACAATGACTTCTCGCCCGAGCCCAATGCACGGCTGGATAGCCCCCAGAATCGGGCCGATACAAAGCTGGACGCCATAGCGGCGAAGGAACGCACCATGACGCAGACGACCAGTCAGGCTGGTATCGGGGCCCAGCTCTCCACCGACCCCGCCATCCGCGAGGCCGTCGATGCCATCGTCCACAGGGTCGGCGAGCTGTCGGATGCGCTCACGGACGTCCGGGGACCAGCCGACGGCGCCGGCGAGAGCTACCAGCAACTCATGGACCGCGCCGCGGCGGTCAAGGGCCGCGGCCTGCTCTACCCATACGTCGGATCGGGCCTTGGAAACGGCGCGCTCGTCGAGCTGGCCGACGGCTCGGTGAAATGGGACATGATCGGTGGCATCGGTGTCCACTTCTTCGGGCACTCACACCCGGAGCTGGTCCGTGCTTCCGTCGCGGGCAGCTTTGAGGACACCGCCAAGCACGGGAACCTGCAGTCTGGCTTCGAGGCCTACCGATTCGGCGAGACACTCGTCGAACTCGCGCAGCGCAACAGCAACCTGAAGCACGCGTTCGTCACAACCTCTGGTGCGATGGCGAACGAGAGCGCCGTCAAGGTCTGCTACCAGAAGCACGCACCCGCAAGCCGCTTGCTGGCGTTCAAGCACTGCTTTATGGGCCGCAGCGTGACGATGTGCCAGATCGGCGATTCGCACGCCGGACGCGAAGGCATCCCGCTGACGACGCAGGTCGATTACATGCCTTTCTGGAATGCCGAAGCCGCGGAGAAGGTCGGCGGGAAGACGGCGTTCATCGACCACGCCTGCTGGCGTATGCAGCAGTTCATCGACCGCTACCCGAGGCAGCACGCCTGCTTCATCTTTGAGCTTGTCCAGGGCGAGGGCGGGTTCAACACAGCGCCTCGTGAGTTCTTCACCGCCCTGATGGACATGTGCAAGGCCAACGGCATCGCGGTCTGGGACGACGAGATCCAGACCTTCGGCCGAACGGGAGAGATGTTCGCCTACGAGACATATGACCTCGGGGACTACGTCGACGTCTTCTGCGTCGGCAAGATGACCCAGGCCTGCGCGACGATGTTCACCGAAGAGTACAACCCCAAGGCCGGCCTTCTCTCGGGCACGTTCACCGGCGCGGGGCAGGATTTTGCGGTGGGCACCCGGGTTCTCGAGCTGCTGCGCGACGGCGACTACTACGGTGAGCACGGATCAATCGCGAGGCACCACGCCGAGTTCCGCCGGCATGTCGATGCCCTCAAGGCGAAACACCCGGACTGGTTCCCGAAGGTGCCGTTTATCGAGGACACCGCGGGCGGGATCGGCGGCATGATGCGGTTCACACCCTTCGGAGGCGAAAAAGCCAAGGTCGCGGCCGCCTGCAAAGCCTGCTTCGAAGAGGGTGTCGTGCTGTTCTGGTGCGGGCACAGCCCGTACCACGTGCGCATGCTTCCACCCCTGGGTGTGATGGATCTGGCCGACTGGCCACGAGTGTTCGAATGCGTCGAGCGGGGGCTTGCCAGGGCCGCCGGCTGACCGAACACGTCATCGTTTCGCGGGTCTGGCGGAGTCCCCGCGGCATCGGCTGCACGCCGGAGCCACGAACGACGCGCCGAGATTGACCTCCACGGAGGTGAGACCCGTGTTCCGCATCCGACGAGCCAAACTCGACGACGTCCCGACGCTGCTGAAGCTGGCCAAGATGGTCCACTTCATCAACCTCCCGCCCGACAAGGACATCGTCCAGTCCAAGATCGTGCACAGCCGAAACTCATTCCTCAAGGTCTGCGGCAGCCGCAGGAAGCCTGACCCGGATCCAGTCCCGCCGGGTGTCGTCGAGGCGCACGCGTCGGGTGTCTCGCTCACCGGTTTCGGTGCACAGACGCACGAGAGCGATCTGTTCATGTTCGTGCTCGAGGACACCGAGTCCGAGGCGGTGCTGGGCACAAGCCAGGTCATCAGCCGGATGGGCGGGCCCGGCAGCCCGCAGGTCTCGTTCCTGCTCAGCGAGCGCGAGTTCTTCTCCACCTCGCTCCAGACAGGCACGAAGCACATGGTCGCCGAGCTGCACCTCGACGAATCCGGGCCGACGGAGATCGGCGGGCTGATCCTCCAGCCGAGCTACCGCGGGCACAAAAAGAAGCTCGGCCGATTCCTGAGCATGATCCGGTTTCACGTGATGGGTCTGTATCCCAAGCTGTTCGCTGAACGCGTGCTTGCGGAGATGATGGCGCCCATCACCAGCGATGGGAACAACCTGGTCTGGGACTACCTCGGGCGACGCTTCATCCCGCTGAGCTACGAGGAAGCCGACCGGTTCTGCCAATACAGCCGCGAGTTCATCACGAGCCTGCTGCCGCGCGAGCCGATCTACCTCAGCCTGCTCCCGCCGGGCGTCCGCGCCGGGATCGGCAAGGTCGGCGAGGACACCATCCCCGCCAGGCGCATGCTCGAGCGGCTCGGCTTCGAGTATCGCAACTGCGTCGACCCGTTCGACGGCGGGCCGTACCTCGACTGCCAGACACAGGACATCGAGCCGGTCCGCCATACCAGCCATATGACCCTCGCCAAGCCGGTTGCCGCCTCGCGCTGCAAGACAAGGTGCATGGTCAGCGTCATCGACGCGGACGGCGAGTTCCGCGCCATCGACGAGATGGCACTGATCAGCGGCAGCACCGTTGCGCTCGCCAGGGCCACGATGGAGTCTCTCCAGGCCGAACCGGGCAGCCGCGTCGGGGTCACGCCCTTCCGGGCACCCAAGCCATCCACACGCTCCAAGACCGCTCCCTCACGCCGCAAGACCAAGGCGGCCTCCCGCTGAGCCCGCGGCGAATCAACCACGGAGACACCTATGCCAGCAACCCTGCCCTTCCAACCGCCCAGTGACCTCGTAGCCGGCGAATCGCGACCGATCGCCGGCGATGGCATCCGCTCGACGAACCCGGCCAGCCCGTCGGATGTCCTCTACGCCTTCGATCCGAACCTCGGTCACGTTGATGACGCAGTCGAAGCCGCGGCAGATGCGGGCAAGACATGGTCAGCCTGGCCATTTGAGCGCCGCGCTGGGGTGCTCAAACGGTACGCGGCGCTCTGCGGCGAGCACAAGGATGCCATCGCTGACCTCATCTGCGATGAAACAGGCAAGGCCTACTGGGATTCCGCGGCAGAGGCCGGCATCCTTTCCGGCAAGGTCGCGATCACGCTTGACGGCTCCGAGCACGCCGGTCTCCGCCGTGTGCAGCCATACGCCTTCGATCTCACGGACACACGCGTCGGTCGCTGCGAGTACCGTCCGCACGGCGTCCTGGCTGTCATCGGCCCGTACAACTTCCCAGCGCACCTGCCCAACGGCCACATCGTCCCCGCGCTGGCCACAGGGAACACCGTGGTCCTCAAGCCGAGTGAGAAGACGCCCGCGGTCGGCCAGGCTCTGATCGAACTGCTCCAGCGTGCACTCAACGAAGCGGACGCACCACCCGGGGTGGTCAATCTTGTCCAGGGCGGGGCCGAGACCGCGGTGAAGCTGACGACACACCCCGGGATCGACGGCATCCTGTTCACCGGTTCATGGCCCGTCGGCCGCAAGATACTCGAAAACAACCTCGACCACCCGGGCAGGATCGTGGCGCTCGAAATGGGCGGGAACAACCCGGCCGTGGTCATGCCCGACGCGAACCCGCGCCAGGCCGCCATCGAAGTGGCGAGAGCGGCGTTTATCACCACCGGCCAGCGGTGCACCTGCACCCGCCGATTGATCGTGCACGAAGCTATCGCCGATACATTCATCGAGACGGTGGCCGCCATCGCCCGCGATCTCCGCGTCGGGCACCCTCGCTCCGAGGACCCCGTCTTCATGGGCCCGATCGTGTCCGAACAGGCCCGCGACGCCGTGCTCGCTTTCCAGGAGCGTCTGCTCGCGGGCGGGGGGCGGAGCATCCTCGAAAGCCGCGCCGGCGATCTGCCGCCCGACGGCGTCGACGGCTATTACGTCACCCCCGGCATCGTCGAGGTTGAAGCCTTCAACACGGGTGAGGGAGACGACGCCGGTTGCGATCTTGAGGTCTTCGGGCCGCTGCTGCGGATCACCCGCGTTGGCTCGTTCGAAGAGGCCATCGCACAGGCAAACGAGACGCGCTTCGGCCTCGCCGCCTCGCTCTTCTCGACGGATCCATCCGATCAGCAACGCTTCCTGCGCGAAGCACGGGCCGGCTGCGTGAACATCAACACGGGCACCGCGGGGGCATCGAGCAAGCTCCCGTTCGGAGGCCTGGGCCTCTCCGGCAATCACCGCCCGGCCGGGTCAGTCAGCCTGGACTACACCGCCTTCCCGGTCGCAAGCATGGTGGAAACCAGCACCGACGCCGCCGTGCCAAAAGGCATGCGCATCGACGAATCCCGCTGGAGCGGACGATGAGCGATGACCGGGCGACAAGGCTGCCGGATTCCCGCGTGCAGCCGCGCTTCGCGGGTGTGTGCTCCTTCGGGCGCTGGCCAGTGCTCGGCGAAGACGGACCATGCGACTGGGCCGTGCTCGGGGTTCCGTTCGACGGCGGCGTCACCTACCGCCCCGGCTGTCGATTCGGACCGCGAGCGATCCGAGAGCAATCCCAGTACCTCAAGCACTACTCCATCGAGCACTCGATCGACGTGCCCGGCAGCCTCCGCCTTGCCGACGCGGGAGATGCACCCGTCAGGCCTTTTGATGTCGAGCAGACGCTGACTTCCGTACGCGTTCACGCCGCGTCGCTCGCCGATCGCGCCGAGCGTCTTCTGATGCTCGGCGGAGACCATTCCATCGCGTTCGCCGGCATGATGCACGCCTGGGAGCGATCCGGAAGACCCGCTGGCGGGCTGGCGTGCATCCATTTCGACAGCCACCTCGACACCATCGACACGGTATGGGGAGAGCAGTGGAACCACGCGACGCCCTTCCGACGCCTCATCGAAGCCGGGGCGCTCGATCCGAAACGCATGATCTCGCTGGGCATCAAGGGCCCACTGAACTCCGCAGACGACCTGGAATACGCCCGCGATCACGGCATCGAGATCCTGGGGCACGACGCCTCGCTTGCCCGTGGACCTGACCGGCTGCGGGAATTCGTCTCGCGGCTCGCGGGTGGGCCGGTCTACCTCAGCTTCGATATCGACTGCATCGACCCCGCCTACGCACCCGGCACCGGCACGCCGTGCGTCGGCGGATTTACGTCGGCCGAGGCGCTCATGCTGATACGGGCCTGCGCGGGTGCCAACATCGTTGGGGCCGACGTGGTCGAGGTCCTGCCGGATCGAGACGTCGCGGGCAACACAGCGCTGCTTGCGGCCCATGTCGCGTTTGAGATCCTCGCCTGCGACGCGGTACGTCGCCGGGACAAGCGAGACTCAGGCCCTGCGTAGCGCCAGGATCAGCTCGACCTTGCCGGTGTGCTGGTTGAGCCGCTGCGCGATCTCGCTCGGCGAAAGCCCCTGGTCCGCGAGCGCGTAGATCTCGCGCTTGGCCGAGCCGATGGTCGATTCGCCGTGCTCGCTGGCCGCGGCCGTCTGCAGCCTTGGCCCGGCGTGCGCGCCCGTATCGCTCGGAGACTGGGAGCGCATCGAACGCTCCAATCGCGCGAGCCGGTCATCCGCCTGGCCGATCAGAACATCCAGCGTCTCGATCCGGGTATCGAGCACCGCGGTCAGTTCGCGGATCTGGTCCGCCGCCCGCGCCGCCCTGCCTTCGATGCCCGATTCGGAGTCTGCGCGTTCCCGGATCGCCGCGAGCCGTTCCTGCGGCGTGTACTCCGGCTCGGCTGCCCGCTGCATGGCGCGCTGCTTCGTTTTCCGAAGCGTGACGATCACAAGGATCACACCTGCGGCCGCCATCAGCAGGCTGGCGAGCCAGACATCGCCCCGCACCGCGGGCGACGCCGGATCGGTGGGCGGTGCGGGATCGGGTTGCAGCTCACTCTGTCGCACGAAGCGGGGATCTCCGAATATCCGGCAGCGGGGGCGCGGCCCGCATCATGCGGAAGATAGCATCAAGCCGTGACGAACGCTGAAAGCGCACACGAACCCGCGGCATGGACCGCCCGTGTCCGGGGTGCCTGGCGCGAACTGACCGGCGGTGCTGACCTGCCCGATGAGGCCCGGCCCACGCTCGTCGCCTGCTCGGGCGGCGCGGATTCCGCGGCTCTCGCGATCGCGCTGGCGGATGTCGATCGCGCCCGCGTGCTGATCGCTCATGTCGCGCACGACCTCCGACCTTCCGAGCTTGTCGCCGACGACGCGGCTGCGGTTCAGCGCCTCGCCCGTCGCCTGCGCCGCGAGTGTGTGATCGAATCCGTGCGGGTCGGACCGGGCAACGCGGAGGCAGCGGCACGGACATCTCGCTACGCAGCGCTCAGCCGCTTGGCGAACGAGAGGGGGTTCCGTTTCATCGCCACCGCGCACCATGCGCAGGATCAATTCGAGACGATGTGCATCGCGCTGCTGCGTGGCGGGCGGCCAGAAGCAGTCGCGGGTATCGCCGAAAAGCGTCCGGCGGATGCCCCAGGGACCCTGATCATCCGGCCGATGCTGAGGGAACGGCCGGACGCCGCGGGCGCCGTGTGCAGAGCGATCGGCTACCTCCCACGCACGGATCACACCAACGCCGATCCCGCCCGCCTACGCGCGGTGCTGCGCCAGCGAGGGCTCAAGGGGCTTTCGAGCGAGATCGAAGGACTCGGGCGGCGGCTCGAGCGTGCCAGCCGCCGGCTTCGCGGCCACGGCGGTGGCGGCTGAGCCGCGGTTCGCTTAGCCGCCGACCAATGCGCGGACGTCCTTCTCCAAGCGGTCGAGTTCCGCCGGGTTCGACACGCTGTAGAAGCCAAGCACGCCGCGATCGGGCCCGATCAGGATCATCCGTGTCGGGTGCAGGACATTGGCCATAGTACCGCCATCTGAAGTGGGCACCTGGTTCTCGTCCTCGTCCTCGACTACAAGACGAAGGCCGTCGCGGACGATGCTCCGCGTCACCTCCGTGCTGCCGGTGAGGAACGTCCAGTTCACGAACGAGGCACCGAACCGTTCGCCGAAAGCCTTCATCGCGATCGGCGTATCGCGTTCGGCGTCCAAGCTGAAACTGACGAGACGCATCGGCGTGTCCGCCAGCCGGTTCTGGGCTTCGGCCATCACACTGGTCATCATGGGGCAGAGACCCGGGCAGTTCGTGAAGATGAACCCCGCGAGCGTCAGCTCGCCATCGAGCAGCGACTCGTCCGCAGGCCGCCCGTTCTGATCGAGCAGGTCGAACGCCGGGATCTGGAGACCCATGTTCGCTGCCGTGGGCAACGATGTGCGCCGCTGATGGCCATCCAGCAGCATCATCGCTCCGATCGCGCAGACGAGCCCGCCCGCGGCCAGGGATACAACAAGCGGCATCGGCACCCTCACGCGTCCACCCGCCTTTCAAACTGCGCCATTGCGATCATCGACGTGACCCCGCAGAGGCCGTTGAACCACCAAATTCCGAGAAGCCCCGCCCAGTGCCATGCTGTCGATCATGCGATAAACGCATCGAGCACCAAAGCGAGCATCACCACTGGCAGGTATCCGATCGACGCGAGAAAGACCGCGCGCGTCGTCTGTCGGCTGGGCGAACGACGCATGCGGATACCCGTCGACAGGAACCAGCAGCCCACCGAACCCGCTGCCAACGCGTAGACCCATCCCATCTGGCCGGGCATCGCAAGCAGCGGACCGACCGAAACTGCCAGCAGTGCAGCCGTCCACGCGATCACCAGCCCACCGAGCATCCTGTCGTCGACATCGCCGGGGATCATCCGGTAGCCGGCCGCGGCGTACTCATCTCGGTACAGCGACGCGATCGCCAGGAAGTGAGGGATCTGCCAGACAAGCAGCACCCCGAACACGCTCCACGCGGGCCAAGCCCGCAGGTCCGCCCAGCCGTCCGGGCTCGCAGCAAGCCATCCGATCAGGACGGGCAGCGCACCGGGAATCGCACCTACAAGGATCGAACCCGATGTGACGGTTTTCAGCGGCGTGTATACGAACGCGTAGAGCAGGATTGTCGCGGCAGCAATCGCGCCTGCCAAATGCGAGGCCAGCATCGCCAGAACCAAAGGGCCCAGCACCGAGCAGCAGCACGCGAATGCAAGCGACGCACCGATCGAGAGCCGCCCACTCGGGATCGGGCGGCCACGCGTGCGGGCCATCCGGGCATCGGCACGCCACTCGATCACCTCGTTGAGCGCGTTGGCCCCCATCGAGGACACAGCCGTCCCGATCAGGCACGCCAGAGCCGGCACTACAAGCTCACTGACCGCAAGGCCGTGCAGCATGGCCGCGATCGCGAAGCCCGTTCCGGCCGTGATCGTGACCATCCGGGTGATGCCCGGCTTGCCGAGTTCCACGAACGCCCGAGCCGCGGCGTGCGGCCGACCGGCGAGCATCGTCGAGGCGCTATCGAGCGGGACTCGGGTCACAAAGAGGCCTCCGAAAGAGACTGCCGACAACTCTAGCTCCCGCCGGACCGTCGGACAGGATCTGTCAGGCTGATACCATGCCCTGTCTTGTCATGCCACGCCCCGGTAGCTCAACTGGATAGAGCAGCGGACTTCTAATCCGCAGGTTGCTGGTTCGAGTCCAGCCCGGGGTGCTTTCCGGAACTTGACTCCTCGTAGTCCGACGCAATCATCCCAACGTATGCAGTCCCGCCAGGATCATCATCATCGGCCCGTATCGAACCGCACCGGATTGCGGACGGCCGTCCTCGCAGACTGACCCGCCCAGCACATCCAGAGTTCCCGGTTCGAGCGAGCGTGAAACGGTCGCTTGTGTCCTTTGCTCAACC
>JBCCZQ010000068.1:0-16318 GCA_039187315.1 Planctomycetota bacterium | reverse complement strand
TGCGCGGTACTCATGATGCTGTTCATGACATTGGAATGCGGCAGGTCAAGAGGGTAGGCCACGATTTTTATTGCGATTTCCGGCGACATGGCGGCATTTGGCCGGATGCAGGCGGGTTTCATGGAAACAGCAGGACTTGGGTGTTGTACACGGACCAGGTTGTTTCGATCTGTTGGGGCAGTTCTGTGGCAGACGCTGAATGCGTGGCAATGCGCCGCTTGGCGCATGGTGTTCAAGGCAACGATGGTGTGTGATCCGGGTTGAAGCTCACGAACTCGAGCGAACGCGAGCCAGGATTACCCTGTGCGTTCTGGTACAGCTCGTTCGCATCGGCGAACGGGTTGGTGCTGGTGAAGGTGATCGAGTTCTGGTCGACCAGAGCGGCGCTCAGGCCGGCGGCCGTGCCGGTGTAGTTGAAGGTCGCCACGGCCAGCGGGTTGCTGCTGTCGTTGGCAGCGTTGGCCGAGGGGCGACCGGGCGAGCGGGCGTCGATGCGGACGCTGCTGGTGCCATCACCGGTGACGTCGGTCGGGAACGGGCTGTTGTCGTACGCGTCGTTCGCGTCGACGCCGCTGATGACGCCGTCGGTCGAGGTCAGCGTGAAGCGAGCCTCCGACCAGACGTTCCAGATGCCGGTGAAGCCAGCAACGTTCGAGGTATCGCCGCTGAAGACGGCGGTGATCGACCACTCGTCGCCGTTGCCGGTCGGCTCGATCGTAACGGTGGTGTCCTGGGCAGCGGCGCTGGCGGCGAAGCCGGCAGCAGCGAGCATGGCAAGAGTCTTCATCTCAATCTTCTCCAAATACGAGATAGGAACAACGGTGTCCTGCGATGTGCGGTTCAATTCCGCACCGAAAGCATAGCTGTCGCGACCGCGACCATGCAACCACTTCCGGGCACATTGACCGATGTGCACACACTCTTTTTTGGAAGATTGGAGGATATTCGGACCTTGAAGGGCGTCGTCCGAACAGAACGGCCTTTCTCGGTCCGTGAAATCGGGCCGCCCACGCTGGCGGACGGCCCGGATCAAAAATCAGATCTTGTTGTCGCGATTAGCGACGGCGACGGGCGGCGACAAGGCCGCCGAGGCCCAGCAGAGCGGCCGAGGCCGGGGCCGGGACAATCACGAACTCGAGCACACGCGAGCCAGGCGAACCGTCCGAAGTCTGGTAGAGCTCGTTCGCATCGGCGAACGGGTTGGTGTTCGAGAAAACGATCGAGTTCTGATCGACGAGGGCCGCAGTCAGACCATCGGCGGTACCTGTGTAGTCGAAGGTACCGAAGTCCAGCGGGTTGCTGCTGTCCTGATCCGGAGCGGCCGAGGGGCGGCCAGGGGCGGTCGCATCGACGCGGATGCTGCCGGTGCCGTCGCCCTGCACGTTCGGGGCACCGAACGGCGAGGTGACGTACGCCTGGTTGAAGCTGAAGTTGCTCAGGACGCCATCGGTCGAGTCGAGCGTGAAGCGGGCCTCGGACCAAACATTCAGAATGCCGGTGAAGCCGACAACGTTGGATGTATCACCCGAGAACTCCGCGGTGATCGACCAGCTGCTACCGCCAGCGGGGGCGATGGTGACGATCGTGTCCTGAGCGGTGGCGCTGGCGGCGAGGCCGGCGGCTGCAAGCATTGCGACGGTCTTCATCTCAGTTTCTCCTACAAGTCTCTGCACAGTGGACAAGAGCCTCAAGACCCTGTCCGGACACCAGTTTCTGTCCCGCGTGGCGACCGGAAGGCCCCTGCACGGTCTCACGGGTCCCCTAAGACCCGTTGCCTCGAGGTCCTGTCCTGAGGCAACTGCACCATGCCCCGGATCCGGAAAGCCGCCAGTGAAGTGGCAAAAAAAGTGGAGATCCTACAAACCCGCGTTCCTCGGCGAGTGGGCCCTGCACGGCCCTCAGCGGCGGCGAAGTGTCAGGATGGTGAAGGCGTGCGGGTGGCGCGTGTCGGCCGCGTGCCTGACCGCCCTGGCGAGCTTGAACTCGGCACGGTCGTAGGCGGGGAACCGCGTGTCACCCTCGACGCGGGCGTGCACGACCGTCAGGTGCATGGTCTCGACCAGCGGCAGCGCAAGCCCGTAGACCCGGCCACCACCGATCACGTACGCGGTCCGGTCCGGCTGGTGCCGCCGGGCGATCGAGGCCGCCTGCTCGATCGTTCCCGCAGTCTCGACGCCCTTGTGCGACCAGTCATGCTGACGCGTCAGCACGATGTTGAGCCGGTTCGGCAGCACACCAGAATCGGTCTCGAACGTCCGCCGACCCATGATGATCGGTGACCCTGTCGTCGTGCGCTTGAAGTGCGCCATGTCGTCCGGCAGCGACCAGGGAAGCCCGCCATCTTTCCCGATGACCCGGTCGATCGTCATGGCAGCGATGAGCGCAAGATCGGGATGGACCGTGGCCGGGTTCGTCATCGCTGGGCGTCCTGCTATACGGCCACGGGCGCCTTGATCGCCGGATGCGGGTCGTAGCCTTCGATGGCGATGTCGTCGTAGGTGAACGCGAACAGGTCGGTCACGCCTGGGTTCAGCCGGAGCGTCGGCAGCGGGCGCTGGTCACGCGTGAGCTGCTCGCGGGCCTGGTCGAGGTGGTTGCTGTACAGGTGGGCGTCGCCCAGCGTGTGGATGAACTCCCCCGGACAGAGACCGGCGACCTGGGCGAGCATGTGCGTCAGCAGGGCGTAGCTAGCGATGTTGAACGGCACGCCGAGGAATACATCCGCCGAGCGCTGGTAGAGCTGGCAGCTCAGCCGATCCGGGCCGCTCTCGGATGGCGTCACAGCGAACTGGAACAGGCAGTGGCAGGGGGGCAGCGCCATCTCGCCCAGCTGGCCGACGTTCCAAGCCGAGACGATCATCCGTCGGCTGTCGGGCGTCTGGCGGACTTGGCGGAGTACCTCGGCGATCTGATCGGTGGTGGTGCCGTCGGGGTTGGGCCAGGAACGCCACTGCCGTCCATACACCGGGCCCAGCTCGCCCGTCTCAGGGTCGGCCCACTCGTCCCAGATCGAGACGCCCACGTCCTGCAGCGAGCGGGCGTTGGTGTCGCCGCAGAGGAACCACAGCAGCTCATGCACGATCGACCGGGTGTGCAGCTTCTTCGTGGTCACCAGCGGGAAGCCCTCGGCCAGGTCATACCGGCTCTGCCAGCCGAACACCGAGAGCGTGCCGGTGCCCGTGCGGTCGGTCTTCGTGACGCCGTGGTCGAGGATGTGCTGGAGCAGGTCGTGGTACGGCTGCATGGCGTCCCTCCGTGGATCGGCCCATAAAGGCGGAGAAAGTGTACTGCCGCTTGTCCCTGTCGTTTAGCGTGCTTCCACGAGCACGACGGTGGTCCGCCGGTGCTCGAGCCGCCTGCGGTAGTCGACGCGCACGCGCTGGCCGGCTTCGAGACCGGTCAGCACGCGGTAGAACTCGTTGAGATCGCGAACGGGCGTGCCATCGAGCCCCGTGATGATGTCACCCGGACGCAGGCCGGCACGGGTGGCGTTGTCGTGGATGAGCTTGCGGACGATCGGTCCGTCGCCGTGCTCCAGGTCCAGCCGCGCCCCGATGCCCAACAGCGGCGGGCGGTTCTGCTCATAGACCTCGGGCAGATCGCGGGCCCATCGGCGGATGTCATCATCGAACTCGTTGAGCGTGCGGCCGGTCACTGCGATGAGCGCCTTCCGGCCCGTCGGATCGAGGTCGTGGGTCTGGGTGTAGGTGCTGTACCACTCGCCGAGCTGGCCCCGCTCGTGCAGGTACATGAACACGGCCCGCGCGAAGGCGTAGTTGGCCAGCGGTCGATTGCCGGAGAATCTGTCGCGAGGCATCGTGGCGAAATCAGAGATGCCAGGCAGCTTGTTCTGCTGCGCGAGACGCTTGATCGAGTTCGTCCGCCAGCTCGGCACCGGATCGAACGGGCCGCGGCTGGTCGGGCCCATGTCCTCGACAATCGCTGCCAGGCCCTCCTGGATCCAGATTGGGTGGGACTGGCCGAGCCGATCGGCGGATCGGAAGTGCAGCACATGCAGGAACTCGTGGCGCAGGGTCGAACCCAGGTCCACGGTCACGAGCTTCTTGTCGTCGTGGCTGTAGGCCCCGCCGAGCTGGCTGGTGGCCGAGGCCGGCATGTCGCCGTAGGTCTGCCGGGCCCAGCCGGCGAAGTGCTCGCGGGTCGGCAGGATGACCATCACCCACGGGTCCGGGTGGTCCGAGCTGGGGCTGCCCAGCTCGGGGAACAGGTTCCGGATGGTCCAGTCGGCGACGAGGCGGACCTCCTCTCGGGCCTGCCGGCTCGTGACCGTGTCGTAGGCGGAGACGAGGCCGAGCCGATGCTTCTCGTCCTTGATGTACGAGTAGCGGGGCCCGTAGACCCGCCGGGCCGCCTCGAGCTGGGTGTCGATCCGCCGGTCGAGGAACGCCGGCCAAGCGGTCTGGAGCTGCTCGAATGTGTCGGTGGCGCGGAAGGCGCGGAGATTCGGGTCGCTCTCGATGCGGCTGAAGTCGCTGAAGCCACGCTCGATGGCCGTGATCAGGTGCTCGGCTGCGCCCTCGCCGTCACCACGCATGGACCGTGCGCAAGCAAGGTTGTACCAGGGCACGAAGGTGGTCTCGTCGAGTTCCGCCCAGCGTTTCCAGAGCCGCTCCGCCTCGTCGTAGTCGCCGCTATTGAAGGCCTCGACGGCCCGGTTGCCGAGCTCGGCGTGGCTTGCCGGCTGCGCACAAGCCGGAGTGGCTGTCAAGACGCTCAAGACTGCCAGGGTTGCGATGTGCCAGAATCTCATGGTCGCGGCTCCGTGGTGGATACGCGTTCGAGCGTGATACCGACGGCCTCGGGGTAGGCGATGCGTTCCTCTTCGAAGACCCGGTCGGCGAGGATCCCGGGTGTATCGCCGGGCCGGACCGGGCAGCGCCGCTGGAGGACGATCGCGCCCGAGTCGTATCGGCTATCACACAGATGAACGGTGCAGCCTGATTCGGTTTCGCCGGCGTCGAGGACGGCCCGGTGGACGCGCAGGCCGTGCATCCCGCGCCCGCCGAACCTGGGCAGCAGCGCGGGATGGATGTTCAGGATCCGGTCCTCCCAGCCGCGGGGGATCGGCAGCAGACGGAGATAGCCCGCGAGGCAGACCAGCTCGATCCGCTGGGCACCCAGCAGCTCGGCAACGCCCTGGGCCGATTCGGGAACGCCCAGACGTGCGTCCAGCCCCGCCTCGCGGGCCCGGGCCAGCCCGGCGCAGTCTCGGTCGGCCAGCACGATCGCGATCTCGGCGTTCAAGCGCCGGTCGAGGCAGGCCTCGTGGAGGTTCAGCGCGGTCCGCCCGCCGCCCGAGATCAGGCAGGCCAGCCGCGCGGGTGGACCTTGCTCGCCCATGCGATCAGCCGACGGCCTTGATGGCCGCGTCACGGTCCTTCTTGATCATGAAGAGCTTGTCGAGGTTGGTCAGCTTGAGCATCTGCAGCAGGTCCGGCGCGAGGTTGCAGACGGCCAGCTTGCCCTTGGCGCCCTTGGCCTGGTTGTGCACGCTGACCAGCGCGCCCAGCCCGGCAGATGCCAGGAACGTCACATCGGCCATGTCCACGGCCACCCGCCAGCCCGCAGGCCCTGCGGCCGAGGCGATCTCGTCCTGGATGATCTGGCTCTCGCGGTCGCCGATCTGTGCCGCGAGGATATTGACCACGACGGCGTCGCCGACACGTTCAGACCTGGTAAAGCTCGATTCGCTCATGGCCTCATAGTCTAGTTCACGCCGGTCTCGAAGACGGTCGGGGCCGAGCTGAAGGGGATCGGCTGGCCATGGGCGTCGACCGCGACCATCGTCAGCTCCGCGCTGGTGACCGCTGCGCAGTCGTCCGAGGCATAGCGCTCAGCGACGACGTCGACCGCGACCGTGACGCTCTTCGTGCCTGTGCGGACGGTCCGCGTGTAGAAAGAGACCGTGTCGCCGACGATGACCGGGGCCTTGAAATCCACCGTTTGCATGGACGCCGTGACCCAGCGGTGGCAGCCGTGGCGCCGTGCCTGGACGAAGCCGGCCTGGTCGATATAGCTGAGGATCACGCCGCCGAAGACAGTGCCGTACTGGTTCGTATCCTTCGGCATCGTGACGACGCGGAGGGCGAGCGCCGAGTCGTCTGGCGCGAGGTGATCGGGTCCGGTGCGTGTGGGGCCGGTCATGGTCGAGCGTAGCGCAGAGCCTGGGAAAGGGCGGCTGGCATGGTTGGTCAAGGCAGGGATCCGGTGACGAGGCAGCTGCCCGAGGGTGTCGAGGCGTTCCAAGCCAGTGCGCCCGCCGACTTGGTAGACCGCTACACGATCGGCGTCGAACGGCTCGACCGGCGCGTGTTCGATTTGGATGACGACCAACTCGACCGGGCGTGGCTGCCCTCGGCGGGCGTCGGCCGGTGGCCTGTGCGCGTGCTGCTCGGGCACCTGGCAGATGCGGAGGTCGCCTTCACGCATCGGCTGCGCCGGGTCGTCGCCGAGCCCGGCTGCGAGGTCCGCAGCTGGGATCAGCAGGCGTTCATCGATGCGGGCCACTACGGCGTGGTGGCGATGGCCGAGGGCGCGCAGCCGGTCGCGATGCCCATCGGGGCCGCGGTGGGCACGGTGCACACACTGCGCGCCTGGTGCGGGCCGTGGCTGCGGGCGCTGCCAGCCCAGGCGTGGTCGCGGGCGGGCCTGCACGAGGAGCGGGGCCCGCTGACGCTTGTGGACCTGCTGGCGTTCGATGTCTGGCACCTCGAGCGGCACGCGTTCTTCTGCAACGCGAAGATCGATGCGCTGCTGGGGCCCGAAGCCGGTCCCTGAAACCGGTTCGCCCCGGCGAGGCGTATCGTTTTGCGATGCACGGGCTGTTCGATGAGCGACGCTACCTGATCCCGTTCCGCAGCGGGCTCCTGCCGCAGATCTTCACAGGGACGGTGGTCATCGGCGCAGGCGTGGCTGGGATGCGGGCGGCGATCGCCGCCGCCGAGCACGGCGAGGTCATCCTGCTGTGCAAGGGCGAGCTTGCCCACTCGAACACGGCGTGGGCCCAGGGGGGGGTGGCGGTCGTCCGCGACGACGCCGACACCCTCGATGCGCACATGCAGGACACGCTGACGACCGGCGACGGGCTCTGCGATCCCGCTGCGGTGCGCCGGATCGTCGAACGCGGGCCGGCGGAGGTCGAGCGGCTGATCCGTTGGGGCATGCGGTTCGATCGGTCGGCGTCCGGCGAGATCCAGCTCGGGCGCGAGGGCGGGCACGGCCACGCGCGGATCCTGCACGCCGACGGCGACTCGACCGGCCGCGAGCTCGTCCGCGTTCTGGGCGACGTGGTCCGCCGGCACCCGCAGATCCGGGTGTTCGAGCACTGCTTCGCCCTCGATCTGCTCACGGCCGATCCCTCGCCGGGTTCGACGGTGCTCGGCGCGGTGACATGGCACCCTCGGTACGGTCTCCAAATGCTCTGGGCCCGCAGCACGGTGCTCGCCGCTGGCGGCGCGGGCCGCGTCTACCGCGAGACGACCAACCCGGCGGGCGCAACGGCGGACGGCGTCGCGATGGCCTACCGCGCTGGGGCTGCGGTCGCGGACATGGCGTTCGTGCAGTTCCACCCAACGGTGCTGTACGTCCCCGGTGCGCCGCGGGCGCTCATCAGCGAGGCGGTCCGCGGCGAGGGCGCGGTGCTGATCGACAGCGCGGGCGAGCGGTGTATGGATGGGATCCACCCGATGGGGGACCTGGCCCCGCGGGACGTGGTCAGCCGCGCGATCGTCGAACGCGTCGCCCGGACGGGCGGCTCGCACGTCTTCCTGGATGCCACGGGTGTCGAGGATCTCGGCCGACGCTTCCCGGGGATCACCGCAACGCTCGAGCAGTACGGCATCGATCCGCGCCGGTCGCCGATCCCCGTCAGCCCCGCGGCGCATTACACGATCGGTGGCGTCCGGGCAGACGAGCGCGGCCGAACCGGCCTGCCCGGTCTCTGGGCGGTTGGCGAGGTGACGATGAGCGGGCTGCACGGCGCGAACCGGCTCGCGAGCAACTCGCTGCTCGAGGGCCTGGTGTGCGGGGCCTCCGCGGGGGCGGACGCCGGATCGCTGGCCGAGGCCGCGGGCCTGCCGTCGCCGACCCCGGTCGTCAGCGATATCCGCCCGAGCGATCACGGCGAGCTGGACCTGGGCGATGTCCGGTCGAGCCTGCGGTCGGCGATGTGGCGCAACGCGGGTATCCGCCGGACCGGCGCCCGCTTACGGGACGCTTCGGAGATGCTCGACTTCTGGGCCCGCTACACGCTCGACAAGATCTTCGACCAGCCCGAAGGGTGGGAGGTCCAGAACATGCTGCTGGTAGCACAGTTGATCGCGACCTCCGCCGCGTGGCGCGAGGAGAGCCGCGGCTGCCACGCCCGCGACGATGCCACCGAACCCGAGGATCGTCTGCGTGTGCACGACCTCTGGCGGCGCGGCAGCGATGCCCCAGAAACCGAACCGGTCGAGGCGGGCTCTGAGAGCCCGGTTCCGGTGTGAGCTGCGGTACGACCTCTGGGCTTGTTCGACTGGCAGCGCACGCCGCCGTCGTGGTGTCAGCCACACTCACATGCTTGCTGCTCACCGGTTGCGAGCCGTACGAGCGTGACGTCGGCGGCCGCGCGTTCTTCTCGGGGCTGGAGGGCGCGGAGGTACCCGATTTTGCCTCCGGGCGCCCGGACGGATACCTCGATCCGCGGGGCCTCGCCGAGGCCAACGTCCGCGAAGAACTCGAAGACGGCACGGTCGTCCTGCGGGCCCGCAGCGCGCTGCATCTAATGAAGCACGTCTTCGAAACGCTGCGCAATGATGAGCGCGACGTGTTTCTGGAGCAGGTGCTCAGCAATGCGACCCGGCAAGAGTTTGCT
This sequence comes from Planctomycetota bacterium, assembly GCA_039187315.1. Classification (GTDB taxonomy): domain Bacteria; phylum Planctomycetota; class Phycisphaerae; order Phycisphaerales; family UBA1924; genus JANQQZ01. The sequence continues at coordinate 7,446 of JBCCZQ010000068.1, read as the reverse complement.
TCGCACGGCACAGAACTCCAGGAAGGGTACGACTTCCTGCGTCGAAATCTGGATGAGATCGATCGTTTATTTGCGCGGATGCCGATGGGCGAGTATTCGCCCAACGCGGTCTACCAGCCGATGGGCAAGGGCGTCCACCGTCTCAGGCTCGTGTCGGGCGCGGGGCGTGATCTGAAGTGGCAGGGCATCGACATGATCATGGAGGGCGGGCAGCAGCGGCTGCTGTGGTTCTACGACGCGTCGCGCTAGGCGATCCGACCTACGATTCGATGGCCTTTCGGCAGGAGCAGTGATCGCCATGACGACCTTCAGTTCAGGTACCAGCGCGGGCCGCTCGGCGGGCGCTTCACGGACCGGCCTCAACCCCTCAGATACCTTCGAGCACCGGCACATCGGGCCGAACCCGGCCGAGGTCGCTTCCATGCTCGAATCGCTGGGCGTCTCGACGCTCGATGCGCTCTGCGAGCAGGTCGTGCCGGGCTCGATCCGCCTCGGGCGAGGGCTCGAACTCCGCGGGCTCGAGGGCCGGCCGCTCGGCGAGCAGGAACTGCTCACGCGGCTGAAGGGCACGGCCTCCAAGAACGATGTCAGGCGCAGCTTTATCGGCATGGGGTACCACGGCACCATCCTGCCTGCGGTGATCCAGCGGAACATCCTCGAGAATCCCGGCTGGTACACGCAGTACACGCCCTATCAGGCCGAGCTCGCGCAGGGACGGCTCGAAGCGCTGCTGAACTTCCAGACCATGGTCAGCGACCTGACCGGCATGGAGATCGCCAACGCCTCGCTGCTGGACGAGGCGACAGCCGCGGCCGAGGCGATGGCTATGTGCTTCGCCATCACCGGCCAAAAGCGTGCCACCTTCGTCATCGATACGGCGTGCCACCCGCAGACAATCAGCGTCGTCCGCACCCGCGCCGAGACCATGGGCCTCGAGCTCGTCGTCGCCGAGACGCGTCGGGCCGAGTTCGACGACACCGTCTGCGGCGTGCTGGTTCAGACGCCCGACACCTCGGGGCGGGTGCACTGCTTCCGTGCGGTGGCTGAGCGGGCGCACGCGGCTGGGGCATCGGTCGTGTGTGCAGCGGATCTGCTCGCGCTGACACTCATGACGCCGCCGGGCGAGTGGGGGGCGGACATCGTGGTGGGCAGCTCGCAGCGGTTCGGCGTGCCGATGGGCTTCGGCGGGCCGCACGCGGCGTTCTTGGCCACGCACGAGAAGCACGTCCGCCGGATGCCCGGCCGGCTGGTGGGCGTCTCGCGCGATGCCGACGGTAAGCCGGCGTACAGGCTGACGATCCAGACGCGCGAGCAGCACATCAAGCGCGACCGCGCGACGAGCAACATCTGCACGGCCCAGGCGTTGCTGGCGATTATCGCCGGCATGTACGCCGTCTACCACGGACCGGAGGGCCTGCGCCGCATCGCGGAGCGTACCCGCGGGCTGACCGCGGCCCTCGCGCAGGGGCTGGCCGGGCTCGGGCACGACATCGGCCAGCAGGACCCCGAGCTGGTCTTCTTCGACACGCTCCGCGTTCGCGTCGCGGGCAACCCGGAGCAGGTGCTCAATGAGGCGAGCCGGCTGAACATCAACCTACGCGAGTTCGGCGATGGCTCGCTTGGCATCACGCTCGACGAGACCGCGACGCAGCAGGATGTCGCCGATCTTCTCACGGCTTTCGGTGCCGCCGAGCCGGCCGAAGTGGTCGAGTTGCTCGCGGAGTCACCGTTCGCTGCGATCCCCGAGCCGTTCGCGCGCTCCAGCGGCTACCTGACGCACCCGATCTTCAACACGCACCACTCGGAGACCGAGCTGCTGCGCTACATGAAGCACCTCGAGAATCGCGACCTGTCGCTGGCGCACAGCATGATCGCGCTCGGCTCGTGCACGATGAAGCTCAACGCGACGAGCGAGATGGTGCCGGTGACGTGGCCCGAATTCGGCCAGATCCATCCGTTCGCACCCGCCGAGCAGTGGCGGGGGTACGCCGAGCTGTTCGAGGATCTCGAGGCGTGGCTCGGCGAGATCACGGGCTTCGCAGGCGTGAGCCTCCAGCCGAACGCCGGCGCCCAGGGCGAGTACGCCGGGCTGCTCGTGATACGGTCGTACCACCGATCCCGGGGCGAGTCGCACCGCGACGTCTGCCTGATTCCTGAGAGTGCGCACGGAACGAACCCGGCATCGGCGGTCATCGCGGGCATGAAGGTTGTGCCGGTCCGGTCGACAGAGACTGGCGACATCGATGTCGAGCACCTGCGTGAACAGGCCGACAAGCACGCCGACAAGCTCGCGGCCCTTATGGTGACCTACCCCTCAACGCACGGCGTCTTCGAGACCGAGATCCGCGAGGTCTGCGCGATCGTCCACGAGCGGGGCGGGCAGGTCTACATGGACGGCGCGAACATGAACGCGCAGGTCGGGCTCTGCCGACCCGGCGATATCGGCGCCGACGTCTGCCACCTGAACCTGCACAAGACCTTCTGCATCCCGCACGGCGGGGGCGGGCCCGGCATGGGGCCGATCGGCGTCGCCGAGCACCTGGTTCCGTTCCTGATGGGCCATCCGGTGCGGCCGCCCTCGGGCACGGGCGACCGCGCTTCGGGCGCGATCAGCGCGGCGCCGTACGGCTCGGCGAGCATCCTGCCGATCTCGTGGGTCTACATCGCCCTGATGGGCGCTGCGGGCCTGACCCGCGCAACGCAGGTGGCCATCCTCAACGCCAATTACATGGCCAGCCGGCTCAAGGACCACTATGACCTGCTCTTCACCGGTCAGCACGGCCGGGTCGCGCACGAGTTCATCCTGGATTGCCGCCCCTTCGACAAGTCGGCCGGTGTCAAGATCGACGACATCGCCAAGCGGCTGATCGACTACGGCTTCCACGCGCCGACGATGTCGTGGCCCGTGCCAGGCACGCTCATGATCGAGCCGACCGAGAGCGAGCCCCTTACCGAGCTCGATCGCTTCTGCGACGCGATGATCGCGATCCGCCAGGAGATCGCCGAGATCGAACGCGGTGAGGCCGACCGCGCCAGCAACGTGCTCAAGGGCGCACCGCACACGGTTGAACAGATCGCCGCCGAGAGCTGGGACCGGCCTTACAGCCGCGAGCGAGCGGTCTACCCGCTCCCGTGGCTGCGGACGCACAAGTTCTGGTCGCCGGTAGCCAGGGTGGACAACCCGTACGGCGACCGGAACCTGATGTGCTCGTGCCCGGCGGTCTCGGAAATGGTCGAAGCGTAACGAGCTGGGCGAGCTCAGCCGCCGCCGTCAATCAGAACGGGGACGTTCTCGAAGCCGTCCACGGTGCCGATGCCGGTGTCGAGCGTGAAGCTGACGTACCGTCGGGCGCCCACGCCCGAGACGGCCTGGCTGCGGCTGGGCCAGAAGCTGTAGCCGTCGATCTGGCGGTGCATGTAATCCGCGGCCCGGACGACCAAGGCGTTCTGGTAGATGCGGATGGACCCGCCGTCGCCGCCGTTGGCCTGCCATTGATCGGGTTCAACGATGGACTGGATCAGATCGATGACGTTGTTCCGCCGCTCTTCGAGATCACGCTCTTCATCGTCTTCGCCGCCCGAGTCGTCGAAGGGCGATTGCCCGCCGCCGCCGCCCTGCGAGCTCTGCAGCACGCTCTGGAGGTCGATCTCGGGCGCGTCTTCGTAGTCCGGCAGGACCAGCAGCAGGTCGGAGATGTCGTAGATCTGCACACGCTGCCGGCGGTTGAGTGTGCTCTTGAGCCCGACCTCAACCGAGCCCCACGGGGTGAACTGCCACGTCGCGCCATCGAACGAATCGCGGGCGGCCTGTTCGACCACCAACTCGAGCAGGCGGAGGGTCGACATGTTCCGTGCGTCGATCGTGATCAGCGACTCGGGGTCCAGGCCCTCGGGGGAGCGGTCGTCGATGTATCGGGCTTCGATCTGGGCGCCCGTGAAGTCTGTGATGAACGTGATGACGTCCTCGAGACGCTGGTCCGTCACATCGAGCGTGATCGGCCGGAGCAGCTTGGCCAGGTTGTCTCGCTTGGCTTGGAGCGTGCTGGCGTCGTCGGCCTGTGCCCGGGCGGTGCCGGCTGTCGGGGCCCCTGGAAGGACGCCCCCCGCCAGCAGCAGGGCTGCGGAACCGGCGGCCAGGGCGAGCAAGGGTCGCCGAAGTGCGGGTGTCGGGCGCATGGTCGGACCTCCTTCGGTGCGGGTCATTGTACGCTGTGGAAGTTCGACGCCCCGGCGGCAGGACTGTTCCGCAGCGAGAGCCGATTGGTTCTTCGGACGTTCGGGCCCGGTGCTCTGCCGCGATCGGGAAGGGATACCCATGCAGGAACGGATGGTGGCTGTGGTCCGGCACGGCAAGGCCGAGCCGGATTCCGAGACGGGGCTCGACCGCGATCGCCCGCTGCGGCCCAAAGGCGAGGCGCAGTCTCGCTGGCTGGGCGAGCGGCTTGCCGACATGCTTGAGCCGCGGGGCACGCCCATCGTCGTGGCGAGCCCAGCGAGGCGCGCCGATGAAACTGCCAGGCTCATCGCCGAGGTTCTGGGCGTCGAAGTCGCCTACGACGACCGGCTCATGGTCGATGCCCCTGCTTCCGGCGTGCTGGACCTGATCGCATCGCACGCAGCGACGGCGCTGGTGCTTGTAGGCCACAACCCGCAGGTCTCGCGACTGGTCGGCGTCCTGTGGGGCGGGACCTCCGCGCAGGGTCCCGCGATGCGCACCGGGGAGGTCGCGGTGCTGACCGGGCGTGCCGGGTCGCCACCCGGCGCCTGGCACCTCACGGAGACGTTACGGCTCGCTTCCGATTAACGCCCGACTTGCTCGGGGCCGGCCAACCTGATCGGCAGCTGTGCAAACAAAAACGCGGCGAGCAGTGCCCGCCGCGCTCAAAGGTTTCGAGTGATCTGGATGTCGCTCAGCGTCGCCGACGTGCGGCGACCATGCCGCCGAGCGCGAGAAGGCCGACCGAGGCAGGGGCGGGCACGACGTTGAAGTCGAAGTTGCTCGTGGCCTGGTCGTTGGCCGAGAGGGTAAACGTGCTGCGGAACTGGAAGCTGTTGACCGTGAATCCCAGAGCGGTGTCGGGGAGCGTGTCCGCGAAGGAGTCGGTCAGGTTGTTCGTGTTGAACGGGCCGGTGAGGTTGTTCAGCGAGCCGACAAGCGTGCCGGTATCGACGGTGCCGTTGACGAAGAACTCGTTCAGCGCTCCGGGTCCGTTGGGTCCGGTGACGGTCACGCCGCCGCCGCCCTCATCACCGACGGTGTACAGGCCGTCGCCCTGAACGATCGCGTTGGCGATCGGCTGGGTTGTCTCGACGAACGCCGAAGTGATGGTGAAGGTCGTATCCTCGTCGCCCGCGACCAGTTCGGTCACGATCGCGGCCTTCGCATCGATCACGCCGACCGTCTCGACGTTCTCGGCTGTGGACGGAGCGAAGATCGATCGGACCGTGGCGATCGGGTCGCCGAACTGGTCGGTGATGACCTGCGGGAAGAAGCCCGCGTACACCAGGCCGCCATCCGTTCCGTTGGCCACAAACGGATCGTTCTTCGAGATCGTCAGCGAACCTGTTCTGCCGCTGCTTGTTGCAACCTCGATCACGACATAGGGATCGCTGATCTGACCCGCCGATGTGCCGGCAAAAGCACAGCCCAAGGCAAGGCCGCCGAGCGTGATGAGGTTGGTGGATCGCGCCATGCGCATGTGTGTCTCTCCTCTCGCATGCGTCCCGCCTGCCGGCGGGCACGCATCTCCTCCCACCCCCAGTATGCGGACCTAGGCACGCGTGGTCAATACCCGGGTTCAGAGCGAACCGAAAAGGTTCGCAGTTTCTTCGTCGAGGTCGATAAATCGTTTGTGTACGGTATTTATTTGTGCCGCCTGTCCCGATGCTCGGCTCAGCTGGCCTGAGGCAAGAAAAAACGGACACGCCGTGGCGTGCCCGTCGAGCTTGCAGATGGATATTTCGGAAAAGAGTGCTTGGCAGCCAAGGGCTTCGCACGGAATTCGCTCGGTCTTGAAGAGCGATTGGCTTCCGGGCTCAGCGGCGACGCCGGGAGGCCACCAGACCGCCGAGCCCGAGCAGGGCTGCCGAGCCCGGAGCGGGGATCACGCGGAACAGGCTCGAGCCGCTGACCAGGTCGCCGGAAGAGACCGTGAAGTTCCACTCAGCGCTGATGCTGGTGACCGCGATGCCGAGCGGTGCGAGCCCGCCGGTGTCGTCATTAAAGACGTTCGTACCGACGATCGGGCCGGCGTCGAAAAGCGTGTCGAAGATCACGCTGCGGTTGTTCAGCTGGGCCTCATACGCGCCGCCCGCGCCAGGGGTGAACGTGACCTGGCCGTCGCCGCTGAAGTCGTTGAGGGTGATGCTGGCGCTGGCCTGACCGACCGCGTTGGCGGCGCTGATCTGCGTGAAGCTGAGGATGGTTGACTGCACGTTGAACGTAGTCTGCTGCGTCGGCGCGAAGGCCGTGAAGCCGACCGCAACCTCGGGATCGGCGATGATGTTGACACTGGCCTGCTGAAGCTCGGCAACAAGCATGCCGTTGTTTTCATCGCGGAGCTCGGTGAGCCCGTTGAGATTCCAATCGAAATCGATGTTGCCGCTCGCCTGGTTGGCTTCGATCATGTGCGAGAAGTACGCCGAGCCATCGGCGTTGGTCGCGGTGATAGTGAAGACCATCACATCGATGTCGGCGCTCGCCGTGCCTGCGCACGCGATGAGCAGCGCCGCGCACGGAGTGAGTCTGCGGTGTCCCATGACGTTCTCTCTTCCCTCGTATCCGTGTGACTCGACCGGGAGCCGGCTGCCACGGTGTCTTATCTTGCCGCAAGAAGCAGCATCTCTCTTGTCCGATAGCTTGATCTCCCGTGAGGTCGCTGTCAAGGACCAACCTGCTGATTCGCCAGATGACAAGAATCGGCCTGTGAACGCCATGTTTGTTTGTATTTTGATAGCATTTGTTCTGAGTGAGCACGAAACTGTCTTTCGACTAATGGGTGGGTCCCAGAAAATTGCTATCATGGCGCGAGAGAGCGACAGACAAAGCGGCCTCGGCCGTTTCTGAGAGGAGAGACACGATGCACCGACCCGACCGCTGGTTGTTGGCCGGTCTGTGCCTGCTTGCAGGTACGGCAGCCTCCTCCGCGCAGTCTTCGGGTCTGCCGCTCCAGCACAGCCTCACCAACATGGATCAGGGTCGAGGCAATCACTTCATCGAGCATCGCGGTGGGCAAGTCTCACAGCAATCCCCACAGCAGATCAATGAGATTGTCGTTCGTCTCAAGAGCGATGACGCATCGCTGATGGTCGACGTTGAGCGCCGTCTCGTTTCTGTTCTTGACTGTACCACCGCATCGGTTCGCCGGGCCGGCGTCAGCCAGCGATCGCGGCTTGCCCAGCAGTACCGTGTCGTCAGGCTGCCCCCGGGCGTGGATGCGGGCGAAG
>JBCCZQ010000067.1:0-16521 GCA_039187315.1 Planctomycetota bacterium | reverse complement strand
GCACCTGAAACGGTCTCACCAGAGGCCTGCTCCGCTACGCTCCGCAGCCCTCTGGTGCGGCTGGGAAGCACACTGGGAGTAACATAGAAATCGGTACAAGGAATGGGGGCAGGTCACTGACCAAGAGGCTCGATGCACTCGAGGCCGTGGATACCAGGACACCCCATGAGATCGAGCACCAGGCTGCACTGCCTGCCGATCCGCGACTCACTCCGCCAGATACAGCGAAGCCGATCCGTTCGCTGTCATCGACTGAGACACCCGCGGATCCTGTCGAGGAGGTACACGAACCAGGCCGGCCGAACGACACCTCGGCAGTCCCGGCCGTCGAGTCCACACTGCTGGCCGATGTCATTGACCGCACATATCTTGAGGAGGACACTCATCCGGCCCCCGCTCGCACGGAAGAGCAGCCGAGTGCCGTTGTCCGGCGCCGGCTGAGCCGCGAGAGCTTCGAGTGGTTGTTGGGTGCCAAAGGACTTGCGCTCGCCGGCATGCTGATCGTTGTGGTCGGCGTGGGCATGTTCCTCAAGTATGCGTACGACGAAGGCTGGATGGGCGCGATCTCGCCTATGGCCAGGTGCGGCGCCGCAGCCGGCTTCGGCATCGCGATGCTCGCCGTCGGCGAGATCCTGCGGCGACGGATCAACGCGCTAGCCTCCGCGGGTGCCTCAGCGACGGGCGTTGCGGTCATCTATGCCTCAATACTCGCGGCATCGAATCTCTATGACTTGCTCAGCACCACCGCGACGTTCGTCATGCTCGCCGGCATCACCGCGCTCGGCGTGCTGCTTGGTTCACTATCGAATCGAGTAATGCTCGCGCTGCTGTCGCTGGTCGGCGCGTTTCTGGTGCCGTTCATGCTCGAGTCAAGCGAGCCGTCACGTATTGCGATGCCGAGCTACCTGCTCTCGCTACTCGTGCTCGGCCTGGTGCTCGCCGGCTGGCGGGGCGGGGGCTACGCGAACGTGAGGCGGCTAGCCTGGTGGAGCACAGGCATCGTCGGCACGCTCTGGATCACCACGGTGTACGACACCGCGCCCGCGTATGCGCTGGCGTTCGTGAGTGCCGTCTGGCTCGCGACGGTTGCTGAGCTGGTGGTCTCCGCCCGATTCTTCAAGGCACTCCGCGACCGCACAGAGTGGCCTGAGAACTCGGTCGCTGGGTTCGTCCGCGGCGACAACGAAGAGATCATGTTCAACCTAAGAGCCTTGTTCTCACCAGAGGCCCGCTGGCTCAACTCGATCTTCGGCGTGACTGCCTGGAGCGTGGTCACCACCGCGATCGTTGTTCGACAGATCGACGTCGGGCTCGACTGGCTCGCTCCCCTGAGCTTCGGTCTTGCGAGCGTCACGATGGCCGCCGTGACACTTCGGCTGCGGCGTAGCGCCGTGATCGGCCTCTGGGCGCGCAATCCAAGCCCGCGGTCAGCCCTCGCGGCGGCGCTTGTCTTCAATGCGGCGCTGCTGGTCGTGGCCACCGTGGCGATGGCGCTCGGGGGATGGGCGCAAGTCGCGGCGTGGTGCGCCATCGGTCTCGCCGCGATCGAGAGCGGACGGAGACTCCGGTTCCGCGCCTCGGATGTGTTCGGCTTCGCGCTGCTCGGTGTAGCGGCGGCGCGGCTGTTCACGATCGATGCTGCAGAGCACCTGCTGGGCGAGGCAGTAGCCCAGCCGCTCGGGTTGTACATCACCGCGTGGTCCGGCCAGGTGGTCTATGTCGCCCTCGCTGCGGCGGCCGGGGCGTGGCGGACTAGGCACGATCTCCTGCAGCGAGCGGCCGCGACTGTCTCGCTCTGGTTGCTAGCGGCGACACTCGCGCACCCTGAAGCCTCACCCGATGCGCTGGGCCCAACTTGGCTCTGCCTGGCAGCGGCGGCTGTGTGGCTCACCACCCAAGTACAGATCAGGCCGTTGCGAGTCAGCGCGTACATCCTCGCCGGTCTGGGCATGGCTGTGTCGCTCTTCGGTCAGATCGCCATCGAAAATACATCTCCTGCCAAAGCGATGCTCAGCCTCAACCCCTCGCCGATGATTGTGGCGTTGCTTGCCTGGACCGCCCTCGCCGCGATCCCACGCCTGTCATTCAATGGACGCTGGACCTGTGCCCTCCTTGCGATCACGAGCGGTGCGATAGCCATCGCCAGCCTTCATGAGACACGCGGGGTCCTCGAGACCCTGCTCCTCGGTGCTGGATACGCGGGCGTGGTGATTGCCCTAAGTCAGCGTCTGTACCGGTGGTCGCTGGCGGAGATCGCGGGTGGGCTGCTCCTTGTACTGTCCGCGGGATGGGTGACCAACCGTGTATCGGCCGGCTCGAATGCGATCGAGGGCGTTGCGATCGGAAACCTTGCATTTGTCTTGGCGTTCACGACAGTCGTGCTGTGGATCTTTTTGGCGTGGCGTCTGAGCGTCCAGCCCGCTGCCAAGGACGCACCGGATGGGCTCGCGGCTGTTCGTGCGCAGTTCCAGATGGTCGCGCTCGGCATCGCGTGGCTGCTATTGCTCGCCGCAACATCGCTGGATGTCCTTCGCGGCGTGGGGCAGCTGCTCGAGCAGCGGTCAGCACAGGGCGCAGCGCTGTCGATCTGGTGGAGCCTTTTTGCGGTGGCAACGGTGGCGTTGGGCTTCCGCCTCTCGGCGATCCTCAGGTGGGCCGGCCTCGCGCTGCTCGGCGTAGTCGCCTTCAAAGTACTCCTGCTCGACACGCAGACACTCACGCCGCCCGCCCGAATCATCGCGGCGATCAGCGTCGGACTGGTGACGATCGGGGCGGGCGTGCTGTACGCACGCCTGAAGAAATGGACAAATGACCCGGACGCGGGTGGCTCACAGCAACGAGAGTAGTGGACAAGCTCGAAGGATTGCAGCAAGCACCGCCAGGCATCTCGCCTCGGCGTTCAAGTAGCGGGCGAGCGAAGCTGGTAGCAACAGGAACCGCCGAACGATCCGCCCCACGGTGGTAGGCCAGCGAGTTTGTAAAATGCAGCTCAGGGGATTCCGACTGGATTCGAACGCAAGCGATGTGGGTCCGTGCCTGGCATCCGATCCGGCGTCGTGCGTGTAGTTCCTCTTGATGGTGCCTCCACTCAGAGATCAGGCCATACTGTGAGCGATCACCCAGTCCCCTCTGTGGGTAACCTTTCCCCGGCAAGCAGTCCAAAGTCGATGTGAGTGTTGCGGCGGTTGCATGCCGCTGCTGGTTCCAACGACAAGGCCTAGTTCGGCCTTAGCACAAGCGACCTGCCGATGTACCCTTCAGGCGTGGACTGCATGACGCTGACAAAATCGCCGACGACGTCGGCGAGTGTGTTGAGTGGCGGAAGCACCTCCATGGGGGTGGTTGCAGTATTCGTGTTTTCCACCGTCCACGCTGCGTATTCGATCGCTTCTCGCATCTGCGAGTATCCGAATGACAGGCCGGATTGCGGCGGGATCGCATCGCGGAAACGCTTGTCGGCTGCGAGCGTGCCCTCACCACCATTGCCTCCAAGCCGGAGGGCCACCTCCACCGATTCGATGTCACCGATCAGGATGGCCCCGGTGCTCAGCCCTATCGAGAACTCATTGCCAGATCCTGGAGCGAAGCCGGGGGCTTCAAGATCGTAGATCACGCCACTTTGAAACGGCCTTTGGTCGAGGTTGGCGCCGAACATCGATGCCAGTTGCTGGATAGACCGCCCGAGCGCCTGCGTATCCGCACATTCGATTGCTACGAGAGTGCGCTGGCTGGTTGCAGAGAACGGCCGGCTGATCCGCGATACGACGTAGATCTTGGGACCGAGCTGCGAAAGCATCGGTTCGAGAAACCCTTGTGCCATTTGGAGTTGAGGCCGGATGTCCTGTACAGCTTCTTCGGGCAGGTCGCTGATGATCTCATTCACCACCGGGAACAGGCGAGCGAAATCGAAGTGGAACAGCGAAACGGACGATGCATCTGCGGTGACGTAGCCCGGCGGGGTGAACGGTGCGGCGGGTGGGTCCATCAGCGAGAGGAGACGTTGCTTCTCCGGTAGCATGACCGCGAAGCCAGACTCGAGCATGCCGTCATCGCCATCGAACTCGATGTTCATTGCCATTGACCGGGCTGTGTAAAGCCCCACGGCCTTGAGGATATCAGTGATCTTCATCCCCATACCGGCTGCACCATCTTCGGCAGCGTCGTCCATCCGCCCAACAAGATCGATGAGCGGACGGAAGTTTGCGACGGCGTATCCGTGCCCGGTGCCGCCGGCTGCAGCCAACGCGGATGTCACTTCCGAAGCGGATCGCGCGGACGCATCACCGCGCCCCTCGCCCGCGAGACGCTCGAGTGCCGTCTCAACCTGTCGCAGATCGGAGGTCACCATCAGGTGTGAGCCATGCGTCGCGATGAACAACTGCTCGGTGTCAACCGGGGGCTGTTCGTTACGCTCCCACTCTTCCAGTTCTTCTTGAGCATCGGGCAGTTCGAGGGTCCATATGGTGCCACCCGCAAACGGCTCTTCCTCGAACCATGCATTGCCGGACTCTTCGGCGTGCACGATCAGATCATCGAGGGCCTCTTGAGTCGCATCGATGTGCTCGCCGAAGTCTGCAGCGACGAGGTACTCCCACTGCCGAGCACTGCCGTCGTCGTTGAGTTCCTCCGGAAGCCACATCGCTGCACCAGCCATGCCGGTCGGTAGCTCGAGGTCATCGAGGTTGAGCTCCAGATCCGCCGCCTTGTCACGGAACTCTTCCGAGGCCTGCTGGAGCTGTTCTTCGACCCATGACTGCACGCCGTCGCTATCCCACCATTCACGCTTGATCGCTGTGCGGTCGAATGCCGCGCGTGCTTCGTCCACCGAGTCGACCCCAACGACGACGGCTGCGTTGTCCGGGACAAGATCAAGAATAGTGAGCGGCTGTGCACCTGCGGACGATGCGCCTGTGGCAATAAGCAATGCGAAAGAGAAAAATCGCATAATGGGCTCCTGTGGGTACTTCCAGTACCGCATGGATCACACGCGAGGCTGGGGGTTGCGGGTTGTACCGCACGTTCACTGATCATCGAGCTGTGGCGCCACACCCGCGCGTTTGCGCTGCGGTGCCCGACCGTAGGTATAGCCCGAGTTTGGATTGTCTTTACCATATGAGAATGCGTCGTGGTGATCCAGAAAATCACGGATGTACCGGGCTGGGATGGCAAACCCAATTCCGTCGGCAAACAGGGCGCCCATGTTCGTGCACCCCACTACCTCGCCCTTGAGGTTGAACAGAGGGCCGCCCGAGTTACCGGGGTTGATCTCTGCGGTGGTCTGGACGAACGCCAAGCCTTCAAAGTTCCTGTTCGTGGTCGCGACCACACCGGCGCTCAGTGTTCGTTCGAGGCCGAGCGGGTTGCCGATTGCGAATACTTCTTCACCCGTTTGCAGTGCGGAACCTCCCATCACAGACGCAGCAACAAAGGGCTCATCATCCGGATGCTCGAGCTTGATCAATGCAAGATCGATATGATTGTTCACCGCAACGATCTTGACATCTTCGATGACGACGCGTCGAATACCAGAATCGCTATCGAGAAAGACCGTTGCGGTAATCTCCGTCTCTCCCTGGATGACATGAGCGTTTGTGACGGCGTACCCATCGGGATCGGTGACGAATCCGGATCCGAGGCCTGCGGGCGTCGACACCTTGATCACGGCGGGGCCGAGGATCTTGGCCCACTCCTGAGGCGATCGCTCAGGCAGCGGCCCTTCCGAGACGGCATACAGCCCACTACGTTCAAACGTGGTGACGTACTGCGATGACTCGGATCGTTCGATCGAAGCGATTTGTGAGCGGGGTACGGCAAGGACCTCGAACCCGAGATCGAGCCATACCGACTCGGCCGTCTCCTTCAGGATGGGTGCTGTAACTCGGCGACCGGAATCAAACTCCACTGTCACGGGCGCCATCCCGGAACGCTGATCCACATCAGCTTGACCGCCCACCAGCCCGGCGGTGCCGAACAGCATCGCAGCACACAGCACCGTCACCACTGGTCGCATCATTATTCGATCCCTTTCAGCCAACGGCGGATGAACGCCCCTGTATCCATTGCATGCTATCCCAAAGGCGTTAGCTTGCCTGGGTATGAGTCGAGTCCGACACAGTTCAACGGATTATACTCTGGCCGTCCTGATATTTGCTACGACCGGAGATCATGATGATTCATTCCTGGATAGGCCTCCTCGCTGTCTGCAGCCTCGGGTTGCACGCCGCCGGGCAAAGCGAGCAACCACTCGCCGACTACTTCGGCTTCGATGACCCACGCTTCCTCGTTGTTGATGACAACATGGGCCCACTTGTTGTTGCCGACATGAACGGCGATGGCTTGGCTGACCTTGTCGCGGTGAATAACCGGAAGAGCCGCGTCGAGTTGCATATCCAGCGGGCCGAGCCCCGTGCCGACAACGACCTTGACGCAGCAGCGAGCGTCAACGAGTTCTCCCGAAGCCGCTACTACGATCGCCAAGACATATCGGTTTCGCATCAGGTTACGGATCTCCACGTCGAGGACCTCAACGGCGACGGCCGCCTCGACATGCTCTACACAGGCCGACCGGCTTCGGTGGTCGCACTGGTCCAGAGCGACGACCTGAGCTTTGAGGATGCAACTTCACGCAGGCTACCAGGCCTGTCTGGTCGCCGAGGCGGGGTTGCGATCGCCAGCGTCCGAGGAGACGACACCCCCGAACTCATCACACTCATCAGCGGTCGCATCAGCATTTTCGAAATGCAAGGCCCCAACACCATCGGTGAGCCCACCCAGCTTGGATCAGGTGCGGAGATCGAAGAACTGATCATCGAAGACTTTGATGGCAACGGCCTGCTCGATGTCGTCGGTATTATCCCGGATGACAACGCACCGCTTCGCTTGTGGCTCCAGATCGCGCCGGGTACTGAGTCGGGCGAAGGCTCGACGCTAGGCCCGGAGATCCGGTTTGCAATGCCGCCCCTGGTCGAAGTCGCTCCAGTCCGTTTTGCTGATCGTCCCGGCGCATCTATTGGCGTTATCGAGTCGCGAAGCCGCCGGGTGCTCCTTTATGATGTGGTCACGGAGCAGATCGACGCCCCTGATGACGCTGGGTTCGTGACGGAGCGTGATGTTCCCTTCGAGGTATACGCCATCCCTGGGGGTAGCTCGAGTGCTCGAGCACTGACCACCGCGGACATCAACCAAGATGGTCTCGATGACATCCTCATCGCTAATCCCGACGGCAACGCTCTCTCACTTCACCTGCAGCAGCAGCACACCGGCATACGCGAGGGGGTCACCTTTAGCACATTCAAGAACTCGAGCATGCTCGCGGCCGGCCAGTGGATCGAAGGCGGCCCACTCGAAGTCTTCGTGATGAGCGAAGACGAGAACGTTGTCGGTGTCAGTTCGTTCGATCCGCGGCGAGGACGTCTCGATTTCCCACGCCCGCTCCCGCTCGCCAACCCGGGTGCTACCCCGGTCGCCATGGCCGTGATCAGGAACGGTTCGGAGACGGCGAGCCTCGCGGTGGTTGTCCGGGAACGCCGAGACCATTGGCTCGAGATTCTGACGCCAGACGGCCCGCCGCGGGCGATCGAGCTCGATTCGATCGATCGCCCGCCGTCTGCCATTATCAGCGGAGACTTTGACGGCGATGGCAGCACTGATGTGCTGCTGACCGGTGACGACGAGCCGCCCGTGATGATCCGCTCGGTCGAAGACACAGAACTGGCTTCGGCCACGAACGGCCGCGTGCTCGATGACAGGCTGATGCCCCAGGTCGGCCTCATCCAAGCGGCCGGACCCACAAACACCGCCGTGGTTGACATCAACAACGACGGCTCGGACGAGCTGCTCATTGCCGCAGAGAACTTTGTCCGCGCGTGTACCTACGACGCGGAGACGGGCTGGCGCGTGATCGAACAGATGGCCGTGACCCATACCCAAGCGTCTTTCTCGGGCTTGACGATCACAGGATCGAGCGACGCACCTCGCATCACGGTTGGCGATACTGGCAATGAGGGTCTCGTTATCTTTGCAAGGGACGAAACCAGCGAGGCATGGACCGTCGTTGACCGTCTCCGCGTGCCCGCGTTTGACCTTGGATCCCTCACCGGCGGCGCGTTCAGCGGCGACGATCAGCCCAACATTCTCTGCCACTCCGCGGATGGCATTGGCGTCGCGAGACTCAGCGGCGAACGCGTCGCTCTCAAGCAATTTGCCAGCTATCGCTCCGATGCAGAAGATCAGTACGAGTTTCGAATGGCCAGCGGAGACCTGAACGACGACGGCTACACCGACCTTGTCGTCCTTGATGCCGGCGAGCAGCGTTGCAAGGTCTTCACGTTTACTTCGTCGCGTCGACTTCTCAAAACATTCGAGTTTGAGACCTTCCAGAGACGCCTCTTTGACGCTCCCGAGCGCCGGACCTTTGAGCCGCGAGCAGTCATTCTCGACGATGTCTCGGGAGACGGTGTCGACGACATGATCTTTGAAGTCCACGATCGCTACGTGATTCACCCCGCACAGTCCCGATGATCTGTGATCCTTGTACACCGAGTGGCGGGCGAACTTCATAGCTAACAGCAACCACCGCGCGGTACGCTTCCTCGCCGGTGATCACGGTATGAAATACAATGTTGCCGCCGAGGATGTTTGAGCTTGACCCTGATGACCGGGTATAGCAATCGCAGACCACCCCCGCAGCCGCGCATCAACTGGACAATCTCAGCCCGCTGCGCCTACGAGAGGTACGGTCGCATATGACTCGGCTTTCGGCGACGTCGAGATCGCGAGATCGGAAGACCTCCAACTCACGCTCAAGCAACGAAGCGTCACGACTAGGCGTATCCCACTTAGCCATCATCCACATGATCAGCGAAAACATGCTCCAACATCCGGGTTCGTGCCACGACCGATGCACGTATGAAGGCGGCAGCGATTCCAACTGCCACAGCCAAAGGCGATCGCTCCAGCTCCGACATGACGAATTCCCCACGACCGCTGTACAGTCATCCCAGCCGGACACACTCAACCAGTTTCCCAGCTAGTACTTACGGATCACAAGCCAGTTCGCGATCGGACACATCGGACACCACAAAGGGGATCCACGAACATGCTGGTCCGCCACGGTGACAATTTTGGAGAACGGAACGAGCCGCTTTGACGGGCGACATTCAGTGTGAGCCAAAGACGAACGGAGAGGCGGACACTCGATCGTGCCTGTTGCTACCAGCTTCGCTCGCCGGCTACTCACTGCCAGTTGAGCGGAGGACAGCATACAGCATCTTTCTCAGCAGGTTGCGCACATCAGCATTGTTTACTCGGTGGCATCATGATCGCCTTGGATTCTCGTTCGAAAAGAATCGAGGCGTTTCTGCATATCGCTCGCCATGATCTCGTATCCGGAGTTCGGTTGAGCCGCATTCCGCTCACGGAAGTGTTTGGTGAGCAGTTCCATGTCATTGATGACATGCCGCGGCTTCATCACCTGGTCGCGGTTCGGATGATCGAGATAACCGAGCAGCATCTTCTCGGCTTCGTCGTATTGCTCTGCAACGAGCAGGATTTGTCCGACGAGTCTTTCGGACATGAGTATGTTGCGGCTTCCGGGAGGCAATACCCGGCGAGTCGCTTCGAGCATAGCCCTTCCCTCAGAAAGGGCGAGGTCCATCCGGCGGTCACGGCCATAAAATGTAACTAAGTTGTACCAAGCAATCAGCGTATGGGGATGATCTTTGCCGAGCAAACGCCGCTGACTCTCCAGCGCTTCGATGTACAGCGGCTCTGCCTCTTCCATCCTGCCGAGCCGCCGGAGAACGACAGCGAGATTGGAACGTATGGTGCCGACCGAGACGTCATCTGTGCCATAGATCCGTATACGCCCCTCGATCGCACGACGCATCAGCTCTTCCGCGAGGCCGGGTCGGCCGGTCTGAGAGTACAGCAGCCCGAGATTCGCTTGCGCGGCGAGTGTCTCTGGATGGTCGGCACCCACGACATCAACGAGCTTCTCGATTGTATCGATTAACAGCTCCTCCGCTTCTTCATCTTTTCCGCGAGCGCGCAAGATAGATGCCAGAAACTTTCGCGAGAGCAGCGTTTCAAAGTCTTCTTGACCGTTGACGCGTTCGTGTGTGTCCGCGACATGCCGCAGCAATGCTTCGGCTTCGTTAAACCGTGATGTACTCTGATAAAGCCTGGCAAGATTGAGCATAGAACGAAGCGTTCGGTCATCATCCGGACCGTGAAGCAGCGTTCGCCCTTCGATTGCTTGCTGAAAATCGACCTCCGCTCCGGCATAGTCGCCGAGATCCCGTCGAATAAGCCCAGCGTTGCTCAACGCCGTGTATCGGACAGTTCGCTCATCATCAGAATTCCCAGATACCGTATCTAGTGCTTCTAGTTGCAGCGCGAGAGCGTTTTTGAGATCACCTCGCCCAGCGACCAATGAGCCCTGCACCGTCAGGCACAGGGCGAGATGTGGATCGTTCGGTTCGGGCCTCGCGCGAAGGAGTTGAATGGCTTGCGAGAGGGGTTGCTCAGCAGCGCGATCTAATCCAAGATGTCGCATAGCTCGCGCCTGGGCACTAAGCAGCCGCGCTTGTATAAATGTATTATCCGCGAACTGCGTTTGTATCGATGTCAGTGTGGGTGCAAAAAGCTCATCATTCAAGACAGAAAGCGTCAGGTCAGTAAAATTGACCGTCTGCACGAACTCGTCGAACTCAGCTGTATGCTCTTGTTCGGTTGTCGTATCTTGCTCAGAACTCGAACTGGACAATCCATTGCCGTATCTGACCAGCCTATCCCTGAGACCAGAGCGGATCGCTTGACCGAAACGCGACGGCTCCACAGACTCGAGCAGCTTAGACTGAAAGTTCGATACGAGCTCAAGCTCTTCGGCTCGCTGCGCTTCCCGCGCTTGCGCTGCCATAGCGAAATCGCGTTGGCGTTGCACTTCGATCAGACCGACGGTCGTTCCTGCGAGTCCCGTCATTAGCAGCACCGTGGCAAGACAAGCTGCAACCACACCAGCGCGATGGCGACGTACAAACTTCTGGAGCCGGTAGCTCACGCTCGGAGGACCGGCAAGAACCGGTTCGCCTGCAAGATATCGTCCGAGTTCCTTTGCGAGCGCATCAGCGGTTTCATACCGCCGGTCGCGGTTCTTCTCGAGGCATTTCATCGCGATCCAGTCGAGATCACGCTGCAACACACCGCTCAGTGCGTGGCTATCCGATCGAGGGATCGCTGTGAAGCGGTCAGGCTGCGCCCGAGCTTTCGCACCCGAGCGGAGCTCGCTCAGCTTGGTGCTGGGTTTCACGGGCTCTTCTTCGCAGATCATCCGCTGGATCTCATGTAATGCGGCACCTTTCAGATCGAAAGGCCGCGCTCCGGTCAGCAGCTCGTAGAGGATAACTCCAAGCGCGTAGACATCACTGCGTGTATCGATGTCATCACCCGATTGCGATGCCTGCTCCGGGCTCATGTATTCGGGTGTGCCGACCAGCTGTCCGCGCTGCGTGAAAAGCGTGTGCTCACTCAAACGCTGGTTCAGAGCCTTCGCTACACCAAAGTCGATCACTTTTACACGTATACGACCCTCAGTATCGTACCCGGCGAGTACATTGCTGGGTTTCAGGTCGCGATGAATAACTCCCTTCGAGTGCGCGTGCTGCACAGCCTCCGCAACCTGGATAAGCAGGCCGATCCGCTCGTTTATGCTCAGACGGTTGCTGTCGCAGAATTCGGTGATGGGAACGCCCTTGACAAGCTCCATCACAAAGAACGGCAGACCTCGCTGGGTCGCTCCGCCATCAAGGACCTTCGCGATCCCGGGGTGATCCATCACAGCCAGCGCCTGACGTTCCGCCTCAAACCTCGCGATAAAAGCAGCAGAGTGCATCCCGGGTTTGATGACTTTCAGTGCAACTTCGCGTTGGACTGGCTCGCGCTGCGACGCCCGGAAGACCGTTCCGAAGCCGCCCTCGCCGATGACCTCAAGCAGCCGGTACCTCCCGATCTGATCGCCCGCAGTCTCGATGAGTGACCGGTCCGTCACCGGATCGATCGCCACGGCAGCGGTATCCTGGGTCCGGTCTTCATCGCTCAGATCGTCGGCCAAATAGGCATCAACCTCACGACGCAGGTCATCGTCGCTACCGCACTGTTTGGCGAGAAGCTGTTCGCGCGCATCACCCTGCAGACTCCGAGCGCTGAGAAAGATCTGCCTGATGCGTTCGTAGCGGTTCGGTTCCATCAGCTCGGATCTCCACGTGCCTTCAGCCGCTCGCGCAGCCAATGACGAGCCATACTCCACTCGCCAGTAAGAGCCTTTGTCGTCATTCCTAGCATCTCCGCGGCTTGTGCTCTTTTCATCCCTGCAAAGATGAGCAGCTGCACGATCTCGGCCTGTTGGCTGCTGAGCTTCGCAAGCTCTGTCAGTGCATCATCGAGATCCAGCACATCAACATCCCGCCCGTCCTCATACAGAGCGACCGACTCAAGTGCAATACGCTTCCGATTCACACCGCCCCGCTTCAGTGCGAGGTGCGCCCGCGCATGGTCGACGAGCACTCGACGCATCGTCGTCGCCGCGGCTCCAAAGAAGTGCTCACGGCAGGACCATTTCATCGTATGTGTCTGCGAGATCCGGAGAAATGCTTCGTGGACGAGTGCTGTGGGCTGGAGCGTATGGCCCATCCGCTCACGCGCGAGCTCAGTTGATGCGATACGACGCAGGTCCTCATACACCACCGGCAGCAGATGTCGCAGCGCCTCGGGGTCCCCTTCGGCGATTTCATCGAGAAACCGTGTAATCTCGTTGTCATTCGCCACCGAGCATGCTCCTCGCCGCAAGCCGTGGATCCACCTAAGCATACAACTGCGACCACCCGCCCGGACGAGTTCGCACGATGTTCACTCAGCCCATGCAGCCCCGCCTGCATCCTGCTGGCAATCCGACGAATCTCGCGCGTCGATCCGGGCTATCGCTATCCATGCGTGCAGCAACGATAAAAAAATAGACCAGTTTTCCCCGCATCGCGATTCGATCACGCCAGGCATTGCGACGAAGTCGTAGCTCGGCTTGGGTAGGCAGGAGCGTCCCTGGGGTGTTTCGCTGTGTTGCCATGCCCGAGCATTCCACTGATCAGTTGTGTTGACACGAAGACTGCAGCAAAGTAGCTTCACGCAACACTGTTCACATCGAGGGTTGCCATGAATCGGATCGCGATGCGCATTGCCGCTTGCTGTACGCTTGTGCTCGTATCGGTATGGCCGGCTTCGGCCCAGCAAGACGGCCCGTTCCTGGACAGGTTCGAGGGCGACACGCTCGATCCGGTGTGGTCGACTTCCGGCACGGATTTCGTGTTCGAGGAGTCTCAGGGGCGGCTCTCGATCTCGGGCAACGGGTTTCTTGCATCTGCACGCTTTGCCGGCGCCGAGCGCGTAATCCCCAGCGGCGACTTTGATGTGCGCGTTGACTACCAGATCCTCGACTGGAGCACAGCCGTCAGCGGCGTGCCCCGCGATGCAGCGCTCGAGATACGGAGCCTGGCCGGCGGAGGCGTCTTTTCCATGCTCCGCTCAAGGAGCAACGCCGACGGCGACTACTACGCCGGGCGACAGAGTTTTCAGCGAGGACCGATCAGCCCGACGAGCGATACGACCGGCACGCTGCGCATCACACGCACCGGAACGCTGTACACGGCCTGGTACTGGGACGGCTCCAGCTGGGTCAGCGTGTTCTCGCGGTTCATCAACGATACCGGCCCCATGCTTCTTGACCTGAGCTTTTTTTCGAGCACTGTCGGATCCTTGACCGCAAGCGTGGCGTTCGACAACGCGGCGGTCCTGCTGCCCAGCGACGACTGTGCCACCGGCGTGCAGACGCAGATCGATCTCAACCAGGAGTTCCTGATCGACCTGGGCACCGCCAGTTCATCACAGAGCCAGGAAGATCCAGTGTTCTCGTGCAGGTTCCAAACGCCGGGCCCCGGAGGCGCAACCAACTTCTTCACCGTCGTGCCGACAACCGACCGGCTTCGGGCAATCACTTTCGGCTTCGATCAGCCCGATACGCTCATGGCGCTGTGGTCGGGTACCTGCGGCAGCCTTGTCGAGATCGCGTGCAGCGACGACCAAGGACCCGGGTTGGAGTCGCTGATCGACGTCAGTGGGCTCATACCCGGCCAGCCGTATGTACTCGAAATTGCAACGTTTGACGAGCAGATGACCCTGGCTCGCAGCGAGGTGGGTGTAGTCGTCACCGGCGGTGTGCTGTACGTCGACGACGATGCGCAACAGGCCGGCGCCGACGGCGTGTCGTGGCAGACCGCATTCGACAACCCGGAACAGGCGATCGAGCGTATCTCCTTCTTCAAGGACCTGTTCGATCCGAACATCATCTTCGACCCCGTCTCGGACTACACCGAGGTCCGCATCGCGCAGGGGCGCTACGTGCCAACGGTCGAGGACGACCCGTTCCCATCGGGCGATGTCATGACGACCAAGACATTCCTGGTCGATGAACCGATCCGCATCGAAGGCGGTTTCCGCGGCGCGTTCGCCGGCGGAGGTGACCCGGACAGCAAGGCTGGCGCCGGGCCGACCGTGCTCTCCGGGGATGTCTTGGGCGACGATACCGGCGTTTTCCCCAACTTCGGCAACGTCGCCGACAACGTCGAGTCCGTTATGACCGTGGTCAACGCCTTCGTGGATGATCGTCCCGAGCTTATCGATCTGACGATCGAGCGGGGCTCGAGCACAAGCGGCAACGGCGCGGGCATCGAGCACCGCGGCGGTGAGCTTGTCCTCGATCAGGTCAACATCCGCAACAATACTGCTATGGTGGGTGGCGGGCTGTTCTCCGATGGTACGGAGATTGTCGTGCGCGACTCGATGATCCAGAACAACGTGTCAAGCACTGATGCCGGCGGCGCCGATCTGGGCAGCGATCTCGTAACGATCAGCAATACGATATTCGATGAAAACATCGCTGAACGCGGCGGCGGTGCGTTCGTCCGAATCTTGTCCACGGCGACCCTCCGGCAGGTCTCGTTCTCCAATAACACGGCATTCCGACAGTCACCACTACTCGGCAACGATGGCACCGGCGGTGGCATCCACGCTGATGGAGACGTGTTGGCATTTGATAGCCTCTTTACGGGGAACCGTGCCGGGCTTGGCGGCGGCCTGTACTCGGTTGCTGCCAATGACGCAGTGACGGGCGAAAGAGTCGAAATGCAACGCTGCTTGGTTCTTGGCAACTACGCCGATATACAGGGCGGCGGGCTCGATCTCAACACCGAGACACGTTTTCTCATCGACCACACAGTCATCGCCAGTAACTCAGTCGCAAACACGCAGAATGGATCTGGCATGATTGTCGTGAGCTGTGAAGGGACGATCACGAACTCGGTGGTCACTGCCAACAATGGAACCGGAGTCCGCCTCTTTGTTCCGATTGGTCCAGTGTTCATCCGTAACACCATCATGGCGAACAACGGCGGGGCCGATGTGCTTGTCCCCACTTCCGGCGATGGACCGCTCACGCTCGATCACTCCCTGGTCCAGCTGCTCGACCTCGGAACGTCGACGAACACGACGCTGATCTCGCTCGTCCAGGGAGACCCTGGGTTTGTCGATCCGATCGGCCCGGACGGCTTCCTCGGCACAGGGGACGAGGATTACCGACTGCTGCCCGGCTCCCGCGCGATCGATGCGGGCAACACACTCCAAATCGCACAGGAGCTATTCGACGTCGACGGCAACGGTTCAACAAGCGGACCGATCACGCTCGACCTCGGCGACGCTCCTCGCGTGACCGACGATGCGGGAACGCCGGACACGGGTTTGCCAGCGGGGGTCGGCAATCCGGTCGTTGATATCGGCGCTTTCGAGTTCCAGGGCACCTCGCCGTGCCCGGGGGACGTGAACCGCGACGGCTCGGTCACAGATTCGGACTTCTTCGCCTGGGTGACCGCGTTCATCAACGAAGATCCGGAGTGCGACGTAAACCGCGACGGAGCTTGCAGCGATAGCGACTTCTTCGCCTGGGTAACTGCGTTCATCAGCGGCTGCTAATCCGGCCGTGCGATTGACCCGCCCCCTTCGAAGAAGGTGCCTATACGGTCGAGGGTATTGGCACAGCGTGCCGACGAACCTTCATCGTGCGAGTGGTATGAATGACCTGCCTTCTCGAACCCGGTCCAAGCTGAGTGTTCGTCTCTGGTTGGACCAAGCAGGTCATTCTGTCGCGGCGGCTATCGCTGGTGCGGATTCTGCAGGCACACAGTGGATTTCGTTATTCATCTCCTAATCGGATCTGCAAACTCGATTGAGCACAATGCAAGACGTGGCACAGGATGCCAATGCGTCTCCGGACCCGATTCAGGCGGAGGCCACGCATACTGCTCAGGCCAGAGTCGCGTTTGAATCAGCCCGGAGGGCGGCACTGCAGAGCGTTCTTGAGCACGCGGGAAGTGATCCGGCGAGTGAACTCGTGCCCAGAATCCAGATCAGGCGAAAGCATGT
>JBCCZQ010000066.1:0-16994 GCA_039187315.1 Planctomycetota bacterium | reverse complement strand
GCGAAGAAGAGTTCCAGCGGGCTGTGGCGGCGATGGCGAGCCGTGCCAAAGCCGCCGGCGAGCGGTCGGAAACGGACGACGCGTCCTGATATCCCCTGATTTGGGCAAGATTGCTCGCACTGCTGCCCGATGAGTGTTGAATGTTCTGGTCGGACGGTCGATAGACTTCCGGTGTGTGGGTTGTCGGGTGGGCCTTGGTGTGCCTGGTCGGCCATGTGACAGCAGGCAGGATGCAATGGCGAAGAACCGCGATCAGGACGGGGCCTCGGGCCCGGGTGGGCACGACGGCATGGACCAGAGCGGCAACGGTGTCGGGGGTGGCAACGGCGGCGCCGGCAGCGGCGACGGCTTCCGCGGGCGACGCGTGACGACATGCTCGTTCTGCGGCAAGACCAGCCGCGAGGTCGGGCCCATGGTCGAAGGTCCCAACGATGTCTACATCTGCTCGAACTGCGTCGACCTCTGCCAGAACATCTTCCGGCAGGAACGCCGACGCGTCAGCCCGAACACGCCGGTCTTCGACGAGGTGCCCTCGCCCGAGACATCGCGGGTGATCGAGACGTTGTTCGACGTCTTGCCGACCTTATCGACCTCGTCGACGTAGATCACGCCCCGCTGCGCCTGCTCGACATCGAAGTCCGCGGCCTGCAGGAGCTTGAGCACGAGGTTCTCAACGTCCTCGCCCACGTAGCCGGCCTCGGTCAGCGTGGTCGCGTCGCCGATGGCGAAGGGGACTTTCAAGACGCGTGCCAGGCTCTTGGCAAGCAGCGTCTTGCCGCAGCCGGTCGGGCCGATCAGGAGGATGTTTGACTTATCGAGCTCGACGCCCGAGTCTTCTTCGTCACCCGTGCGCTGGATCTCGAGCAGCCGCTTGTAGTGGCTGCGGACGGCGACGGACAGCGGGCGCTTGGCCTCGTCCTGGCCGATGACGTACTGGTCGAGAAACTTCTTGATCTCCGCGGGGGAGGGGACCTCATCGAACACCGGCGTGTTCGGGCTGACGCGGCGGCGCTCCTGCCGAAAAATGTTCTGGCAGAGGTCGACGCAGTTCGAGCAGATGTACACGTCGTTCGGGCCCTCGACCATGGGCCCGACCTCGCGGCTGGTCTTGCCGCAGAATGAGCATGTCGTGACTCGGCGGCCGCGGAACCCGTCGCCGTTGCCGTTGCTCCCGCCGCCGCTGCTGCCGCTGCTTCCGTTGCCGGTCTGATCCATGCCGTCTCGCCCACCCGGGCCCGAGGCCCCGTCCTGATCGCGGTTCTTCGCCATCCGATCCTGCCTGAACTCACGGCCGACCGGGCACTTGGAAGGCCCGCCGACTACCCACTCACCGGTAGTCTATCGACCGTCCCGGCACCGCATTCAACATTCATCGGTCCGCAGGGCGAGCAATCTTGCCCAAAATAGGGGATATCAGGACCCGTTGTCGGTCTCATCGCGTTTCCGGGCCGCCTTTGCCCGGCTTGCCATCGCCGATACCGCCCGCTGGAACTGTTCTTCGCTCAGTTCGCCCGCGTCCCGCAGCCTCCGGAGCTCAGCGACGGGCAGCCCGATCGTGTTCTCGTCCTCTTCGTGGCCGAGCAGGGCTTTGCGCAGGTGCATCAGCACGACGCCGAGCACGATGACGGCTCCAATGAGGATCAGGATCCAGAGCACGGCGTCGCCGATGCTCGACCCGTTCGCCCCCGTCTGCGCCAGCCATCGGTCGAGTGTTCGCACCCGTGGACATCCCTTGCCGCTTTGCCTCAGGCCGAGAGGATCGCCGCCCGGATCGGCTCGACCAGTGCTGGCATCACGCGGTCCTCGACGAGTTCCTCGCCCCGCGAGGCCAGCGTCCGGTACACCTCGCCCAGCTCATCGAGTTCGGTGACCGGGCCTTGCCTGCGCATCGTGAGGTAGACGCTCAGCGGCTCGGCCTGGCCGTCGGATCGCGGCTGCCCGTGGAGACGCGTTTTGATCTCGGACTGCGCCTCGAGCTTTCCACCGAGACCCAGCTTCCACCCCAGCACCGGCTGGCAGTCGGTCACGCTGTCGTCGGAACCGATAAGCGAAGCGAGGGCCGTATCAGCCAGCAGGGCGTTGTAGACGATCTCATCGTGGCAGGTCGAGGCGAGAAGATCCAATCCAAAAAGCACCTCGACCGATTCAATATCGAGCGGCGAGATCGAGAGGAAGTAGGGTGCGCCTTCGAGCACGTGCTCGTGCAGCTCGTGGGCCGAGGCGTACGCGTCCGGGTTGACCACCCCCGAGCGCACGCTCCGCGAACGCACGGCGAGCCATCGATAGGGTGCTTCGCTCCCGCCTGTCTCGAGCGCCAGCTCGTCGCGGTACTTCTTGAGCGAGTCCATCTGCGGGTACCGCCGGCGGACACGGTCGAAAAAGTCCGGCACGGTCTCACGGCTCTTCGGCAGATCCAGCCGCAAGCTCAGCTTGAGGTTGACGTACACATCCGAGACCAGTGCGCGGATGCTGCCCAGCGCGTCTGTCGAATCCACACCCGGCATGGCTCCTCCCGGCGATCCTTCGCCCCTCACGTGCGGGCCCTGCGAGCGCGCGCTCCTTCGCGATCGTGCTCGGGCCCACAGCCTACGCCCTCGGGCCGGCCCGAATCACCGGATCACAAAGCCGGCCTCGCCTTCGACCGTCCCGGTGTCGTGTCGCGTGACCGCGTCTACCCGTCCCCATGTTGTGTCGGCGACACCGGAGTAAAAACTCTCCACAGCATCCGACAGCCCCTGCACCTCACAGGCGACCGTGCCGTAGGCCTCGTTCCGGACCCAGCCCGTCAGCCCGAGGTCTCCCGCGATGGCCCGGCAGGTCGCCCTGAACCCGACGCCCTGCACCCGACCGCGGAAGACCGCCGATTCTCGCACAATGGCCTGATCCATGGCTTCGGCTCCGGATAGCCCGAGAATATCGCGCACCACGGATCTGGGTGCTGTGTCGTGGCGGTGGCGGTTTTCCCGGATTGTGGAAACGGCACAGACCGACGGCTCGTGAGGAGGGTTGCTGGCGAGCCGGCCGGGCCGTGCTACCGTTTCAGGCGAGCGAGCCGACACGATCCCACCCAGCGTGCCGCCGCCCCGTCTCCCATCGGGGCACACGCAACGCCATTGCGGCGACCGGATCAACATCGACCCGCACCGCTGGCTGATAGCTCTGTCCGAGCGCGATCGCACGAACGCGGTCGCGCTGCCCGTCGATCGACCCAAGGCATGGAACGCCACGTGAACCACTCCGACGACTCCCGGGCCGATGTCGAACGCGTGCGCGATGCGTCGGACATCGTGCGCATCGTGGGCGAGGTGGTCGACCTCAAGCCCAAGGGCCGCGAGTACGTGGGACTGTGCCCGTTCCACGACGATCGTTCGCCATCGATGTACGTCGTACCCGCCAAGCAGATGTACCACTGCTTCGTCTGCCAGGCGGGCGGTGATGTGTTCAGCTTCGTGCAGGACTATCACCAGATGACCTTCGGCGAGACGCTTCGATACCTCGCCGAGCGGGCTGGTGTGCAGCTGAACGAGCGGACCCGTCGGCGGACCCGCAAGGACGACCCGCAGGCCGTCAGCCGCAGTGTGCTCATCGAGGCCAACGACCACGCGCAGCGGTTCTTCCGCTCGGTCCTCCGTCACGCCGAGCACGGGGCGGCCGCGCGAGAGCTGATCGAACGCCGGGGGATCAGCTCCGAGATGGTCGACGCGTTCGGCCTCGGTGCGGCCCCGGACCGTTGGGATGGGCTGAGCCTCTACGTGGGGAATAAGGGCCTGGACGAGCGGCCGTTCCATGAGCTCGGGCTGTTCAAGCAGCGCGACAGCCAGCGCGACCCGCAGGCGGGCGACGCGAGCGGCCACTACGACGCGCTGCGGCACAGGCTGACGTTCCCGATCCGCGACCGGATCGGTCGAACGATCGCCTTCGGCGGCAGGCGGATCAACGACGAGGACGATCCGAAGTACCTCAACTCGCCTGAGTCTGCGCTGTTCGACAAATCGGCGACGCTGTTCGGGCTCGACCTCGCGCAGCGGGATATCCGCCGGACCGGACGTGCGGTGGTCGCCGAAGGCTACACGGATGTGATCGCGTGCCACCAGGCGGGCGTGAAGAACGTGGTCGCGACGCTGGGTACCGCGCTGACGCACAAGCACGCCGCCGTGCTGCGGCAGCTCTGTCACACGGTGATCCTGCTGTTCGCCGGCGACGACGCGGGCCGCCGCGCGGCGGACCGGGCCGCCGAGGTCTTCCTTGCTGAATCGATCGATGTTCGCATCGCGACGCTCGCCGGGCATACGGACGCGAAGGATCCCGACGAGCTGCTCGCACGCGAGGATGGCCGGGCGACGCTTGAGCGGGTATTCGACGCGTCCATCGATCTGCTCGAGTACCGATCGTCGCGGCTGCGCGAGGCATTGGAGGGCGCGGGTCCGGCGCAGCTTGAATCGGCGCTGCGTCAGGAGGTGCGTGAGCTGGCGCGGCTGGGCCTGCATCGGGCCGACAAGCTCCGCTGGCAGTTCCTGGTCCGCCGGCTCGCGGAGCTGACCGGGCTGGACGCTACGACGATCGCGCAGCTGATCCGCGAGGGCACGCCGCGTCAGGCTGCGAGCTCGGTGCCGCAGGAGCAAGCCCCGGAACTCGCCCCCGAGCTCGCCCCGGAAGCGGACGCGGTGTCGTCCGAGGCGGTGGGGTGCCTGCTGCTCTCGCCGTCGACGCACCGTGTTCTGGCAGATGCGTCGCTCGATGCGCTCACGGAGGCGGTCCGTGGCACACGGCTGGAGCCCGTGCTCGATGCCGTCGCCGAGGTATCGGCCGACCGGACCAGCCCGACGATGCTGCACATCATCGACGTGCTCCGGGGTCGCGGCGTCGACGCCGGCCCGGCCGTGGCGCTCGAGGAGCGCCTCGCCGAGCGGCTCCGGGCCGACACGGAGACCGCGCGTCAGACGCTCGATGCCTGCCTCGCAACGCTGGTGCGGCGAGCGAGCCGTTCTGAAGAAGGTGCGCCGTCACCGCAGTCTGCGGCGGATCGCCTCCTGGAACTCAAGCGGCTCCGCTCCGGTGAGCACGCGATCGACCGTACAAGGCTGCCGACCCGTCCGGCACCCGAGACACACCGCGACCTCCCTCCGGAGACGCCCTAACCGGCTCCGGCCCGATTTGGCCCCGCTGTGCGGGGCGCGTAAAGTCTTTGCGGCTCAGGACGGGCCGCGAGCGCGAGAAAGGATCCGACGTGCCCGAGCAGTTCCATCCCGCACTCGGTGAGCTGATCGAAACAGGCCGGCAACGAGGCTGGCTGAGCTTCGAAGAAGTCAACAACGCCCTTCCGGACGACATGGTCGAACCGCAGGCGGTCGATGAGCTGCTCGTGGAGATGGACGGCCACGCGATCGAGCTGGTCGACGAACTCGAGTACCGCGCTCGCCTCTATCGTCAGAAGAAGTCGGCCGGCCGTGGCCACGCCGTGGCAGCGAAGGCCGCCGGGCTCGCGCGTGGCAGCAAGGACGCATTCCGGGCCATGAGTGTCTCGGGCGGGCAGAAGCGTGGGGACCACGTCTGGCTGCAGGCCGCGATGAACGCCTCCGTCAATGCGCCGGCTGCCCCCGAGGTCATGCGCGTTATCGACGAGGTCGAGCGGCAGGATCGCGCTCAGGCCGGCGAGGACCAGCCGGCTCACCGAACAGAGCCGGTCAGCCCGGAGGAAGCGCAGGAGAAGCGCATCGATGACCCCGTCCGGATGTACCTCGCGCAGATGGGCACGATCCCGCTGCTGACGCGGGATGAGGAGATCCGGCTCGCGAAGAAGATCGAGACCACGCGGATGATCTTCCGCCGGCGGGCACTCGAGAATGACTATGTCCTCCAGCAGGCGCTCGACACGTTCAAGGCCGTCGAGGCCGGGCGGCTGCCCTTCGACCGCACGATGCGGATCTCGACCGCCGAGGACAACGCGAAGGAAAAGATCGCCAAGCGGATCCCGGTGAACGCGCGGACGCTCGAGCGGCTGCTCGAGCTCAACCGCGCGGACTGGGAGGGCCTCCGCGATGCGAACAAGACCGAGACCAGGGCGATCCTGTCGCGCATGCGAGCCCGCCGCCGGCGGATGGCCGCGCTCGCCGAAGAGCTCAGCCTCCGCACGAGCAAGATCGTTCCGCTGGTGCGCAAGCTGCGATCGATCGCGCAGAAGTGCGCCACGCTCGCGAAGCAGCTCGACGCCGCCGCCGCCCACCCAGACCGATACGACGCCGACGATGTCGAGGTCATGCGTGAGGAGCTCGACGGTCTGCGATCGCTCGTGCTGCTCGAGCCCGGTGAGGTGGCCGGCCACGTCCGCGCCGTCGACTGCGTCTTCTGGGAGTACGAGCAGGCCAAGCGCGATCTCTCGGGCGGCAACCTCCGCCTGGTGGTCTCGATCGCGAAGAAGTACCGCAACCGCGGCCTTGCCTTCCTCGACATCATCCAGGAGGGCAACACGGGGCTGATGCGTGCGGTCGACAAGTACGAGTACCGCCGGGGCTACAAGTTCTCGACCTACGCCACATGGTGGATCCGGCAGGCGATCACCCGGGCGATCGCGGACCACGCCCGCACGATCCGCATCCCGGTGCACATGATCGAGACCATGTCGAAGCTGCGGAATATCCAGAAAGACATCCTGCAGCGCACGGGCATGGAGCCGACGATGGACGAGCTCGCCCGTGTCGCCAAGATGTCGCTCGAGGATGTCCGCCGCGTCATGAGCATCGGCCGCCAGCCTGTCAGCCTCGACCGGCCTGTCGGCGAGACCGAGGACTCGTACTTCGGCGATTTCATCGAGGACGAGAACCAAGCTTCGCCCGCTGAGAGCGCCAGTCAGGAGATGCTCCAGCAGCGCATCGAGCAGGTGCTGCGCACGCTGACCTACCGCGAGCGCGAGATCGTCAAGCTCCGCTACGGCATCGGCGACGGGTATACCTACACGCTCGAAGAAGTCGGCCGCATCTTCAAAGTCACCCGCGAACGCGTCCGCCAGGTCGAAGCCAAGGCGATCCGCAAGCTCCAGCACCCCGTCCGCAGCCGCAAGCTCCAGGGCTTCGTCGATCACCCCGATACCCCCGCCGCCACCCCGTCGAGCAACGGCCGCAAGACCGGGACCGACTGAGCCGGAACTTCGATGAGCCGCCCGTGAACCCGCTGCCGGAGAACGAGGTCTACGCTCGCATCGGCGAGGACGGCTTCGACCGCCTGACCCGAGCGTTCTACGACCGCGTCGCGACCGACGACATCCTCCGGCCCATGTACGACCAGGCGACCGCGGCCGAGGGCGAGGCTGACCTTGAGCAGGCACGGCTGCGGCTGCGCGAGTTCCTCGTCCAGCGGTTCGGCGGGCCGACGCGCTACAGCCAGGCCCGCGGCCACCCGCGCCTGCGCATGCGGCACATGCCGTTTGCCATCGACCAACGCGCCCGCGACCGCTGGATCGAGCTGATGGAGGCGTCACTCGAAGAGGCCGCCATCCCGTCCGTCGCGGCGGTGACGATGCGCGGCGTGTTCGAGCATGTCGGCACGTTCATGATCAACCGCGACTGAGAGCGATCGCCTGGGCGAAGTCGGCGATCAGGTCGTCGATCTGCTCGATGCCCACCGAGACGCGGATCAGGCCGTCGCTGACGCCCGCGGCCGCACGTTCCTCGGCGGTCAGCTTCGCGTGCGAGCTGCGCGAGGGCGAGACCACGAGCGTCTCCACGCCGCCCAGGCTCGCGGCGTGCGTCGCGAGCCTGACAGACCGCAAGAACTTCCCCGCATCTGCGGAGGGATCGAGCTCGAAGCCGAGCATCCCTCCGAAGCCAGCGAACAACGCCTTGTGCGGCGAGTCGCTCAGCGATGCGTGATGCACCTTCGCAACGCCGGGCTGATCGGCCAGCCATCTCGCGAGCGCCGCCGCGTTCTCATCGTGCCGAGGCATCCGCACATGCAGCGTCTTGAGCCCGCGGTCGAGCAGGAAGCAGCTGTTCGCATCGAGGCTCCCGCCGAACGCGACCATCGTGCGCATCGCCGCGTCTGTGCGTTCATGTGTGGACGCCACCACGCCCGCGCACAGGTCCGAGTGCCCGCCGAGGTACTTCGTCGCGCTGTGCAGCACAATGTCGAAGCCCAGCTCGATCGGTCGGAGGTTCATCGGCGTCGCGAACGTCGCGTCGATCGTGCTCGTCAGGCTGTTCGCCTTCGCAAAATCGGTGACTGCTCGCAGGTCGATCAGCTGCATGAGCGGGTTCGAGATCGCCTCGACGTGGATCAGCTTCGTCTCCCGTGTCAGCGCGCCGGCCCACGACGCCGGGTCCGAGCCGTCGATGAGCGTGTGCTTGATGCCGAGCCGTGGCAGGTGGTTGAGCACGAGGTCGAGCGTGCCGCCGTAGACCGGGTTCTGGATCAGCATGTGGTCGCCGGCCTGGAGCGTCGAGAGCAGCGCTGCGCTGATTGCCGCCATGCCAGAAGCCGTGACGCACGCCGCCTCGGCGCCCTCAAGCATCGCGAGCTTCCGTCCGAGCTCGACCTGTCCCGGCGTGTTGGTGTAGCGCGTGTAGCGGACCGGGTCCACGCCCCGCTCGGCCGCGTCGTCCGGCTCAAGGAACGCGTATGTCGCGGCCTGGAAGATCGGCTGCACTACAGCCCCGTCGATCAGGGGCGGGTGCGTTCCGTGAACGGCGGTGGTGTTTGGATGTGGCATGAGAGAGGATAGGAGGCGGGGCCGCGATCCCGTCCGTCGCGGCGGCGACGATGCGAGGGGTGTTCGAGCATGTGGCGACTTTTATGGTGAATAACAAGTAAATGCTAGTCGAGTAGATAATGCGAGAGTTTGTTTGATATTGCATGGATTTCATCTTCAAGAAGATGCAATCGCTGCTTTATCATTACAAAGCGAGGATGTCCGGATTCGGGGGTTTCTTCCCTAACTTTATTAATGGTTTCTGCGACATGACGAATGCCTTCGAGCAGATGATCGATTTCACGTCTTCTTCGTGACGGACTTCTTCTTCGTCGCATTACATGGTCAAGATATTCTGGCGGCAGCAATTCTGAAGGATCGTTAAGTAGTCTGTGTTGTGATCGAAGTAGATCCAATGCCTCTTCCATGAGTTCGTCTGTTGGTCTTTGATGCGATTGTTCATCATTATAGGTACTGTCATTCTTTTCAGCGTCTGGTTCAAGTGCGCGAAGTTTTTCTTCAAGATGGGGCCACCAAACATCGAAAGTACGAAAGAGCCTGTCGTCTGCAAGGCGATCCGGATCTTCTAGTGCGGAATTGACGGATTGTACAAGTTTCAGAACGTCATCTTTATCGAAAATTGTTGACTGGAATTGCAGCAATGGTCCTGTGACATCTGAGCGCTTAATTCCAAGCAGGAATGGACACACTCGTGATTTGTCAACCGCTTTTGAAAGTGCACCAGCCTCAAAATTCAACCAAGGTGCTGTCACATTTGAAGACGTAATGCACAAGATGCCAAAGCTAGAATCATCTAGTTCTTTTGCTATGTCGACATTCCATCTCGCGCCTTTATCAATATCTTCTGATGACACATATGGTTTTACGGATTGCAGTACAGATGGAAGCCAGTCGCGCCATTCACAAGCGATCTTGTGGCTTATGGCACCAGACCAAGAAATGAATACTTCCACAGTTACCTCACAGTTCCGGCGCAAATCCTCGCCTCATGGTATTTTCGCAGATCGCTCGCGGCTCGACAAATTGTAACAGGTAGTCGGCCCCGCCGGCTTTGGAGCCGACGCCCGAGAGCCCGAAGCCGCCGAAGGGTTGGCGGCCGACGAGCGCGCCGGTGCAGCCGCGGTTGATGTAGAGGTTGCCGACGCGGAATTCGCGCTTGGTCCGCTCGATGTGCTCGGGCTTGCGGCTGAACAGGCCGCCGGTGAGCTTGTAGGTGTGGTTGTTGGCGATCGCAAGAGCTTCGTCGAACGAGTGTGCGTGCATGACGGCGAGGACGGGGCCGAAGATCTCGTCGCGTGCGATGGGGTTGTCGGGCGTGACGCCTGCGATGATGGTGGGGGGGATGTACTGGCTCGGCGCGTGCGGTGTGGGCAGCTCCGAACCGGACGGGATGTCGGCGAAGTCGGCGTCGCCCAGGAGCAGCGTGCCGCCGGTTGAGCCGTCTTCAGGGTTGAGCCCGAGCCGGATCATGCGGCGGATGTTGGTCGCTGCGGCCTCGTCGATGACGGGGCCGACGTCGCAGCCGGGATTGGTGGGCACATCGACGACTAGGGCGCGTGAGGCCTCGACCAGCCGCTCGGTGAAGCGCGTGATGTGCGGGCCGTTGGAGCCCTCGGGGTCGACGACGATGCAGCGCGAGCAGGCGGAGCACTTCTGCCCGCTAAACCCGAACGCGGAATAGCGGACGCCGATGACGGCCTCGTCGAGGTCGGCGGAGGTGTCGACGATAACGGCGTTCTTGCCGCCCATCTCGCTGATGACCTTCTTGACGTGCGGCTGGCCGTCCGGTGTCAGGCCGGCGGCCCGGATGATGTCGAGTCCGACCGCCTTGGAGCCCGTAAAGGCCATGATGGCGGTGCGCGGGTCGCGGACGAGCGCGCTGCCGACGGTCTCGCCTCGGCCTGGCAGGTACTGGAGCGTGAACTCAGGGCTGATGCCCGGCGTGGCCTTGCGCATCGCGTCGTGGAAGATCTGCGACATGAGCGACGCGATGTAGGGCGTCTGCTCCGCGGGCTTGACGACGGCGGTGTTGCCGGTGACGAGCGCGGCGGCGGTCATGCCGGTGCAGATCGCCAGCGGGAAGTTCCATGGGCTGATGACGACGGCGACGCCGCGCGGCTGGTAGAAGGTCTCGTCGAGCTCACCGATGAACCGCCCGAGCCGCGTGCGGGTGAACAGCTGCGGCGCGGTCCTGGCGTAATAGTCGCAGAAGTCGATGGCTTCGCAAACATCGGCGTCTGCCTCGCGCCATGGCTTGCCGGCTTCCTTGACCATGACGGCGGCGAGCTCGTCGCGGCGTGCTCGCATGGCGTCGGCCGCGGCGACGAGCATGTTCGACCGCGCGATCGGGTCGGTGTCGCGCCAGGCGGAGAAGTGCTCGGCGGCGTTGTCGATCGCGTTGATCGCGTCGCGCTCCGCGAAGTGGTCGGTGTCGACGCCGCGGAGCTGCGCGGCCTCGACCGCGCGGCCGAACGCCTCGCGCTGGTAGGCATCCGCGAAGTCGCGCATCGGCTCGGTGTAAAAGGGCCGGCCGTCGCCCACGCCCTCGACTGCGGGGCTGAGCGCGTGCCGCTCTCGGGCGATCTCGGCGAGGTCTCGCTTCGGCTCGCCGCGCTCGAACGACCGCGGGTCAGCAAACAGCGTCGTGGGGTCGGCGTTGTCGAGGAAGCCCGCCTTGAGCCACGACTCGTTCGAGGTGTTCTCAAGCAGCCGACGGACCAGGTAGGCCATACCCGGGATCATCTCGCCGACGGGCACGTACTCGCGTACGCGGATGCCCTTCCCACGCAAGCCAGCCTTGGCCGCGGCGTGCTTGAGCTCGTCGGCCATGCCGTGGAGCATCTGGAGTTCGAGGGCCTCGGTCGGCAGGCCCCGATCCTCGAGACCGGCGATGGTGTGCGCGATCGAGCGGATGTTGTGCGAGCCGAGCGCGAGCTTGATGCCGCCCTCGCCCTCCGACCGTGGGCAGGCATCGAGGAAGATGTCGGCCATGTCCTCGAAGCACGCGTCGGTCTGCCACTTCTCGTTCCAGACAGGGCAGGGCCAGCCCATCTGCTCTGCGTGGATCGTCTCGAAGTCCCAGTACGCGCCCTTGATCAGTCGGACGGTGATCTGTCGGCTGTTTGCCTTGGCCCACTGCGCCAGGTCGCGGGCGTCGTCGGGGCCTGACTTGAGGTACGCCTGGATGGCGATGCCCAGCGGCGCTTCCGCGTGCCTCAGCGCTGCACGCTTGAAAAGCTCGATCGTCAGATCCTTGTACTCGAAGTGCTCCATATCGAAGTTGATGAAGACGTTGTTGCGGCCTGCGGCTTCAAGGATCGGATCGATCCGCGTCAGCGTGTTCTCGATCGAGCCCTCGAGGTCGATCGGGTCGGTCTTGGCCGACAGCGAGCTGATCTTGATCGAGACGTTGCAGCGCTGGAGCTCGCCCAGGTGGTCCTTCTCAAGCAGCTGCTTGCTCGGCCAGCCAGCGACCGTCGCGGGCAGGTTGGTGACCAGGTCGAGGTACTTGCCCAGGTACTCGTCCGCCTCGGCCTCCGAAACGCACGCCTCGCCGAGCAGGTCGACCGAGAAAGCGATGTCGCTGTCCCACAGCTGCTTGAGCCGCGGCAGCGCGCTCGCGGCGTCCGTGCCAGCGATGAACTTGCCCGCCATGCCCTTGATCTGCGACGAGATCGTCTTGGCCATCAGCCCCTTGGCGATGCCCCCCGCACGAAGGCCCAGGTCCATACCCGGCGGAGGGTTCACGCCCGGCTGCGTCAGGTAGTCGACCAGGTGGTCGTGCACCATCTCGGGCGAGGTCAGCATCGGGAAGACGTCGACGAACCGGAAGAGCTGGACCTTGAAGTCCTGGTCCCGCATCGACCAGTCCATGAGCTTGTCGGAGTAGAAGCGGGCCGAGAGCAGCCCGGCCTTCTGCGAGCGGGCCTTGCCGTAGAGCTCCTCGCCGATCGCCCGGATGCGAGCTTCCTTCGCCGGGTCGGCGGCGGCTCGGACGGGCCGGGACGCGCGGGGCGTAGGCGGCTTCGGCTGGCTCGAAGGCTTGCTGCCCGAGAACAGGGCGGAGAGGATCCGGGTCATGACGCAACGCTCCTGGGCCGCGGAACGGCGGCGGCGGGGGAGTGTATACAACGCGTTCTTGCGGTTAGACTCACGGCATGGGTCGGAAGGTGCCAGCATGTCCCTTGTGCGGCGGAGCGATTCGGCGATCCAGAGTGCTCCGCAAGGACATCATGCAGCGGCATGTCGGGTCCGGCCTGTTGCTTGGTCTGAGTTCGCTTCTATGGAGCGCACTCGTACTGACACCCATGTTTGCACTTGGACTGGGCACAGAGCGTCGATACAGGTCTACGAAGTGTGGCGAGCGACTCGTACCAAGAAGGGAATCGTCCCCCTCACCCCGGCCCTCTGCCGCCGAGCGTGGGAGAGCGAGTGATCCTGCTAGCTCGGCCTCACCACCGCCTTGAACACCACCGCTGCGGCGACGGCAGCTGCGACCTGCGCGACCAGGTGCACCCATAGGTCGGCCCACTCGACCAGGCCCGTGATGCCAAGACCCATCGCGACCGCGGGGTTGAACGCACCGCCCGAGATGCCACCCACGGCGTACGCGCCTGCGAGCACGGTGATGCCGATAGCGAAGCCGAAGAACGAGTTGCCCTCGTTGGCCGGCGCGGTCGCGACGTTCAGGATGACATAGACGAGCGCAAAGGTAAAGACGAACTCGGCCAGCAGAGCCGGCACGATATCGATCTCCACGGGCGTGATCTCCGCGTCGCCCTTCAAGAACAGCGCCAGGAACGAGGCCGCCGCGGCACCCGCGAGCTGGACAACGATGTAAGGCACGACGTCAACCGTCGGGCACTTGCCTCGGAGCATGACCGCGAGCGTCACGGCCGGGTTGTAGTGCGCGCCCGAGATATGACCGCCGGCGTAGATCATCGCCGCGAGCACGCCCGCGATCGCGACCGGGGCGAGCGTCCCCGCTCCGGGCTCGATCACGACCATCGCGATGGTGAAAACCAGGAAAAACGTCCCGATGCCCTCGGTCAGGGACTTGGCGGTGATCGAGGGGGCGGCTGCATCGGCGGCGTCGGCCATGGCTGGTCTCCTTTGGTTCGGTGAGTGTACTGCCACAGGGTCCGGCGTGTGCAGCGGCTTACGATCACGTGTGAAGGTGCTGGTTGCCATGTCGGGCGGGGTGGACTCGTCGGTTGCCGCGGCGCTGATCCGCGAGGCCGGGCACGAGGCGGTGGGCGTGTTCATGCGACTCGGTTCGCCCGGCGAGCAACTCGACGAGCCGACAGATATCTGCGATCTGCCCACCAGCGCGACCAAGCGCACGCACAAGCAGGGCTGCTGCTCCGTCGGCGATGCGGCAGACGCGCGGCTGGTCGCGGCCGAGCTGGGCATCCCGCTCTACGTCTGCAACTTCCGCAACGATTTCCGGAGGATCATCGACTACTTCGTCGAGGAGTACGCCGTCGGTCGCACGCCCAACCCCTGCGTGCGCTGCAACGACTGGCTGAAATTCGGCAAGCTGCACGAATATGCCAAGCAGCTCGGCTGCGACGCCGTCGCGAGCGGGCACTACGCTCGCGCGGATAACGGCATGCTGCTCCGCGGCGTCAACCACGCCAAGGACCAGAGCTACGTGCTCTTCGGCGTGCCGCGCGACCGGATCGGTGAGATGATGCTCCCCATCGGCGGCTACGAGACCAAGCAAGAGGTCCGCGATATGGCCGACCGCTTCGGACTGCCAACTTTTGACAAGCCCGATTCGCAGGAGATCTGCTTCGTGCCCGATCAGGACTACGCCGCGTTCATCGAGCGCGAGCGGCCCGGGCTGGCCTCTGCCGGCGCGATCCTGACATGCGAAGGGCAGCGCATCGGCGAGCACGCCGGTCAGCACCGGTTCACCATCGGCCAGCGGCGCGGCCTCGGCATCTCGCAGGCGTCGGCCGACGGTGGGCCGGTCTACGTTGTTGGCAAGGTCGCTGCGACGAACACCGTGGTCGTCGGCAGCGCAGATGACCTTCTCGCGTCTTCGGTCGTCGCCGCCGAGGCCAACTGGCTCGTCGAGCCATGGGACGGCTGGCGCGCCTGCCTCACCCAGCACCGGTACAACAGCCCGCCCGTTCCGGCGCGTGCCCGCCACATCCCGCAGCTGGACATACCGAGCCACAGCGGTCGTGCCGGCGCGTTCGAAGTTGCCTTCGATGAGCCGCAGCGCGCCGTCACGCCCGGTCAAGCCGTCTGCCTCTTCGATGGCGACCGCGTGCTCGGCGGCGGGTGGATCGCGAGCGTCCGTTAGGGCCGGATGGCATCCATCGCCCGCTCGATCCTGCGGGCATCGTCAGCATCGACTACCTCGGCGGTGGCGGCGCCGGTCGGTACCACGAGCCTGAGCCGACCGCCGACGGCTTTCTTGTCGTCACGCATGCGCGACACGATCTCGCCGGAAGGCGGCAAGCGCTCGATCATCGTCGGCAGCGTGGCGCGGGTCAGGCGCTCGCGGAGCGTTGCCTCGACATCGGCCGAGCCCACCAGCTTGGCGTAGCGGGCCGCGCAGACCAGGCCGAGCCCGACAGCCTCGCCGTGCAGGAGCCCAAGCTCCGGCAGGGTCTCGATCGCGTGCCCGAACGTATGACCGAGGTTCAGCAGCGCCCGGCCGGCAGGGCCGGTCGCGGTCTCCCGCTCGTCGGTGGCCACCACCGCCGCTTTGAGCGCCACGTTCCGCGCGACGAGCTCTGTCAGTGCCGCCTCGTCCTGCGCCACGATTCTGTCCATCGCCGCATCAAACCACGCCCCGAGCCCTTCGTCCCCGAAGCCGCCGGCGATCATCGTGTGCTTGATGCATTCGGCCAGCCCGCACGCGAAGTCGCGCGGCTCCAGCGACGCGAGGACGGAAGTGTCCGCCAGGACCGCCGCCGGCTGGTGGAACGCGCCGACAAAGTTCTTGTGCAGGTCGCCCGAGCCGGTCGGAAGGTTCACGCCCGTCTTGCCGCCCACCGAGGCGTCGACCATCGCCAAGAGCGTGGTCGGGCATTGGATCACCGGCACGCCCCGCCGATATGCGGCCGCAGCGAAACCGGCCGTATCGCCAACGATCCCGCCCCCGAACGCCACGACGACGTCCGTCCTCTCCAGCCGGTGCCCGGCGAAGCGTGCGAGCAGATCGTTCCACGTCGCGACTGACTTGTCGGTCTCGCTCGGCGTGAGCTCTCGCGTCCCTAGCCGGAGGCCGGCCGACCTGAGCGTGTCGATCGCGAGGTCTTTCGTGGAACGGGGGAGGTTGGCATCGAGCACAACGAAGCCGGCCCGCGCCCGCGGCAGCAGCGCGCTGATGCGCTGGCCGAGTGTCTCGAGCACGCCAGCGCCGATGGATACCTCGTACGCGGATGCTCCTGCCGCGACCGAGACGGTGCTCGGCGTCACGGCGCGTGGCTCCGCCTGCGGTCCGCTTCGCGCTCCCAGGGGATCGGTGCCGCGTCGCCCCACAGCAGTTCCAGGTCGTAGTGCGCGCGGGTGTTCGGCTCGAAGATGTGCGCAACCACCGTGCCGAAGTCGACCACGATCCATGTCGACCGGTCGTCAGAGGTGTGGCGCAGCGCCGGGTGCTCGCTTGCCTCGCCGAGCTCGGCCAGATCATCCGCCACCGACCGCATCTGCCGGTCGGATGTGCCCGTGCCGATCACCAGGCACTCCGCGACGGGCGATCGGCCCGCAAGATCAAGCGCAACGATATCGGTACACCGCGCGTCGGCCATCGCGCGGGCCGCGTCGGCCGCGAACCGGACCGCTTCGTCCCGCTGCGCGGTCCTGACGGGATGGGTCGGCTTGCCGCTGTCGGCGTCACCGCCGGTGTCGGTGGGGGTTTGGCGTCCGGCCTGCTGGTGCGTTTCATGGTTGGCGTCGTCGGTCATACGGCGGACGCTACGCCGGCCCGGGCCGCCGGGCGATCAGCACCCGCCGATCGTCGAAGGGCGTCCGCCAGACCGACCGGGCCGCGGGTGCATCCTCCTCCGATGCTGTGGGCCTATCGGTGACGGGTTCCGCTCGGTCCTCGCCCGCACCGAAGTCCGATCCGACGGGAAGTTCGGGGCCGAAATCGGGACCGGATTCCGAGCCGTGGCGATGGGCATCTTCTGCGGGGATCGGTGCTTCGGCGATCGCCTGAGCAGCGCGTGGGGCATGGTGCCCGAGCGCGAGCAGCACGCCGCCGGGCGCGAGCAGGCGGAGCGCATCGGCCGTGATGCGCCCGGGCGCCAGCTGCGTGATGATCAGCGCATCG
>JBCCZQ010000065.1:0-17252 GCA_039187315.1 Planctomycetota bacterium | reverse complement strand
CGCGTTCATGACCTGGGACGGCTTCAACTACGAGGACGCCATCCTGGTCTCCGAGCGCCTGGTGCGCGACGACGTGTTCACCTCGATCCACATCGAGGAGTACGAGGTCGAGATCCGCGAGACGAAGCTCGGCAAGGAGGAGTTCACCCGCGACATCCCGAACGTCGGCGAGAAGGCGCTGGCCAACCTCGACGAGACCGGGATCGTGCGGATCGGCACCTTCGTCGAGGCCGGCGACGTCCTCGTCGGCAAGGTCGCGCCGAAGAGCAAGAGCGAGCTCACCCCCGAGGAGAAGCTCCTGCACGCGATCTTCGGCAAGGCCGGTGTCGACGTGAAGAACGCCTCGCTGACGATGCCCCCGGGCACGCGCGGCGTGGTGATCGACGCGCACAAGTTCTCGCGCAGGGTGAACCTCACGGACGCCGAGCGCACCAAGGCCCTGTCGGTCATCCGCGACGCCGAGAAGGAGTTCCTGCGCGCGCTCCGCGCGTACACGCAGCAGCTCCTCAAGGACGTGCAGGAGGCCCTCGGCCAGGTGATCGACGACGATCTGACCGGCAAGCCGTTCGAGCTCGACGACACGTCGACCTACGACGAGCTGCGCCGCGTCAAGATCCTCTGCCTTGCGGCCTCGGAGGAGCACGACGACCGCGCCAAGCGCGAGGTCGCGCTCCAGCTCATCCACGAGTTCCAGGTCCGCATCGACAACAAGGAGGCGGAGAAGAACAAGATCGTCAACCGCCTCAGCCGCGGCGACGAGCTGCCGACCGGCGTGCTCGAGATGGTCAAGGTCTACGTCGCCACGAAGCGGAACCTCTCCGTCGGCGACAAGATGGCCGGCCGCCACGGCAACAAGGGCGTGATCAGCGAGTACGGCCCGGTCGAGCGCGAGAGGATCTTGTCGTCCACGAGGTGGTGCAGCTTCAGGATGTACATGAAGCCGACCGTCGTGCGCTGATGGAACGCTTCGCCCGTCCGGCCGTCGTAGAGCTGGATCTTGCCGCCCGCCGGCATCTCTGCCAAGAGCTCACGCGTCCCCACCGGCACGCCGGTCTCCTCGACCGACGCCCAGCGCTTCTGGACGTACTCGTTCGCCTCGGCAACGGCGGAGTGGATCTCGTCCTCGGTGCAGCCGTCGAACACCGGCGTTACCGCCTGGAACCCGAGCACCTGCGCCGCCCACCCGAGGTGGGTCTCAAGGATCTGCCCCACGTTCATGCGGCTCGGCACACCAAGCGGATTGAGCATCACGTCAACCGACGTGCCGTCTTCCATGAACGGCATGTCCTGCTCGGGCACGATCCGTGCGATCACACCCTTGTTGCCGTGCCGACCGGCCATCTTGTCGCCCACGCTCAGCGGACGCTTGGCCGCAACGTAGACCTTGACCATCTCGAGCACGCCCTGCGGCAGCTCGTCGCCGCGCTTCATGTGCGCGACCTTCCGCTGCTTCTCCGTCTCGATCGCCTCGATACGCGGCCAGTACTGGTCGCGCAGCGTCTCGGCCTCGGCGCGGACCTCGGCAGAGCCCTTGATCCAGTTCGGACCGAACGTCTTGATCTGCTCGAGGATGACCTCGGGGATATCGCTCGCGCCGACCTTCTGACGCGTCATCGGGTCGACCATCTCCGTACCGGTCAGCTCGTTGACCGCACCGACCATCTCCTGGAACAATGCGATCGCTTTGGCGTCCTGCTCGGCCTCGTACCCCTCGATGTCCTTCTTGAGCTGCTTTTTCTGCTCCTCCGAGAGGTGCATCCTCCGGCTGAACTTCTTCGCGCCGATCACGATCCCCTGCGTGCCCGACGGCACCTCCAGCGAATCGTTCTTCACGTCCTCGCCCGCGCGACCGAAGATCGCGTGCAGTAGCTTCTCCTCGGGCGTCAGCTCGGTCTTGGCCTTGGGCGAGACCTTGCCGACGAGGATGTCCCCGGGGCCGACGCGGGCGCCGATCCGGATGATCCCGTTGTCGTCGAGGTTCCGCAGCATCTTCTCGGAGACGTTCGGGATGTCACGCGTGAACTCCTCGCGCCCGAGCTTCGTCTCGCGGATCTCGACGTCGTACGAGTCGATGTGGATGCTCGTAAACGCGTCGTCCTTGACGAGCTTCTCGTTGATGACGATCGCGTCCTCGAAGTTGTACCCATCGAACGTGTTGAAGGCGACGAGCGCGTTCTTGCCGATCGCCAGCTCGCCGAGCCGGGTCGATGCGCCGTCCGCGATCACCTGGCCCGCCTGCACCGTGTCGCCCGCCTCGACCACCGGACGCTGGTTCAGGCATGTCCGCTCGTTGAGGCCCGCGAACTTCCGGAGCTCGTACTCGTCCTGGTTGTTGATGATGATCCGCTGGCTGTCCGCGAACGTCACCTCGCCGCCGCGACCCGCCTTGACAACCATGCCCGAGTTGATGCCGATCGACTTCTCCAAGCCCGTCGCCACGCACGGCGGCTCGACCTTGATCAGCGGCACGGCCTGACGCTGCATGTTCGAGCCCATCAGCGCCCGGTTCGCATCGTCGTGCTCGAGGAACGGGATCAGCGCCGCCGAGATGCCCACGATCTGCTTGGGCGAGATGT
Organism: Planctomycetota bacterium; assembly: GCA_039187315.1. Classification (GTDB taxonomy): domain Bacteria; phylum Planctomycetota; class Phycisphaerae; order Phycisphaerales; family UBA1924; genus JANQQZ01. The sequence goes on along the minus strand of JBCCZQ010000065.1, from coordinate 14,676 downwards.
CCGCGTAATCCACGTCCGACGAGTGCACCTGCGCCAGCTCGCCATCGACCCGGGCGATCACATCGCCCTCGGCCAGCTTGCCGGATGCATCCAGCGCGTCAGCCGGCGCGAGCACGGCCTTCATCTCTTCGTCGGCGCGGAGGTGGACGGTCTCGCCCGTCGCCTTGCCGCTCTTGACCACGCGGTACGCGGTCTGCAGGAAGCCGTACTCGTCGATCTGCGAGTAGATCCCGAGCGACGCGATCAGACCGATGTTCGTGCCCTCGGGCGTCTCGATCGGGCAGATCCGGCCGTAGTGCGAGATGTGCACGTCGCGCACCTCGAAGCCGGCACGCTTCCGGTTCAGCCCCCCAGGACCAAGCGCCGACAACCGGCGCTCGTGCACCAGGCTCGACAGCGGGTTGGTCTGATCGACAACCTGGCTCAGCTCGCTTCGGCCGAAGAAGAAATCGATCGCACTCGAGATCGACTTCGAGTTCACCAGATCGCTCACCTTGGCCAGTTCGTCCGGGTCCTTGACGCTCATCCGTTCCTGGACGGTCCGGCGCAGCTTCAGGAAGCCCTTGCGCAGCTCCTCGACCGCCAGCTCGTCGAGCGTGCGAAGCCGACGGTTACCAAGGTGGTCGATGTCGTCGACGTTCGCCGCGGGCCGCCCTGTCTTCGGGTCCACGCGGTTCGACCGCAGGTCCAGCAGGTACTCGATGACCTTCAGGAAGTCCTCTCCCGAGAGGAACTGCTGGTCCTCGTCGGTCTCGAGACCGAACTTCCGGTTGATCCGGAACCGCCCGACCCGGCCGAGCCGGTAGCGGTTGTCGTCATAGAACTTCTCGTAGAAGAGCTGCTTGGCCTTCTCGACTTGCGGCGGGTTGCCAGGACGCAGCCGGCCGTAGACCTTCAGCAGCGCCCGCTCGTAGTCCGTCTCGGCCTCGAACGCTTCGAGGTTCTCCTCGGCAACCGTGTTGAGGATCAGCACGTCGCCCGGGTTCTGGATCACCCGGACCTTCTTCATGCCGCTGGCGTTGATGGCCTCGGCCGCCTCACCGATCTGGTGCCCGACGTGGACGAGCTCCTCGCCCGTCTCCGTGTCGACGATCGACTCAGCCGCCCAGTGCTCGGGCCTGACGTCCGAGCCCTTGATGTCCGAGATCTGGTAGAACAGGCTGAGGATCGCCTCGGTCGAGGAAACCGTCTCGTCCAAGCAGCGGAGGAACGTCGTCGCCGCCATGCGCGCCGACTGATCGATCTTCATCGTCAGCCGGTCCTTCTTGTCGACCGACATCTCGATCCACGACCCACGCTCAGGGATGACCCGCGCCGAATGCAGCGGGCGGTCGGCCTCGCTCGATTCGATGCCGAAATCCACGCCCGGCGAGCGGTGCAGCTGGCTGACGATCACACGCTCGGCACCGTTGACGATGAACTCGCCACCACCCATCATGGTCGGGAATTCGCCGAGGTAGATGTCCTCTTCGGGGATGTCGTCGATCCCCTCGCGCTCCAGGCGCACGCGCAGCCGGAACGGCATGCCGTACGTCAGCCGGAGCTCCCGGCACTCGTCAGGCGTGTACCGCGGCTCGTCGAGCCCGTACCGCACGTACTCGAGCTTCATCGTCCCGTCGTAGCTCTCGATCGGGAAGATCTCGTGCAGCAGCGACTCGAGACCGAACCGGCTGTCGCGCCCGTCATCGTCCTTTGTCAGCTGGAGAAACCGCTCGTAGGCGGCGGTCTGAACCTGGGTCAGGTTCGGGATCGACATCGCGTCGCCGCGCTTCGCATAATCGCGCACAGTCATCGTGGCCATCGCGCTCCTCGATGGTGGTACAGCTACAGCCTCAACCTGGACCGGGAAACCGTCCCCACGTCTCTGATCGTGCCGTCCTTTGGTGGTAAGTCACACGCCGCGCCGAATCCCGTAGTCTACCGCGTGCAATCGAGCCGGTCCACCCTCGCCGGCCCCAACACGCCCCAACCACGGAGCCGCGGCCCCGAAAACCCGCGCCCCTCTTCCGAAGGGCGCGAGTAACTCTCGATGCAGGCCGCCGCAGGGCGGCCGATTGCGGACAAGCCGATCAGGTCAGCTCGACCTCGGCGCCGACCTCCTTGAGCTGCTCGGCCAGCTTGTCGGCATCCTCCTTGGCGAGGTTCTCCTTGACGGCCTTCCCGCCCGCGTCGACCAGCTCCTTGGCCTCTTTCAGGCCGAGACCTGTCGCCTCGCGCACGATCTTGATGACCTTGATTTTCTGGTCGCCCGCGGACTTGAGAACGACGTTGAACTCCGTCTTCTCTTCCGCTGCGGCCTCACCGCCCGCGGCAGGACCCGCGGCCATCACCACGCCGCCGCCCGCAGCAGCCTCGATCCCGTACGCCTCCTTGAGGTAGTCGCCCAGGTCCACGGCCTGCTTCAGCGTCAGATCGGCCAGCTTGTCGCCGATCTCCTTGATGCCCGCGTCAAACTCTTTCGTCGCTGTCGCTTCGTCGCTCATGATTCACCAAACCCTTCCAATCACCTCACCCGAGAGGGGCCGAAACGCTCGGCTCTTTACCCCGGAACGCTCATCGCGTCATCACCGGGCCAGTCGGGTGCCGATGCCAAACACGCATGCACACTCGCCAGCAGCAACAGGTCATGCCCGCTGCCCATTTCACACCTTCGCGATCGTCTCACCCTTCTCGAGCTTGTCCTCGATCGCCTTGACAATCCCGGCCACGTTCGAGCCCGGGCCCTTGAACTGCGCCGCCAGGTTCCGCGCCGGGCTGAGCACCAGCGTTACGACCTTGGCGATCGCCTCGTCACGCGTCGGGAACTTGCTCAGCCGGGTGACGCCGTCCTCGCCCTCGAACAGCTCTCCATCGAGGACAGCACCCTTGAGCTGCACATCCGGGAAATCCTTGACCAGATCGATCAGCTCGCGGGCCACCTCCACGACCGAACGCTCGCTGTAGAGCAGCGCGTTCTGACCCTTCAGCGACGGCCCGAGGACCTCCAGAGGTGTGCCTTCGAAGGCCTTGCGAGCCAGCGAGTTCTTCACCACCGTGACCCGAACCGACTTCTCGCGCAGACCCGAACGGATCGTCTCCGTGCCGTCCGCATCCACGCCCCGGAGCGAGATCACGAGCGCCTCCTCGGCACCCTCTAACCGACCCTTGTAGTCCGTGACGATCATCTCTTTGACTGGCTTCGACATGGATCAGCCCTTCCCGCCCGCGGAGGCCTCGGCGTCGCCGCCGTACCGGATCTTCACCGCGGGAGTCATCGTCCCGCTGACGTGGATCGACTTTACGTACGCGCTCTTGAGGCCCTTCGGCTGCGCCTTCTCGATCGTGCCGAGAAGATGCTCGAAGTTGGCCAGCAGATCCGACTCCGGGAAGCTCATTTTCCCGATCGTCGCGTGCACGTTGCCTGACTTGTCAGCCCGGTACTCGACCTTGCCGGCCGCGTAGTCCTTGACTGCCTGCGCGACGTCCTTCGTCACGGTCCCTGCCTTCGGGCTCGGCATCAGCCCCTTCGGCCCCAGCACCCGGCCGAGCTTCGAGATCACACGCATCATCTCGGGGCTCGCGACCGCGACGTCGAACTCCATCCAGCCCTTCTCGATCTTGGCGACCAGCTCCTCGCCGCCCGCCTCGACCGCGCCGGAGTCCTTGGCCGCGGCTACAACGTCGTCCTGGCAGAACGCCACGACCCGCTTCGACTTGCCGATGCCCTTGGGCAGGCTCACCGAGCCGCGGATCTGCTGATCAGCCTGACGCGTGTCGATCCCGAGGTGGAAGACAACGTCCACGCTCTGGTCGAACTTCGGGCCGGCGAACTTCTTGACGCGCGACATCGCCGTCGCAGCGTCCACCGGATCCCGCTTCGACTGCGAGGTGTTCGCCTTGGTCCGCTTCGAAGGGCGGTGACGAAGCTTGCCACGCCGACGCTGCGGCTCGTCCGAGGCCTTCTTGTCTGCTGCGGCCTCCGCGACCGGGGCCGAGGAAGCTGCGGCCTCATCGCCCTCCTTCACGCGCTTCGTAAAGCCGACCTCAGCCTTCGCGTATTCGCTCTCTGCCATCGGTCAGCCCTCCACCAGGATGCCCATCGATCGGGCCTGGCCAGCGATGATCCGGACCGCCGCGTCGACGCTCGCCGCGTTGAGGTCTTCCTTCTTCTCCTCCGCGATCGCCTCGCACTGCGCCCGCGTGATCGTCCCGACCTTGTTCTTGTTCGGCTCGCCAGACGCTTTCTCGACGCCCGCCGCCTCCTTGATCAGCACGGCCGCCGGGCTCGACTTGATGTCGAACTCGAATGACCGGTCGCTGAACACTCGCACGACGCAGCCAACGACCTTGCCGTTGAGCTGGCCAGTCGCCGCGTTGAACTGCTGGATGAACTGCCCAGGGTTCACGCCCTTGGCACCGAGAACAGGCCCCAGCGGCGGCGCAGGCGTCGCCTGCCCACCCGGGGCCATGATCTTGAACGTGTCGATAAGCTCTCGCTTGGCCATCGGTCCTCACCTCCCACGACGCCCTTCGCCCGAAGCCGGCCAATCAGCCCGGGCCGCGAAGTGGTCCCTGCGGTTCCCTGTTGTGCCCGCCACAGCCGGCCCCACCGGCCCGCCGCGCGGACAGGATCCTAGACGCGTCAAACGCCCGCGATCCACACCCACTACCCTCCGCCCATGATTTTCTCCCGCCTCTTCGGATCCCCAGCCGTGGCCCGCTGCGCGACCGTCGCCCTCGCCGGCCTCTTCGTACTCCTCCTCACCGCCTGCGGCCCGCACGCTCGCCTGTCGATCACCGCCACCGACGCCTCGGCCACGCTCAGGCCCAGCATCTCCACGGCCACCTATACATATGAGGACGAGAACACCGTCCACATCTATCTTTCCGACATCCCCACCGACCGCCTCCGCGAGCCCTGGGCCGATGGATCCCAGCGCCCCATCGGCCAGATCACCCACATCCACATGTTCCTACGCCCACAGCCCGGCCGGACCCCTATCGACCCCAACGCCTCCAACGCCTCGATCCGCCACATCGTCCTCGCCCCCGACGGTGCCACCGGCCTCTACGCCGGCGGGGGCTTTCTCCTGCCCGGCAACTCCGCCGCCTCCGGCAAGTTCTCCGGCTCGATCGCCGCGGGCACCCTGGTCCTCGACGCCGCCAGCGACAACTTCAACGACGCCCTGGGCGCCGCCCGCCTCCGCACCAGCCTCGAACTCCGGCAGGATGACGCCCTCGCCAGCGCCATCGCCCGCCGCATGAACGAGGCCGCGCGGACCATCCGGTAGCCGTGCCTTGTTCCTTCAATTCAGTGCATTGACTGTGCGGAAACTCCACAGACCCGAAGGTCAGTGGCACACGTACCACCGCTCCACCAGATCCTCGCACGCACCGGCGTACACCGCCTCGAGCGCGGGCCCAGCCAGCCCCATCCCCCGCAGCCGCGGCGCGCTCATCGCGTCGTGCGTCTCCGGCTGCACCTTCATCAGGTCAGGATCCGCGATCGGGCTTTCGCCGTTGTAGCTCCCCTCGATCAGCTGCCGCATCGCCCAGAATCGGCTGGCGTAGAGCTCGAACGCCTCCTCCGCGTTCGTCGCCTGCGTCGATGAAAAACCCACATCGTCCGTCACAGACAAGTGCGCCTCCTGCGTCACGATGTCCGTCCCGAACAGCACGCGTCCTCGCCACCGCTCGAAGAACGCCCGCAGCCGCTCCGGCTCGTGCTTGCTCAGCTCGCGCACCTGCCACTTCGTCGCGCTCGTGTCCAGGTGCAGGTTCGCGTGGCGCTCCAAAAGCCCATCGAGAAAGTCCAGATCCTCCGGCGACCCAGCCATGTGCGCCGCGAGCCACGGGACATCGCTGTAGTCCGAGAGCATCCGCTCGAGCGGCGCGTACTGGTCCCGCTTCGTCCCGTAGAACGAGCTGTCCGCGTACGCCGTCTGGAACCACGTATCCGGGTCCGCCACGTGCGTCATCAGCATCATGCCCAGCTCCCGCGCGAGCTCCGCGGCCTTGCGCTTCCATACGCCGTCGAGCTTGATCCCCTCAAACGCTTCGCCAGCAAAGTCCTTCAGCCGCGGCGCCACCCAGAACTTGACCATCCGAGCCCCGAACTCGCCGTGCCACCACCGCATCGACTCGAGGAAGCCATCTGTGAACGCATGCGCCTTGTCCTCGGCCATGTAGTCCGGTGTCGCGATGAACCGCACCCGTTCACCCAGAACGTCCCGGACATCATGCGCGGTCGCACGCTGGCTCTGCGTGTACGACCGCCGCACGCCGAACAGCGTCGCCGCCTCGTCGTAGATCGCCGCAGCCCCCCGGCCGTTCAGATGCACGTGGACATCCACGATCGGCACCGTCGGCGGCCCCAGCCGCGCCGCCTCCGCCCGGTAGTCCAGCCCCAACCGATTCGCCGCCCAGGCCTGTCGCTCACTCATGCCAAGATCATTGGCGACGCCGCGGCCAGGCTCCGCCGGCGGCCACCACCATCCCGAGCAGCACCGCGCTGCCCGGGCTCGGGATCGCCGAAGCGATCCGAAGTCCAACCCGACCTCCCGAAATGTTGGGCGGCTCTGCTCCAATGCGCCAGATCTCATCCTGATTGCTACCGCTACCAATGAACGGGTTTGGTCCAGCGAGAGATCCAGTCCAAATGCGATCGACCTGCGTGAATTGGCTATTGAACGGCAACCACGTCTCGGTCCATTCGGGCGCACCGCCTGAGACATCGAGCAGACCCCACGGGCTCTGGGTCTCCGGGTACGCGCCGACCGGGATCGTCAGCTCGTTGAAGTTGTCCACATCGAGCTGGTACGAGGTCTCCGCTCCGGGCTCGCCGGGCAGGCCCGCTTGCAGCGGCTCATCGCTCCCATTGGGGTACTGCCACCAGCCGCCATCGCCCCGGCCGTTCTTGTTCGGGTCGTAGTGTGCGGCCTTGAGCCATTCATCCAAGCTCGGGATCCAGTACCGCGCGTCCGGGCTGCGCGTCGTCTGGTCCAGCAGATTCGGCGGGCTGTCCGGATCGGTGAAGAACGTCGAGCGGTCGTACGCGCCGCTGTTGAGCGCATCGAGCGAGCGTTCCTTGTCGTTGTGCAGCCAGTTGGCATAGCTCGCGGCGAGCCGCCAGCTGATGCCGTAGACACCGATGTCGCCCGCGTTGGGCAGCAGGGTATCGAGCTCGAAACGCACCGTGTTGTCGGGGTTGAACTGCGTGATCGCGCCCCAGCCGCTGGGGATCGAGTTGAGCGCCGTCTGCGGCGCAAGCTCGCCCAACACATTCATGAACTCGACGAACTGCGACGTACGCAGCTCCGTGCGAGCCATGCGGTATTCGTAGTTGACGGAGCCGGCGCTTGTGATTCTGCCGCCGCCAAGAAGACCCTCGTAGGCCACGTTTCCTACATCCCCGATCGTGACGAAGTCGAAGCCGTAGTCGGGCGGGAGCGATTGCTGGGCAGTAGCCCCGACGCCAATAACCACACCCGCCACAACCCCGCCGACAACAATCAATCGCCACATACCCCCATCATCGGCCAAACCCGTCCCGACGCCACCATTCCCACCCACCTTTCCCCAACCACCCATTGCCCACTGCCCACTCCCCACTGCCCTTTACTACCCCGTGCCTCAACCGCCTCGCAAGCCGCGCATCGCCCTCGCGCACGACTGGCTCGTCGCGCGCCGGGGCGGCGAGCACGTCCTCGAAGCCATCATCGACGCGCTCACGGGCGAGTACGACATCGCAGGCATCCTGACGATGTTCGATACGGGCGAGCCCATCGCACGCCGGATCGACGACACTCCGCGGCACGCAAGCCGCCTGAACCGCCTTCCGCTCGGCCTCTCAGCATCGGCGCGCCGGCACCTGCTCCCGCTCTACCCCCTTGCAGTGGCTGAGCTCTCGCGTCGTCTGGCTCGCATGCACGCCCAGCGGCCGATCGACCTGGTCATCTCCAGCCACTCTGCCGCGATCAAGGCCATCCGCCCGCCGGCCGGCGTGCCGCACCTGTGCTACTGCCACACGCCCGCGCGGTACATCTGGTCGCAGACGCATACCTACGGCCCCGCCGCCCTCCCGCTCGCGATGATCAGGCCTTTCTACAGAGCCTGGGACCGCGCGACCGCCAAACGCGTCACAAGCTTCCTCGCCAACAGCGCCCACACCGCCGAGCAGATCCGCCGCTGCTACAAACGCAAGGCCGATGTCCTCCACCCGCCCGTCCGCACCGGCTTCTTCACGCCCTCACCCGAAGGCGAGGGCCGCGTGCCCCGCGGCCACCACTGGCTCGTCGTCGGCGCACTCGTCCCCTACAAACGCTTCGACCTCGCTATTCGGGCTGCGAACGAGGCAAGCCACCCGCTGACCGTCGTTGGCGACGGCCCCGGGCGCCAGCAACTCCGCTCCATCGCAGGCTCCACGGTCACTTTCGTCCACGACGCGACCGACGCACAGCTCCGCGACCACTACCGGCGCGCCGCCATGCTGATCTATCCGCAGCAGGAAGACTTCGGCATCACCGCACCCGAAGCGCTCGCCTGCGGCATGCCCGTTGTCGCCTACGACGCCGGCGGCGCACGCGATACCGTCACAGACGGCGTGACGGGTGCGCTGTTCCCCACGCAGACCGTCGAAAGCATGCTCGCCGCGATCGACCGATGCCCGAAGCACCGTGCGCTCGTCTGCCGTGAGCACGCCGAGCGCTTCGAACCGGCCGCTTTCCGTGAGGGCATCCGCCGTCACGCGCGAGCGCTCGTGCGGGTCTAAGCCACCGAGACCAACCTACTCGACGTTGAGCACACGCGCCTCGACTACCTGCCCGATGAAAAGCTCGCAGTCCGACTCGAGATCCAGGTGCCGAACGACCTCGCAGTCCAACGCCGCCAACGCCCGGCGGAGCACCGGCGAACCCGTGCGCCATGTATCCACCGCGAGCGAATCGAACACATCGGACACCTCATCGGGCGCGCGATGGCCGTCGAACGTCCGGTGCAGAAGCCGATCCGTCTCGCTGACCAGGTTCAGCGCAAACCCACGACTGTCGCGGATCAGCGGCTCCAGCGAGTGGCACTTCTTCATCGACACGCTCATCAGCACCGGCTCGTCCGAGCACCGCTGCACCCAACGAACCAGCGAGCCCGCACGCTGACCGTCGTGCGACGAGGTCATCACCCAGAGCGTCCACGGCACTCGCTCGAGCACCGCTGCAACCTGATCCACCCCCGACTGCACCGACATCGCTCAACTCCGAAACCAGCGACGAAACTGCACCAGGACCAACGCCTGCGCACAACCTACCCCAAATCCACACATCGGCGTGGACTCTCTCCTCAAGAAACCAAACAAAATCCAATATACCACGTCCGGATACAGGCATTGCGCATCACCTGCGCGAGAAAGTCATCCACAAAACCTCTTTTTCGACCACATTGAGTTGCGATGTGGGTCGAAGTGTGCCAGTATCCCGCGCATGCCCAGTTGCTGCGTGCCAAGGAACCGGACACAGGCCCCATGTTCTTCACCGGCTCAACCGAACTCAACATCGACGCCAAGGGCCGGCTGTCTATCCCTAGCCGCTATCGGTCACAACGCAAAGACCACGACAACGCCAACGACAGCCCGGCCTGGATCACCCTTCCGTGGCCCGACGGCTCCATCCGGATCTACACCGAAGCCACTTTTCAGGAGCTCGCCAGCGCATGGACAGACTCGCTGACACTCTCCGAGGACCAGGCCGCGCTCAGGCGATCGATCTTCGCCAGCGCCGAGAGGATCGAGCCCGACTCGGCCGGCCGGATCCGCGTCCCGCAGAAGCACCTCGACCTGGCCGCGATTGGCTCGGAAGTCGTCGTCATCGGCGCGGGCTCGATGCTCGAGATCCGCGACCGGACCAGGTGGCTGGACGACGAGCAGAAGCGATTCAACGAACTGCCCACCCTGATCGCCAGGACTTCGTCCCAGTGAACCCCAGGCTCCGGCGACCGCACGGGACCGACCCCGCACGTTTCGCCCGGGTCGAAGCCTGATACACAGACCGGCCCCGCAAGGAAGCGGCGACCACCACGTCAAAGCAACGCAATCGGCCGCACGGACGCAGCCGCTACCAACCAACGAACGAGGCAACCAACGCACGGACGCGGCCGGATGCCCAGCGAAGGCGTGACGACGGCAAGGACGCCCGAGTCACGCCTTCTTTTTGTGCGCCAAGCGAACCCCGCTACACAAGGCGAAGCAGCGAACGCCGACGCCGGACGATCAGCACCACGCCCACGATCCACACCCCAACCAGGGACAGCATGAGCACCGGCCCGAGCCACGCCGTCACCCCCGTCGCTCCGGTGCCGAACCCAGCCGCACCGCCGGGCTGCGCTGACCATGTGCCCATCGCCGATGTTGCCGTGAGCGACGATGACCCCATCGAATATGACTGGTCCGACATAGCAGGCGACTGCAGCCCCGTCGTGGCGAAGGACGTCAGGTCCGACCGCGATGCACCTTGGGGGTCGGTCGTGTCGTCGATGCCCACCGCATCGAACCACTCCGTCAGCGCAGCCGTCGTCGTCACCGTCGCGCGGCTCGACACCTCGACGCCGCCCGAAACCAGCACCGACGACACCGGGTCGTAATCCCCGGTCAGTGTCAGTTCATGCACCTCGCCATCACCATCCGATGCGATCAGCACCAGCGTCGTCGGCTGGCTCAATCCTGGCGAGGTCACGTCTACTTCTATATCGCTATGCGTCACACTCGTCGGCGGCGTGATCGTCCCGACCACCGCTACCGGCTGGTTCCAAGCCGCCCCGCCCCAGCCAGCCGAAAACACCGTCAGCATCACCCAGGCGTACCACACGATGAAACCGACCAGACCCATCAGGATCAGCCACGCAAGCTGCGCCTGCAGCATCGAGCCGCGGTGCGCCCCCACGATCGAACGCGTGACGATGCCGACCGTCCGGAAGTCACGCCCGCACTCCGGGCATGCAAGGCCCGGCACATCCGTGACCTCGTAGCCGCACCAACCACAGCTTGGCGCCCTGACCTTGCCCGAGCCCAGGCTCCGCACCAGCGCAGAAACGCTCAGCACGACAACCGCCAGAGCGGGCACGATCCCGCTGCACACAAACAAGCCCATGAAGCCCCACGCGAACATCGGCGCAGCCTATCACGGCTGCGCATAAAATCGGCGGCGTACCAACGGAACGCCGCCGATCGATCTTCAGAAGCGTCACCGGCCTGAGAGCCTCAGCCCACGGCCTTCTCCAAGCGATCGCTCAGGTCTTCCTTGCTCGACAGACCGACGCGCATGTCGATCACCTCGCCACCCTTGAAGATCGCGACGGTCGGAATCGACTGGATCCTGTACTTCATCGCCAGCTCCTGGGCCTTGTCGATATCGACCTTCGCCACCTTCGCCCGGCCGGCGAAGTCATCCGCGATCTCGTCGATCGTTGGGCCGAGCGCCTTGCAGGGCCCGCACCACTCCGCCCAGAAATCCACCAGCACCGGCACATCGCTCGAGAGAACCTCGCTCTCAAAAGTCTCGTCGGTCACGTGCATCGTGTTTGCGCCCATCGTTCCGTTCCCTTCCGTGTCGGTACGCTCCGCCATGTACGGCGAAGCATAGCCGTATCAAAACCTACCAAAAGATCGCTTATCAGGCTGCGATCCGTGGCCGAGTCAGGCAATGCCGACTTTTTGACCAAACAGTCAAGCCTAAGAGCATATTCCCCGCAAAATCCGCCCGCTGATTGCAACTCGTCGGAATACTTGCACGGAGATCTATTGTACGCTTTGCCGATAGCTCTGTCGGTCTGTATACAATCCTCTCCGACAGGCACACTGCTCACCCCTGAGTTGATTCCAACTCTCTGCACGAGATAGCAAACATGACCAGGAAACGGGCCTTTACGCTCATCGAGCTCCTTGTTGTCATAGCCATCATCGCACTTCTGATCGGCATCCTGCTTCCGGCCCTCGGCTCGGCCCGCATCCGGGCGCAGAAGCTCCTGGGCGCATCCAATATCCGCACTATTGTTCAGGGTATTAACGTCCACGCAGTGGATCGTGACGACAGGCTGCCGGCCGGCCACACGGCATTCAGCGTAGGCTCGAGCCCAACCGCGAATAGCGGCTGGGCCTTCACTTGGCCGACACAGATCCGCGACGCACTCGGCGGCATCGACTCCGGTTTCATGGAGGCTGTAATCAACCCAGCAGCCGGCCGAGACTTTGACGTCTTGTGGGAGTTTAATCAGGACGAATCGAGCCAGTTTGCTATTGATCCGCTCAACACGAACCGTCCCCTCGAATTCGGCTATGTCGAAAACGAGATTCCGATCGTCGGAGGGGTCACCCAGATCCTCGACAAAGAGACTGAGGCCATGACTCAGTTCAGTATCGGCTACAACGAAAGTGGTGTAGCACGAGTCGTCGGCGCCCGAACAGATAACAGGTATCCCGATGGTCGGAACCTTGGTCTCGGGGAACATGCTTGGCCCCAGCGGGCTTTTGATAGCAACTTTGCTGCCGAGGCCCGGGCGCAGCAGGGACGCCTGCTGAGCAACATTCAAGATCCGACGAACATGATTGCAGTCGCAGACTCATTCGTGAATCTCCGAGACGACCCGTGGATCTCCCCTCGCGATGGCAAGTCCGACTTCTGGCCCGGCGCGTACGGCACGGACAAGGCGAATTTTGGCTTCGTTGATGGGCACTCGGAAGCGCTAAGGGTCGAGGACTATGTGCTCAACACCGACGATGAACTGGGAAGCACTGCGACCGCCGACCAGTTCTTTGCGGGTGATCCAAGCGCGGAAGCGCGTATACGAAGATGGAACAATACCGGCCTTCCAGAAACAGAAGCCGCTCTGGAATCCGACCCGACGGATCCACCAACACCGAATCCATTCCCCTGATTTCGGCAATTGACGCAAAGATGGATTCTGTCTCGACTGGTAGAGGCAAGCTCGCAATTAAATCCGACACGCTGAAACTCTCTGTCGCCGCTCTGATGATCGTTGCAGCGGCTCTGATGCTTCTCTTGCACTTCTCACGCACCGACGATGCGGATAGAGATGCGCTGTTTATCTGCCTGCACAATGCCGAGCCACATGAATTCTCGGTGTCTATCCGAGAACTCGAAGCCATGACCGATGGTGGTGGTAAGGTCTACTGCCCAGAGTGCGGCTCTGACGAAACCAGAACTGCGACAACGTGCCCGCATTGCAAGGCCCCGATTCCTCAAGGATTCCACGGGGTAACGCCACCGGCCTGCTGGAAATGTAAGGGCAAGCTACCTAATGGCAACGTTGACCTGTTCCATACTCAGCCGCACTAATCGGAGCATTCGACTCCGGGCTCAGTCATCTACTACTACCGTATTGTGACGATGTTTCGAGCTAGATGCCTCTCCGCGCCCCAATTGCATCACCAGCACCCCGGTGATCAGCAGCGCGACGCCGAGCGCACGCGGCCAGGTCACGGGCTGCTTCGCGAAACCGACCCATCCGTAGTGGTCGATCACGATCGAACCGATGAGCTGCCCGGTCACGATCCCAGCCACGAGTGTCGCTGCGCCCAGCCGCGGCGCCAGCACCAGCGACACCGTCACGAACGTCGCGCCGATCACGCCGCCGAGGTACGCCCACCACGGCGCGGCCCCGACCCACGAGCGCACCGAGACCGCGTCGGGCTGGCGCACGATCACCATCGCGCACGCAAGGACCAGCGTACCGCCCAAGAAGCTGACGAAGCCAGCGACATACGGGCTGCCGGCGTGCCTTCCCAGTTCCGCGTTGATGCCCGGCTGCAACGGGATCACCATCCCGGTCACCACCGCGCACGCCACAAGCACCCAGTGCATCGCGCTCATCTCGTCTCCGATGTCCGCAACAAGGCCTCTCGACGGACCGAATCGCCACGCCGGATCACCCGGCCGATCGAGTCCGACGGTACCGCCTCCGGCCCCCGCGCGGCGACACCCCGCTTCGATCGGGCCAGAACCGACGCACCAGCCAGCGCGCAAAGCACACGTTCAGCCACATCACGAGCACCACCGCGACGACCGCGACCACCAACGGCCACGACGACTCGTTGGACTCAAAGACACCCGTGACACCGGCGAAGAACTCCGCCCAGGCCTCCCGGCCGTCCTTGATCTGGCTCAGTACGCTCATGCCGTCCCTCGTCCGCAGCGCCAGCAGCCTCTCAGCAGAGCCATCGGCCGATCGCGCGCACTGCTAAACCTCACAAAAATCGAACGAGAATGCCGGGCTTTCGACACCCTCGGTACACTCGTGTCATGCGACCCTATTTGAGAACCGCCCTGGCCGCCGCCCTGCTTGTGGGCCGCACGATCGCACAAGATCAAGCCCCGCTTGCCGGACCCGAGGTGCAGCCGGGCGAGACACGTTCGCTGGTGAACGAGTCGATGACCGCGGGCTTCGTCAGGCTCGAGAACCGCCCCGAGATCGCGGTCATCGAGCTGCTTGATCTCGACGAGCAGGCCGCCGGCCGGGCCCGCCGACTCGCCGAAGACCGCACCGTCCGCCTGACCACCCTCCTCGTCGACGAGATCGATACGCTGCGGCGCATCACGGACCACACCACCGCGGGCGATAGCACCGCAGCCCACAACGAGATGCTCGAGCTCTGGGATGCGCTCGACCCCAGCCGAAGCCTGACACCGCTGCTCG
>JBCCZQ010000064.1:0-17421 GCA_039187315.1 Planctomycetota bacterium | reverse complement strand
TCTTGTCGCGCGCCTGCTCACCCGCGATGCCGGCACGGTCGCCGCGGCGCGGCAGCGGTTCACCGAAGCGTTCGATGCGACCGGCCTCGCCGGCGAAGCCATGATCCGAACCGCCTCGGCCCTCGATGCCGCCCGCGGCGCAGCGGACCCGGACCTCGCCGAGCGTCTGGCGCTGCACGCCTCGCGGCTGAGAGCCGCCGCCGACCAGATCCCCGCCATGACCGCTGCCGGTGCCACCATGCTCGACCGCAGGCTCGCCGAGCAAGCCGCCCCCGACCTGCCAGCCGCCAGGCGTCTGCTGACCGAGAGCCTCACCGCTCTGCGAACCGTCGTCCAGACCGCGGCGACCGACCTCTCACAGCGCAGCGAGGCCGCCCAGGATGAGGCCAGAGCCAGACTATCGCCGGCGCGCTCGACGCTGAGCACCCTCGACGAGACGCTCGCGAGCCTCTTGGCTGCGGTAGAGGCGGCCGTGCTGCCAGCATCGGTCCGGGCGCTGGGTGCGCTCGAGCAGTCTGAAGCGCTGCTGATCCTCGGTTCGGCGGGTGTGCAGGCAGTCCGGATCGACGATGTCTTCACGCCCGCAGCGCCCGGCGCGCCAACGCCGGACGTAGGCCGGCGGGTCGAAACGCTTGTGACCAATGCCGTCGCACTCATGGCTGGACGCCCGAGCCCCATGGTCGTCGTGACGCACGCCAGCCCGCGCCGCATCCTTCAGGGCGATGGGCTGTTCGATGCACTGCGCTCCCGCTCAACGCTGCGCGGGGCCGACTGGATCGAGTGGCCCATCCTGCTCAGCCCGGAGGAGCCCGCCGCGACAGCAGCGGCGCGTGCCGACGGCCGCCCGGTCGTCTTCGTCGTCATCGGGGTCGATGCGTCGGGCGCACAGGGCGCACAGCGTGTCGAGCGCACGGCCGCGGTTGTCTCGTCGCTCCTCGATCGCGGCGAGCCTGTCCTGCTCAACCTCGCGCCGTCCACGCTGCCCGGCCTGGGAGAAGCCGACCCGCTCGCTGAAGTGCTCGGGCCGCTGGGTCTGCGGGCCGATACCGGCCGGCCCGTGCTGCGGGCGTTCCGCAGGGGTGAGGACCGCCTCGTGGCCTGGGAGCACAGCCTGTTGCAGCCGAGCGGTTCGCCGGAAGGCGATGCCTCGCCCCTGAGCGCAGCCATCGCCGGTGTACCGCTGCTGCTTCCCTGGCCGAGCGTCATCGAGCGGGCAGACGGAGCCGATCGGACAGCTCGTGCCAAGCCGATCCTCCGCCTGGATCCGCAGGACGCCTGGCGCGAGGGCGAGTGGCTCGGCTACTGGGTCACCGAGGCGGCCAGCCGTCCGCTGCTCACCCGGAAGCCAGAGCCCGGCGGCACGCGCGACGCGGCGCTCGGCGAGGGCGCGGTCGCGTGGAGCGTCCAGCGGGATTCCGGCGCACGAGCGGTTGTCGTCGGCTCGCACCTCTGGCTGTTCGATCAGGCGGCGGACCGGCCGGCGGTCGTCGATGGCCGGATCGTTCAAACAAGCCCGGGCAACGCCGAGCTCTTCTTGGGCGCCGTCGACTGGCTCGCCGGCGAAGACCGCGCGATCTTGCCCGCGGCAGCCGCCGCCTCGACGCCCATCGTCCAGCCGATCGAGCCCGAACGCCTCCGGCTTCTACGCTGGCTGGTGATGGCCGGGCTGCCGATCGGCGTGCTGGCGCTCGGGGTGTGCGTCCGCGTGCTCCGCGGGTAAGGGGCCGGCGGCTACGCGCGCTCGGGCGCGGGCCCGACGCCTGGCGTCCCGACGGCCCTTGCGTGTGCTGGCTTCGGCGATCGTGGTGCCGCACTCGGGGCACGGCGTGTGGTCATCCATCTCGTCGACAAGAGCCCCGAGGTCGTAGAAGCAGGCCCGGCAGGCATGCTCCGACCGGTTGAGTTCCTTCGGGAGCAGCGCGAGATAGATCCCGACCATCGCGACCAGCACCATGTACGGGTACATGACCACACGGAAGACGACCAGCAGATCGCCATAGTGCCAGTACGAAGCGATCCTGCCGTGTACGACGTTGAACAGCTCAAGCAGCAGCACCCCGCCGATCACCGCGCCAAGACCGAGGATCTGGCGGCGCCACCGGAACGCGGCGAACCAGACGGCCAGTGCATAGATCACGAACAGGAACACGGCGTAGAGACTCCGATGTGGCTGCTGGCAGGACTCCGGCAGAAACGACGCGACGGATGCGGCCGCGGCCGAGTCAGCCCTCAGCCTAGCGGCCCTGCTTGAAGAGCGTCCGCATGGCGTCGTAGATCGCCGACTTATCAGCCAGCCGGGCGCTGATCAGCCTCGGCCCGTGCTCGTCGGGGGCACCATCGGGGAACCGCTCGCCGAGCACGTTGATGAAGTTGCCCGATCCGTACGCGGAGACGACTTGGCAGTACCCAAACATGTTCGATCGAGGCAGCAGGTCGTCCTCGATGAGCGACATGCAGAGCTTGTTGTCCGTTTCGCTCGAGTTGTCGCCGTCGGAAAAGTGGAACAGATAGACGTTCCAGTCGGCCGGGTCGTAGTCGCGTTCGAGGATCTCCTTGCAGCAGGCGTACGCGGAGCTGATCCGCGTTCCGCCGTCCTCGCGCATCGAGTAAAAGGTCTTCTTATCGACCTCGCCCGCGCGCACATCGTGCACGATGTACCGCGTCTCGACGCCTTCGTAATTCGTTCGCAGCCAGGTATCGATCCAGAACGCCTGAAGCCGCACCAGCTCCTTCTGCTCCTCGCCCATGCTGCCCGAGACATCCATCATGGCGATGATCGCCGCGTTCGACTGCGGCTTTTTGACCTCGTTCCAGCTCCGGAAACGCAGGTCGCGCTTGATCGGCACGATGACCGGGTTCGCCTCGTCGTACAGGCCAGAGACGACCTGCCGCTTGAGCGCTTCCCGGTACGTGCGCTTGAAGTGCCGCAGCGAGGCGGGCCCTGTCTGGCGGATGCCCGAATACTTGTCGCGCACGGATGTGATCCGGTGCTCGCCCTTGGGCGCGATCCGAGGCAGCTCCAGCTCATCGGCGAGGATCTCGGCGAGCTCTTCGAGCGTCACATCCACCTCGGTGATGTGCTTGCCTTCCTCTTCGCCGCCCTGATTCGGATCGCCGCCCTGCTGGCCGACAGAGTCGCCTTCCTCGCCCTCGCCCATGCCGACCCCGCCGCTGTTGTCGCCGTAGCGGAACGTCGGAAGGTCGAGGTCATGGACGGGGATCGAGACATACCGGTCGCCTTCGCGCCCGATCAGCTCGTCGCGGCTGAGGAATCGGCGGAGGTCGCCGCGGATCTTGCCGCGGACGATCTGGCGGAAGCGCTGGTGGTCTTGTTCGATCCGGCTGAGCATCCGTGCCTCGTCCTCCGATACGCATCTGGCCATCGGCCGGATCACCCGGGCGGTGGAACGGAATCGGCCTGCTCGGGGCCAGAACCGGGTTCCTCCGGGCTTGGAGACGGATCTGAGGCGTTCTGGAGGCGCCTGGTGCGTGCGGCCCGGATCCGGTGGCGGGCGAGCACACCCGCGGCGACAAGGCCCAGCGGCACGGCTGAGACCAGTTCCGCCGAGCGGCTGATCAGCGTGGCGGTGATGCCGTGAGAGGTGTCAAGGCCCCCTTCGAGACCGGTGCCGACCGCCCATACCGCGACCAGCCCGATCGACCACTCAGCGACGCCCAGCCCCGAACCCGTCAGCGGGAAGAGGTAGGCCAGCTGGATCGCCGCAGCCAGCAGCACGCTGACCATGACCGGGATCGGGTGGCCGATCATCTCGAACGCGACCCACATCCGCGCAGCCCAGATCGCTAAGTCGACATAGCGGAGCACCAGCGACGCGCGCAGCGCCGACCGCGGGACGCGCCCCGCGGGGCTGCGGTCGGCCGCGATGTTCGCGATCACGAAGACGCCCACCGTGGTGACAACCAGCGTCGCCACACCAAGCGTCGCGCCGGGCATGAATGCCAGCCAGCAGAGCAGCAGGTGTGCCGCAGCCAGACCCGTCATCAGTGCCAACGCTACCGAGACCGCTACGGAATCCTTGATCGCCACACGGTGCACAGCCTTGTGGTACGCAAGGCGTCCGACGAGGCCCGGCCGCATCGGGAGATAGTTCAGGAGCCACGCCGAGCAGATCAGCCAGAACATGTCGGCGAACGGCACGCTGCCGAACCGCCGCATGAGCGTCTGGAACGACCACGAGACTATCAACGCGTTGCCCACCGGCAGCACGAGCATGATCGCGATGAGCCAGGGTGGGCTGGCCGCCACCGCACGGAGCGACTCGACGAACGAATCGTGGTTCTGCGCGAGCACCAATGCCGCGGCCACAACAAGCAGCACGCCAACAAGAAAGCCGACGATGCTCCGCCACCGCCGCATCAGCAGCGCGCGGGTCCGCATCACGGCACGTCCGAGCCGCCGCTCTGGATTTCATCAGGCAAGTGGCTCGAGGGAATCGGCAAGTTCTGATACCCCCTCGGCGAATCGCCCGCAAGACGAGCCCGGAGCTGCGCCGCGAACGCCGCCAAACCAGCATCGTCCGAAGCGGCGGCGCGGCCGACCGTGGCAGATGCGGCATCGGTTGCCCGTGTGATCAGCAGCAGCCGCACGAGTTGCGGGTCTGTCTCAGCCGCGGCCGCCTCATCAAGGGCAGCCAGCGACGGACGGACGTGTGCTTGGGGCAGGATCGTCAGCATGCCCGCTCGGAGCGTGCGCGACCCGCTCGCGTACCGGCCCGCCAGCGAGCGAGCCAGCGCTTCGGCGTCCGAATCGCTCATCGGCCCCCCCGGGCGGTCGACATCGATCAGCGCGGCTCGCATGGCCGGCAGCAGGCGGAGCACCCGCGACTCGTCGGAGACCTCGGCGACCCGGATCATCTCCTCGCTGCTGAGCCTGACATCGGCCTCGGGCACGCGTACCAGCAGCTCGGTCTCAGCGCTCTTCGAGAGCGGGCCAGCGTTGAAAGGCCTGCCAGCGCCGGAGATGAACCCCTGGAGGGCGTGAAAACGCCCGCGGAGACGGTGGCCTGCTTTGAGTTCCGCGAGCCAGCCGATGTAGCCCGCGTCCGGCCAGACCTCCGCCACGTGGATCTCGCCGGGTTCCAGCCGCAGCTTGCGATGGATATCGACAACCTCGGGCGTCACGGAACTCGACAGCGAGAACGATGCCACATCCAGCGAGGGCGACAGGGCAAACCGTGTGCTGACCGGGCGGTCCCCGCCCATCGCGACGGGGGTCGGCAGCAGGCTGCGGATCTCGATCATGATGCGTGGCTCGTCGAATGCAGCGATGCGGGTCTGCTCGAGCGAGGCATCCAGCCGGATGATGGCATCGGGGCGGCGCGCGACCGTGTCTATCCACGGCGGGACAGCAGCCGCTACCGCCTCCGCCTGTCCGCCGAGTTCGCCCACCGACCATACCTGCCCGGTCACCGCCTCCCAGCGTGTCCGGGCGAATGCGCCGCCGGGTGAACGCGGCGCGAACTCGCCGGCCCGCTTGTACAGCGATGCCGCACGATCCGGATCACCGATTTGCTCCGCTGTCAGCCCGGCACCGATGGCGCCCAGAAGCGTCTTGTCGGCGAAAGGCTCGAACGCTGCGGCCGCCGATTCGGCGTCACCTGTCCTGAGAAGCTCAAACGCCTTGACGATCCCGAACTGGTCGCCGACCCTGCCGCCATACGCCTGCTCAAGCTGCGCGATCTGCCGTCGGGCCTGTTCGATGCCGACATCGGCGAGCAGCCTCGCGAGAAGCGGGTCCGCGGCGTACTGCACCGCCCGCTGAATCAGGGCGATACGCGTGGCCTGGTCGTCGGTCGGAACCTCCGTCAGCCGCTGTGCGAGCGCATCGAGGATCGGCAGGACGGTGGCGTCCATATCGGCGATCGAACGCTCAGCAGAGACCCGGTTGCCCGTGGCGACAGCCGCATAGAGCCGGTAACGCTCTCGCTCGAGCGTCAGCAGGATCTCGCTCGGATCCGGCAGGTCGTTGATGGGCTCGTTGAGCTCAGTCCGCCGGCGGATGGCATCTTCGACAGCCCGGCGCTGGCCGGCGAGCTGGCCCTCGAGGAACTCCAGCAGCAACTCGGGCCCGAGCACGTGCCACGCCAAGCCGGTGGATTCGGTGACCAGGCTCGGCGTGTCCGATTCGCCGAAGGTCGACGCAAGAAACCGGCCGTTCTCGTGGAACCGTGCCGCGGCCTGATACGCGCCGAGCCGGGTCAGCTGATCGGCGATGGAGAAGTGCACGTTCGGGTCAACCGGGTCGGCCAGCAGCACGTTGATGGTCAGTTCGAGCAGGCCGATGGGATCATCGCTGTGCTCGGCGTAGTAGGTCGCGACCAGTGTTGCCGCTTCTTTGTGCGTTGAATCGAGGCTCGCGGCCTGATCGAGCCGTTCGAGGAACGCCCTGGTCTCGCCCCGCTCGCGATGGAGCAGAGCCGCGTCGAGGGCGAGCCGGCTGATGACGGCGGGATTGTCGGCCAGCTCGCGGGCCCCGTCGCCATCGATCAGGAACGCGTACGCAGCCAGGCGCTGCTCAACGGTCTGCCGCCTGCTGATCTGCCACGCGAGCAGCCGCAGCATGGCAATCTCGTCATCCGGGTCGATCGTCAGCAGCCGGCGCGTCGCAGCCATCACGCCGTCCTCATCGCCTGCCGCCCGACGCGCTTCGATGAGGTAACGCAGCACGTGAGGATCATCGGGCCGGTACGAGGACGCCAGCGCGAGCAGGTCGGCCGCGATGGCCGCATCATCGGGCGTCGGCTCGGCCTGCACCCGGTAGTCCATCAGCGCGACGCGCGCGATCTGACGCCCCAGCATCGAGCGGAGCTCCGCATCCACCTCGTCGCCCGCTGTCTGTGCGGCCGACGGGCGTGCCGATCCGCTGACGAGCAGCACGAGCACCAGCCCGAATCGCGCGAGCCGGCCCGTCATCACAGCACCGCCTGAGCGATCGCTCCGGCGCAGGCCACGCCACCGACCAGCACGACCGTCAGCTCCAGGCACCAGATCGCCAGCCTTCGGCCGGCTCTCGGGAAGACCCGGTCGGCGACCATGAACATGAACACGAACTGCCCGCCCATGATCAGACCCACGCCCAGCCACCGCCACACGCCCGCTTCCAGCCCCGTCGTCGTGCTGATCCACTGCGAGACTCCCTGCGAGACGAGCAACAGGCCGAAGACTACCAGCGAGCCCGCCCAGACCGAGGCAACCAGCGTCAGCAGCGCCAGGCTGCATCGGCGGATCATCGGCAGTCGTCGGCGGGAAGCCAAAGACATGCCACGAGGATACTCCCCGGCGGGCCCGTTGGCCCCCGAGCCCGAACTCCCGCCCGATCCTCGTACGCCGGCCGCGGGGCTCGGGATCACCCGAGCGCCATCGACATCAGGAATTCGGCGTTCGACTTGCTCTTGCCCAGGCGGCTCTTGAGCAGTTCCATCGCCTCAACCACGTTCATGTCGGCCAGGACCTTCCGCAGCTTGTACACAAGCTCCAGCTCCTTCGGGTCCATCAGCAGTTCCTCGCGGCGGGTGCCGCTGGCCGAGACATCGATCGCGGGGTAGGTGCGTTTCTCCACGAGCCGGCGGTCCAGGTGCAGCTCGCTGTTGCCGGTGCCCTTGAACTCCTCGAAGATGACTTCATCCATCTTGGAACCAGTATCAACGAGCGCGGTGCCGATGATGGTCAGGCTCCCGCCGTGCTCGATCGCGCGTGCGGCACCGAAGAACTTCTTCGGCCGCTGGAGCGCGTTGGCGTCGATGCCGCCGGACATGATCTTGCCCGAGTGCGGGATCTCGGCGTTGTACGCCCGCGCGAGGCGTGTGATCGAGTCCAGGAAGATCACGACGTGATCCCCGAACTCGACCATGCGCTTGGCCTTTTCGATGACGATGTCAGCTACCTGCACGTGTCGGGAGCTCTGCTCGTCGAACGTGCTCGCAACGACCTCGACCGAGTCGGCCGTGTTCCGCTTGAAGTCCGTGACCTCTTCGGGGCGCTCGTCGACGAGCAGCACGATGATCTTGACACCCGGGCTGTTCTGGGTAATCGCCTTGGTCATCTGCTGGAGCAGCACGGTCTTGCCCGTCCGCGGTGGGGCGACGATCAGGGCCCGCTGCCCCTTGCCAAGCGGCGCAACGAGATCGACCACCCGGCACTCGATCCGGTCGGGCGAGGTCTCGAGGATGAACCGCTCCTCGGGGTGCAACGGGGTCAGGTCCTCGAAGTTGACCAGGTTGTGGATCTCTTTCGGGTCCCGCCCGTTCACCTCATCGACACGAAGCAGCGCGAAGTACCGCTCGCTCTCCTTGGGCGGGCGGACGGCGCCGCGAACGACCATGCCCCGGCGCAGGCCGAAACGCCGAACCTGGCTCGGCGAGACGTAGATGTCGTCCGGGCCGGGCAGGTAGCTCTGCTCGGGCGACCGCAGGAAGCCGAAGCCGTCGGACATGACCTCCAGCGTGCCCTCGCCGATCATCAGGCCCTGCTTGGCAGCACGCGTCTTGAGGATGCGGAAGATCAGGTCCTGCTTGGGCAGGTTGTGGACCTCTTCCAGACCTTCTTTGTCCGCAACCTTCACGAGTTCGTCGAGCTCCATCCGCTGGAGATCGGTGATCGTGATCGAGTCGTCGATATCCGTGCCCTTGGCGGCGATGGCCTTTTCAAGCTCCCGCGCTTCGGCCTCGAGCTCCTCGTCCGATGGCAGCACGTGGCTCGGGATACCCGAGCCGCCACGCCCGTGGTGCCCCCCTCCCCCGGACTGGGGTGTCATGTTGGCGCCGCGACGCTTCTTCTTCCGCCGGCGCTTGTTCGGACCCCCACCCTCGGCCTGATTGGCGTGCTGGTTCGACGGCCCGCCTTCTGGCCGGGACTCGGACCGGGACTCGGACCGGGAGTCGGACTTGCCGTCGGAGGTCTTGGCCTCGCGCTTGGCAGCGTCAGGCTTTGACTCTTCCTTGGAGTGCGCCTTGGCATCGGGCTTGGCATCAGGCTTGGGCTCCGCCTTGGAAGCCGTCTTGGAAGTGGTCTTGGAGTTGGTCTTGGAAGCCGGTTTGCTCTCGGCGGCGTCGCCGGCCGGCTTCTTTTTGCGCGTCCTGGCCTTGCTGGTCTTGGGGGTCTCGACGCCCGTCGAGGCCGACGCGTCCTGCGTGGGTTCCGCCTGCGTGGCTTTGGCCATGGATCGGCTCGCTTTTGAAGAGAAAGGCTCGTGAGGGTGGGGTGGAACAGCATGAGTGCGGGAGCGGCCCGGGCGTCACACCGCCCGGAACATCAACAAGGCCCGCGGTCGGCTGCCCCGCCCCTCACAAGCCGGCAACCGATTCAGATGATGCAGCATCGCAGGAGGATGCCCCGGGGTTCAGCCCGTGGCGTGCGTCCGGATGATCTGCCGGAGGAGCGCTCGGGCCCGCGTCGCAACATCCGCTACGGATCCGGCTCCGCCAAGAGTATACCGCGACCGGGCCCGCTTGTCGGCCAGAGGCAGCTGGGCCTGTTCCCGGCGGTCCAGTTCACCCGCATCCCATCCGGAACGCCCGCGGAGCCTGACCAGCCGTTCGTCCCCGGGAGTATCAACGAAGACCACCACATCACACTCGGTGTCCAGCCCGGCCTCAAACAGCAGCGGCGCATCGACCACGACTGCGGGCACACCCTCGCGCTCGGCACGGTCGTACAAGTCGCTGCGGGCCTGGGCCAGCATGGGGAAGAGCAGGCCCTCGAGCCGTGCACGCTGGGCAGGATCGGCGAAGATGATGTCGGCAACTCGGGCCCGGTCGAGCCCTCCCTCGTGGACGACATCGGCCCCCCACCACGACGCAAGCTCGTCGAGGACACGCGCATCCCGGTACAAATCCACGACCGCGGAGTCTGCGTCGTACAGCAACGCCCCATCCTCGGCCATCGCACGCGCCACCGTGCTCTTGCCAGAGCCGATGCCGCCGGCGATCCCGATCACCACCGGGCGGCTCACCGCCCGGGCCCCTGCGCTGCCGCATCCAGCCGGTCCATCGCGGCACGAGCCGTACGCATGTGGTCCCTGGCATCGGCGAGGACGCGCCAGCGGAGGTCCTGCCCGCCCGTCCCGGCTGTGGCAAACGCGAGCGTGCCTAGACCGAGCACCCGCTCGGGGATCGTCCTGAAGACGCTGACCTGGCGCACGTTGGCCAGCGGTGCATCCACCACGGCCTGTCGGAGCACACCCGCGACCATGACCACGCGGTGCGATGTCAGCACGTAGCGCCGCGAGGCGCGTTCGAGAAGCTGCCAGCCGAGCCAGAGAACCGGCGCAGCCAACAGGACCGCCGCGAGCATGCCGCCGGCCCAGCGCAAGCCCACGCCGGCCAGGATCAACGACGCCGCGAGCACCGCAGGACGGTCGAGCAGGATGAAGATCCAGTGCGGCCTGAGCACCAATATGGGCTCTTCGCCCCGGCCGAGGTCGACGCGCAGCGGCGGATCGGCTTCGCCCGGTGGGAGTGTGCTGGAGGCTTCCTGGGTCATGCTGCGCCGCTCGGTCGCGAACCGGGCGTGCTCACGCCTCGATCGCCTCGGGCTTGAGCGTGACGATCTCGGGCAGGTTGCGGTAGTACCCGTCGTAGTCCAACCCGTAGCCGACCACAAACTCGTCTGGTATCCGGAAGCCGACGTACTCGGCCGAGGCAACAGCCGGGCCATCCGCCCGCTGCTTCTCGAGCAGCACACAGACGCGGACGCTCGCCGGCTCGTGCGACGCGATCAGGTCCCGCAGCACCGAGATCGTGTGCCCGGAGTCGAGGATGTCGTCGATCACCACGACATGCTTGCCACGGATATCCGCCGGAAGCTCGGTCGCGATCTTCGCCCCTTTGGACGCCATGGATTTGCCCGGGTAGCTCGAGACGGCGACAAGCTCGAGCCTGAGCTTGAACGGCATCTGCCTCACGAGATCGGACGTGAGCACCATGGCGCCGGTCATGACGGGGATGAGCACGAGCGATCCGTCGTCGCCCACGCCGGGGTCAAACGGGGTATCGCGGGCGATCTGCTGCGCGAGCTCGGCCACTCGGGCGCGGATCCGGTCCGCATCGATGAGCACGCTTGCGATGTCCCGCTCCATGGGCGGATTGTATCCCGCGGGGATGGGCGGCCGGGCCTACTTCATCAGGCCCTTGATGCCACCGGTACGCCGGACATTGGAGTAGCGCGTCAGGCCGTCCTCGATGATGGCCTCGGCCGCCTCGGCGGGCATGATCTCGTCCACTTCGACGTCCTTGCCCTCCAGCATTTTGTAGTCCTCGAAGAACCGCTTGAGCATCTTGAAGCGGTGCTGCGGGAAATCGCTGGCCTTCTGGTAGCTGGCGTACTCAGGGTCGTGGCAGAGCACGGCGACGATCTTGTGATCTGGCTCGCCGTCGTCGATCATCGTCATCACGCCGATCGCGCGGGCATCGCAGACGCACAGCGTCGGAACCTTCTCTGCGCTAAAGACAAGCACATCGAGCGGGTCGTCGTCCTCGCCGAGCGTCTGCGGGATAAAGCCGTAGTTGGCCGGGTAGTAGACGGCCGAGCTGAGCACGCGGTCGAGCCGGAGCAGGCCGGTGGATTTATCGAGCTCGTACTTGTTGCTCGATCCCTTGGGTATCTCCACGATCGCGCGGAAGTGCCTCGGGAGTTCGAGCCCCTCGATGCCGGGGGTGACGTCATGCCAGGGGTGGACCATGGGTGCTCGCTCCGTACGCGGGTGGTGGTACGCCTGAGCATAAGCGTCGTCGGTTCCGTAGCACGGGTCAAGCGATGGTCCCGCTGCGCCGATGCCCGAGGCGGACGCTTTGCGCAGCGCCGCCGGTGCCCAGGGAACACCGGGAAAACACCGGGAGGACCTGCCTTGCGGATCGCAACCAAGATCACGGCCCTCGCGTGCGGCTTTGTGCTCGTGGCCTCGGGCACGTGGGTGACCACGAGCCTTGTGCTGCGCGAGCAGCGGGCCTCTGGGCTGACGGTCAATCTCGCCGGTCGTCAGCGGATGCTCACCCAGCGGATGACCAAGGAAGTGCTGGAGCTGCAATCGGCTGCCGACCCGGCCGAAGCGGGCGCGACGCGTGACCGCCTCGCGGGGACCGTCGTGCTCTTCCGAGACACGCTCGATGCGTTGTCGTTCGGCGGGACGACCCGTGGCGCAGCCGGCGGCGAAGTGCACCTCGCCGCGATCGCAGACCCTGCAGCGCGTGAGGCATTGGAAGCCGGGATGTCGCGCTGGACCCCCGTGGAAGCGAGCCTCGCCGGAGCGCTCGCCGACGAGAACCCGTCCGAGGCAATCGCTTCGAGCCTGCCTCTGCTGCTCGCGGAAAATACGCCGCTGCTCAAGGAGATGAACGCGGCGACCGTCGCGCTGCAGGCCGTGAGCGACCGCCGTCAGCGGCTGATCGAGTTGATCCAGCTCGCCGGGCTGGGGGTGACGATCGCGCTGGGCTCCGCGATGACTTTCTATCTCAGGAGGACTGTGACCTCCAGGCTCCGCGGCGTCCGCGACCGTCTCGCCGAGGTGGCCGAAGGCGATGGCGACCTGACGATCAAGGCGCCGCTGAGCGGGCGCGACGAGCTGACCGAACTGGCCTCGTCGTTCAACACGTTCCTAGACAAGATGAGCGGCATTGTCGGCGGTATCAACGGTGTCGCGGGCGATGTGGCCGAAACATCGGGCGGTCTCGCGCTCGCGGCCGAGCAGTCCGAACAGGCGCTCGCTGATCAGGAACGGCTTGCGCAGCAGGTCTCGGCTGCGGTATCGCTCATCGCTTCCAAAGCACAGGAAATGGCCGAAGAGGCCGGCGTCATGTCGGAAGTCGTGGGCCGGACTGAGAGCTCCGCGACCGAGTGCGCCGGGCTCGCGGGCCGGAGCGCATCGGACATCGAGGCGCTCTCCGAACGGGTCGCGAGCACAGCCGCAGCGGTATCGGCGCTGGGCAGCAACACCGAGCAGATCGGGCAGATTATCCAGGTGATCGACGACATCGCGGCGCAGACGAACCTGCTTGCCCTGAATGCCGCGATCGAGGCCGCCCGCGCCGGTGAGCACGGGCGGGGCTTCGCCGTTGTCGCCGACGAGGTTCGCAAGCTTGCCGACCGGACGACCGAGGCGACCTCACAGATCGGGACCGCGATCGAATCGATCCGGACGGATACCGAGCGGGTCATCGCGGGCAACGAGGAGACGACAGGCTCGATCCGGGCTGCGGTCGAGGCGATCAGCCAGACGGCCCAGCAGATCAACGCGATGCACACCGATGCCGGCGCTATCTCGGGCGTCGGCGCACGGGTCCAGGGCGCGATCGGTGTCCAGGTGGAAAGCTGCCAGCAGCTCGAAGAGTCCGTGAGCGTGCTCGCGGCGGGTATCTCGCAGCTGACCTCAACCTCGGCCCAGACGCGCAGCTCCGTCGCCTCGCTCGCGGACCGCGCGGGCCAGCTCCGGCTGACCATGCGACGCTTCCGGGTCGAAGATCCAGCGGCGTGACGCACGATTGAAACGCGCACGACACGCTGTTCGACGCCCGGTTCGACCCTCGAAACTGCGATCGCATCACCCGCTGTCGATATGCTCCCGCGACCGACCCGACAGGGCACAAGGGAGCACCCGGCATGGCCAGCTCGCACCATGAGACCGTTCGGCAACTCGAGGCCCTGCTCGGGGATGTGCTCCATCGCCACCGGGCGGGCGTGCCTTGGGACGCGATCGACGACGCAGCCGCCGCGTGCCGAGCGGGCGACGCCGAGGGGCTCGAGCAGGCAGCGGGCGTGCTGGCGCCGCTGACGACCTTTGAACTCGGTGCCCTGCTGGCCGCCCAGACGCTGCGATTCCACCTGATCAATAAGGCCGAGCAGCTGTCGATCGTCCAGGTGAACCGTGAGCGTGAGCGGCACGCCACGCCGCAGCAGCCTCGCAAGGAGTCGATCGCCGAGGCGGTGCGCCATCTGCACCAAACCGGTCGCTCGCTCGAGGATGCGCTCACCCTTCTCGGGGAGATCTCGATCGAGCCGACCCTGACCGCGCACCCGACCGAGGCACGCCGACGGACCATCCTGCGAAAACAAGAAGAGATCGCTGAGCATGTCACACGGCTGCGATCGGATGACCTGATCCCGACCGAGCGTCGGGACACCGAGGCCGCGCTCGAACGGCTCATGGTCGTCCTGCTCGGGACCGACGATGTCCGGAACGAGCGGCTGCACGTAATCGAAGAGGTCCGCAACGGGATGTACTTCCTGTCGGGACCGATCTGGAAGACGATCCCCGCGCTCTACCGCGACCTGCGAGCAGCGCTGCATGAGACCTACGGCGGCTGCCCCGCCGAGCTCCCGATCGTGCTGCGGTACCGGAGCTGGATCGGCGGCGACCGCGACGGTAACCCGAACGTCACCCCCGAGATTACCCGCCAGACGTTGGCGCTGATGCGGCAGGAAGCCGTCAAGCTTCATACCGCGGAGCTGTGGGATCTCCGGCACCACCTGAGCCTGTCGACCCGGCGTGTGCCGGCGCCAGACGAGCTGATCGCGTCCGTCGAGCAGGACCTGAGGGACCTTCCGGGGCTGCTGCCAGCGGACGTCGCTCGTCACCTGCGCGTCGAGCCGTACCGGATCAAGATCCACGCCATGATCGCGCGGCTGGCGACGGTCGTAGAGGACCAGCCTTCCTACACCGCCGACGGCTACCGGACGGACCTTGACCTGCTCGCACGCTCGCTCGAAGCCACGGGACTGGGCGCGCTGGCCTCGGAGGGAAGGCTCGCGGACCTGATCGTCCTGGCGCGGACCTGCGGGCTGCACTTCGCATCGCTCGATACACGCCAGCACAGCGCCCGGCACGAGAGCGCCATCGCCGAGCTTCTCGCGCGTTCGGGTGTGCACGCGGGCTATGCATCGCTGACGGAGGACGAACGCCTTGCGCTGCTCGACCGGGAGCTGGTCAACCCGCGCCCGCTCGTCGCGGACGAGACCCTGCTGAGCGAACCGACCGCCGATGTTGTCGAGACGTTCCGTGTGATGCGCCAGGCGATCCGGCGTGATCGGGACAGCATCGGCGCCTGCGTTGTCTCGATGACCCACGAGGTCTCCGATCTTCTTGAGACGCTGGTGCTCATGAAGGAGGCCGGGCTCTACCGCGTCGGTGATGGTGCCGCCGAGAGCGACGCGGACCTCGCCCCGCTCTTCGAGACGATCGACGACCTGAAGCGTTCGCCGGAACTGATGAAGCGGCTGTTCTCGAGCGAGTCGTACCGCCGTCAGCTCGCGGCCCGCGGCGGATGCCAGGAGATCATGCTTGGCTACTCCGACAGCAACAAGGACGGCGGGTACCTGATGGCCAACTGGTCGCTCCAGGCGGCGCAGTCGAGCCTTGCCGAGGTCTGCCGGGCGCACGGCGTCGCGTTCCGGTTCTTCCACGGCCGTGGCGGTACGGTCGGGCGGGGCGGCGGGCGTGCGAACCGGGCCATCCTCGCCACCCCACGCAACGCGCGATCGCCCAAGATCCGCATGACCGAGCAGGGCGAGGTGATCAGCTTCCGGTACGCCCTGCCGGCCGTCGCGCGTCGGCACCTCGAACAGATCATCGGGGCCATGCTGCTCGCGGCGCCGTCGGGTGAGGCCAACGACCCTGCCGAACGGCACGACCCCGCAACGAACGAGCAGGCTGCCCTGATCGAGCGGCTGGCATCGCGCGGCATGGCCGCGTACCGAGAGCTGGTCGACCACGATGGCTTCTGGGATTGGTACACCCGCTGCACGCCGATCGACTTCATCAGCCAGCTGCCGATCGCTTCGCGTCCTGTCTCGCGCGGGGGCGGCGTCGTCGGGCTCGACAACCTTCGCGCCATCCCATGGGTCTTCGCCTGGACGCAGATACGCGGCAACGTGCCCGGCTGGTTCGGCATGGGCACGGCCTTGAACGAGCACCTCCAAGCGCACGGCGAGGACGAGCTCCGGGGCATGTACCAGGGCTGGCCGTTTTTCCGCGCGCTCGTCGAGAACGCAGAGCTCGAGCTCGCGCGGACACGGCTGCCCATCCTCGACCGCTACACAGCGCTCGCGGAGACAGGGACAGAGATCGGAGAGCGTATCGGTCAGGAGTACGCGCTCACAGTCGCTTCGGTGCTGCGGATTACCGGCGAGAAGACGCTCAGCTTGCGGTGGCCACCAATCTCAACAACCTGACGCTCGACGAAACGGGAATCACGGATCTGGGGCCGCTGGCGGTGCTGCCTAACGTCGAGGTGCTATCGGCTCGAAACAACCAGATCACCTCCGCGCTCGCACTGGCGGGCTGGCCGCGGGTTCAGGACGTCAATCTCCTTGGCAACCCCCTGCAGTCGCTGGAGGGGGTCGAAGCGCTGGAGGTGCTGGGGATCCTCGACGTCTCGCAAACCCAGGTCTCGGATCTGACTCCGCTGGTGACCAACGAAACGTTTCGACGCGGCGACGAGCTGATCATCGACAGCGCGGCGCTGGATGGCGCCGACTGCCCGGACATCGCCGCCATTTTGGCCCGGGAGGCGGTGGTCACCAGTAACGTCCAGTGCGGCGGATAGTTTTGCGCCGATCGCTTGGCGCGCTACTGTAGGCGGGTGCGGGAGGCGATCGAGGCGTTCGTCCAGTACCTCGAGCAGGAGGTTCGAGCGTCGGCGAACACCATCCGGGCCTACCGCCGCGACCTGACGGCCTTCGCCGACGAAGTGCAGACGGTTCGCGGGCGGCCGCCCCAGGTCAAAGATCTCAACGTCCGGCAGGTTCGGCATCACCTCGCCGAGCTTCACGGCAAGCGAGCCAGCTCGACCGTCGCGCGCAAGCTCTCCGCCCTGCGGTCCTTCGGCGAGTTCTTGCGCCGGCGTGGGAAGCTCGAGGACAACGAGATTACCCTCATCACCGCCCCCAAAAAGGGAGGGCGGCTGCCGATTGCCCTGCCGGTGGAGGACGTCGGCGCGATGATCGATGCGCCGGGGCAGGGGGGCCTCAACGCAGGAGCGCGGGGGCTTCGCGACTGCGCGATCTTGGAGGTCCTGTACGGAGCTGGACTTCGCGTGAGTGAGTGCGCTTCGCTGGATCTCGACCATCTAGTGGTCGAAGGCCAGCGCATGCGGGTTCGGGTCGTTGGGGGCAAAGGGGGCAAAGACCGGATCGTTCCCCTGGGGCGAGCCGCGGCGGGGGCGCTCGCACAATACCTGCCGCGGCGGGGCGAGCTGGTCAAACCGCGCTCGCCCAAGGACGCGGTGTTTCTGGGAAACCGTGGCGGACGAATGGGTGTGCGGAGCATTCGGAATCTCGTCTACCGGCGTACGGAGCAGACCGGAGCGCGAGCGAGAATTGGACCGCACGGGCTGCGCCACAGCTTTGCGACCCACCTGTTGGACAGCGGAGCGGATTTGCGCACCATTCAGTCGCTGCTGGGGCACGCCAGTC
>JBCCZQ010000063.1:0-17635 GCA_039187315.1 Planctomycetota bacterium | reverse complement strand
TCGAGGTCCATAGTCACCCGCTTGGCCCACTGCGACGAGACGAACCCGACCCACCGCTTCTGCGCGAGCAGGTCGCGGGCCGCCTCGAAGCACGAATCCGGCGGGTTCGCGTGGAAGCGCTCCGCGTACGGCATGAAGAAGTCGCGGGTGCTCTCGCTCCAGTGCCGGATGTTGAACGACGGCTTGAGCCGCAGGTAGTGGTACGTGTAGCTGACGACGACGTCCCGGCCGTCGCGGACGAGCCAGAACGTCGGCGCGCCGGGCAGCAGCTGCGTCAGCGGCCGGGGCGAGCGGTCGCCCAGCACGGTCGCGTCCGGGTTCTCGCGGAGGTTGAGCAGCATGAGCCGGCGGATCAAGTCGTAGACGCCCTCGGTCGCGACGGAGCGGTGCGGCTCCGCGTGGCCGACCTGGTGCGGCGGGCCGGTGAACTGCTCGAGCGCTGTGCCGAACGAGCTGAGGTAGAACTCGCCGTCGCAGCGGACGGCCGGGTGCAGGTTCAGCAGGTTGTTGACCCAGTTCGTGCCGCTCTTGCCGAAGCCGCAGACGAAGAAGAACCGGTAGTCGACCGACTTGCCCTCGACCTCGGCGCGGAGGCGCCAGGGCTCGGGCGACTCGCCGCTGCGCATCGCATCGACGAGGCCGCGGGCCTGGAGCCGTTCGGGCGCGAAGCGCCGGAGGTTGTCGCGGACGGTCGTGAACATCGGTTCGCGTTACCTGCTCCGGGTCAGTTGAGGATGCCGAGCAGCTCGCTCTCGCGCATGATCAGGTGCTTGGTGCCCTTGATCTCGACCTCGCTGCCCGCGTACTTGCTGTAGACGACGGTGTCGCCCTTCTTGACCTGCGGCTTGGCGACCTGGCCGTTGTCGAGCTTCTTGCCCGGGCCTGTCGAGACGACGGTGCCCTGGATCGGCTTCTCCTTGCTCGACTCGGGCAGGAACAGCCCCGACGCGGTCATGGTCTCCGGGTCCTGCGGCTTGACAAGGACGCGGTCTTCGAGTGGTTTGACGGCCATCAGTGGTTCTCCCTTTGAAATCCAAATGGCGTATGACGCCGTTGCTCGTGGCTAATCATTTCTGTAAGTGAATCAGGCTCAACAAAAGCACCGATAGCAGCGCGAAGTGTGTCGAGCTTGACGTACATGTTCATGGCATCGTCCTGCTCGGTAATCGGCTGGTAGGCATCGAAGTGTGGACCGCTACAAGCAATGAGTGCGTGCGACTCAATCTCGCACAACCATGCCTTCGTTGAATGATTAATCTCGGCTTGCTGCGACGCCGCAAATGCGAGCGCGTTTGCGGCTACTACCAACTCGTTGAGCGCGATCGCGACTGTCGTGCGATCCAGCTTTTCGCCGTGGCTTGTGAGCTCCGTCGTCACCTAGAACCCCATCCCACCCATGCCAGGCATGCCGCCCATACCACCCATGCCTCCCATTCCGCCCATGCCACCCATCGGGTCCATGCCCGGGGCTCCGGCACCGGCGCCGGCCGGCTCCGGCTCGGGCTTGCTGGTGATGATGCAGTCGGCGGTCAGCAGCACGGTCGCGACGCTCGCAGCGTTCTGGAGCGCGAGGCGGTCTACCTTGGCCGGCGTGATGACGCCCGCCTTGACCAGGTCCTCGAAGGCGCCGGTCAGGGCGTTGTAGCCCCAATTGGCTGTGTTGTTGCCCGAGTGCTCCTCGACCTTGGCGGCGATGACCGAGCCCTTGGCGCCAGCGTTCTCGGCGATGGTCTTGAGCGGGACCTCGAGGGCGTTGTAGACGACGTTGAGGCCCGCGGCGACGTCGTACTTGGCGTGGCCGATGTCATCGGCGGAGACCTCGTCGGCCTTGCCGAAGACGGCCTTCCAGGCCTTGGCCTTCTCGATCGCCGAGCGGGCGCGGATGTAGCTGGTGCCGCCGCCGGGGACGATGCCCTCGTCGAGCGCCGCACGGGTCGCGTGCTTGGCGTCCTCGACGCGGTCCTTCTTCTCCTTCAGCTCGGCCTCGCTGGCCGCGCCGACCTCGATCGTCGCCACGCCCTTGGTCAGCTTGGCCAGCCGCTCCTCAAGCTTCTCGCGGTCGTAGTCGCTTGTGGCGTTGTCGATCTCGCGGCGGATCTGTTCGACCCGTGCGGCGATGTCCTTCGCGCTGCCGGCGCCCTGCACGATCGTGGTGTTGTCGTTGTCGACCGTGATCTTCTTGGCCAGGCCGAGCTGCTTGAGCTCGACGGTGTCGAGCTCGGTGCCCAGGTCCTTCATGATCGGGTCGGCCCCGGTGAGCACGGCGATGTCCTGGAGCATGGCCTTCCGGCGGTCGCCGTAGCCAGGCGCCTTGACGGCGCAGACCTGGAGCGTGCCGCGGAGCTTGTTGATGACCAGCGTGCTCAGGGCCTCGCCCGTAACGTCCTCAGCGATGATCAGGAGCGGCTTTTTGGCCTCCATGACTTTCTCGAGGAGCGGGACGAGCTTGCTGATCGACTCGATCTTGTCCTCGTGGACGAGTACGAGGCACTTCTCGAACTCGGCCTTCATCTCGTCGGCGTTGGTCACGAAGTTCGGCGAGAGGAAGCCGCGGTCGAACTGCATGCCCTCGACGACCTTGACGACCGACTCGAGGCTCTTGCCCTCTTCGATGGTGATGACCCCATCCTTGCCGACCTTGCTGAAGGCCTCGCCCATGAGCGTGCCGACCTCCGGATCGTTGTTGCCCGAGATCGTGGCGACGTTGGCGACGTCCTTGGTGGTGCTGATGGGCGTGGCCATGCCGTCGATCTCGGCGGCGACGGCCTCAACCCCCTGCTTCATGCCCCGGACCAACGCGTTGGCGTCCACGCCAGCGGCGATGTAGCGGAGACCCTGTCGGAAGAGGGCCTCGGCGAGGACTGTGGCGGTCGTGGTGCCGTCGCCAGCGTCGTCGCTGGTCTTGCTGGCGGCCTGCTTGACCAGCAGGGCGCCCATGTTCTCGGTTTTGTCGGCCAGCTCGATGTCCTCGGCGACGGTGACGCCGTCCTTGGTCACCTTGGGCCCGCCCCAGGACTTGTCGAGCACGGCGGTCCGGCCGCGGGGGCCGAGCGTGCTCTTGACGGCCTTGGCGAGTTTCTCCACCCCGGCGAGCAGGGCCTGACGGGCTTCCGTGTCGAACGTGAGCTCTTTGGCTGCCATAGAGGCCTTCTCCATCTGCTGGGCCGCGCTGGGCCGGTGCTGTGCGTGTTGAGCCGTGCAACGGGCAAAGGCTGTGCCAAGATGCAGGTACGCCCTCCATGGGTCACCCGAGCACCCCGGCCGAAGGTGTCGTGTCAGGACGCCGTCCGCGGCATCGGGCGACTGCCAAGCTGGCAGACGCCGCGGCGTCGCTGCGAGGGGCCGGATTCTGCGGTCGAGGCTACACTGACGGCATGCTGACGCTCGCCGCCACGGACCTGAGCAGCTACCTGCCGCTGGCGATCCTGATCCTGATGGCCGTTACGTTCTCGGTGGCGAACATCGTGGGGACGAAGCTGCTCGGTCCCAACCGCGACGGTGCCGTCAAGGCGATGGCCTACGAGAGCGGCATGAACCCCGTCGGGACCGCCCGGAAGCGGTTCAACGTGCGGTTCTACCTCATCGCCATGGTCTTCCTTGTATTCGACGTCGAGATCGTCTTCCTGTACCCGTGGGCGGTGACGTTCCCGAACATCGATACGTCGGCTCCGGGTGCGGCGGAGTGGCTCATCCGGATCCTCTTCTTCCTGTTCACGACCGTGGTGGCGTACCTGTATGGCTTCCGCAAGGGCGTGTTCAAGTTTGACTGATCGCATCCGGGCCAACCCAAGCGCCCGTGCGATCGCGGGAGCAACCGCGGCCTGCGGCCTGCTTGTGCTCGGGCTGGCCGCCTGGATGACGCCCGATCAAGAAGGCCACGGCACGCACACCCAGATCGGCCTGCCAGAGTGCGGCTGGGCCCAGCGGCTGGATGCCCCCTGCATGACCTGCGGCATGACCACCTCCTTCAGCCACGCAGCCGACGGCGCGCTGGTGGAATCGTTTCTGACCCAGCCGTTCGGGATGCTGCTCGCAGTCGCGACCTCGGCCGTCTGCTGGGTGGGCATCTACATCGCGCTGACCGGCTCGATGCTCGGGGCCCGCCTGGTCACGCTCGTGAACCCCAGGACGCTGATCTTCGCTGGCGTGCTTGCGCTCGCAGGGTGGGGCTACAAGCTGGTCACCTGGCAGGGAGCGGGCGGGTGAGCCGGTCCTCGTGCGGGCTGATGATCGCGGCGCTGGCCTGTTTCGCGGCCCCGCTCGCGGGGTGCCAGATCCTGGCGTTCCCCTTCTTCATCGCGAACGAGATCGACAAGCAGGGAACGCACACGGCTCCAGCGCAGTACGGAGGACTCGCCGGCGAAACCGTCGCGGTGATGATCTCATCGGACCGATCGATCCAAGCCGAGTATCCTCAGATCGTGCCACGGCTGACCTCCCAGATCGCCGAGGAACTGCGGGGCAACGTCGACATCGCCGGCTACGTTCCTGGCGCTGTCATGCTGCAGTATCAGTACGAGAACCCGAGCTGGTCTGCGATGCCGTTCAGCGATCTCGCCTCGGACCTCGGCGTTACTCGGCTTGTCTTTGTTGACCTGCGGTCCCTGCGGGTGAACGACCCCGGGAATCAGTACCTCTACGACGGGCTCGCGGAAGCATCGATCGGCGTCGTCGAAGCCGACGGACCGACACCGGACGATATCGTGCACGAACTGTTTGTGCGTGTGACGTTTCCCGACGGCGGCGGCTACGGACCCGAGGACTTCTCACGCAACCAGGTGCTGTCGGTGTTGGCGTCGCGGTTCGTGGACCGGGCGACCTGGCCGTTCTACGACGCGGAGATCCCCAATGACATCGCGTACTAGGCTGGCGGCCCTGGCAGCCCTTCTCACGGCGTGCGCCGGTACAGCCGGCTGCAACCTGGTCGCCCCGGTTTTCTTCATCGTCGCCGGGCCGGACAAGATCGAAGCGGCGTACAAGCTCGACGATGATCGGTCTGTCGTCGTCTTTGTGGAGGATCCGCGGAGCAGCATGCCCCGCCGGGCGCTCCGCGTTGCGCTGCTTGAGGCCGCCGAATCCGAGTTGCTCAAGAACGATCTTGCCGAGACGGTTGTGAGCGGGCAGGCCGCGATGCGAACGGCGGACAACGACCCGACAGCGGGCGACATGACCATCACCGAACTCGGCCGGTCGGTCGGTGCGGACATCGTTGTCTGGGTCACCATCGACGAGTTCGTGCGCGCGGACATGACACGAAGCGTTGAGCCGGCAGTCTCGATGCGGGTCCGCGTGATCGATGCAGCGAACAACGCGTTCCTCTTCCCGACCGCGGGGCCAGCGGCGGCCTCGGGCCAAGCGGTCGTGGTACGCGATGCGGCCAGGCAGGGGACCGTCTCAAGCGCCAGCGTCGCGCAGTCCGCTGCCGAACTCGCGATCGCAGCGAAGGCCGGCACCGCCGTCGTTCAGCTGTTCTACACCCATCCGGTTACAGAACACGCAGCGGAGCGTGGCTTTTGATCGCGATCATCGACGTCTGGACCCTGCGCCGGCCCCCGGAAGGCGGCGCAGATGACGACGACCTCCTCCGGCTCGCACGCACAACCGCCCGCGCACCCGCCATCACGCTGGGTGACAGCGGCGCGCCCCAGCGGGCACGCGCATTCGGCATCGATGTGATGGCACACCGCGCGGCGCTCCCACAAGCGCCGTGGCTTGCCCACCGCGGCATCGCAAGGGTGCTGAACCATCTGGGAAGGCCCGATGTTGAACCGGCATCCGAGTTCGCGCGGCGCTGTGCTGCCGGATCCGGAGCAATTCTCGCTCGCGCACACGTCTCCTCGACTTATGGCACCGCCGAGTTGCCCGACGCGAAACCGCGTATCCATGCTTCGTGTCTTGTCCCGCTCGCAACGCACACATCACGCATCGATGCGGTCATGCTCATCCAAGCCTGCGCGCTGCTCGCGGCCGGGGAGCGGCCGCACACGATCGTGCTGCCGACCGCGGCGCACCGCTTCCAACGGGCACGCTGGCTGGCCGCGAACGCAGATCGAACGGTCGATGTGCACCCAACCAGATCGCATCCGGCGACGCTGCTCGGAATAGGCCAGCAAGCGATCAGCCTGGATCTGCCGCCCAACAGCCCCCAGCTCGCACTCGCTGCGGAGCGGGGCGTGCGGGTGATCGATGCTCGCGGTGCCGCCTCACCGCTCTCGCTGGCGGCCGTGATCAGCGAGCAGCGGGATCGAGACTCTGCGACCGACTAGAGATCCAGCAACAGCGTGTCCGGGTTTTCGATCGCGTCCTTGACCGCAACGAGGAACTTGACCGCGCCCTCGCCGTCGACGATCCGGTGGTCGTAACTGAGCGCGAGATACATCATCGGGCGGATCACGACGCTGCCGGGGTTGGCGGGGTCCTCGACAGCACGCTTCTTGATCGCGTGCATCCCGAGGATGCCCGACTGCGGCGGGTTGAGGATCGGCGTGGACATCAGGCTGCCGAAGATCCCGCCGTTGGTGATCGTAAACGTCCCGCCCGACATCTCTTCGAGGGTGATCTTGCCGTCGCGGGCACGCACGGCGAGATCCTTGATGCCCGACTCGACCTCCGCGAACGAGAGCGATTCCGCGTTGCGGAGCACCGGGACGACCAGCCCCTTGGGACTCGCCACGGCGACGGCGATATCGCAGTAGTCGTGCGACTGGATCGCCGGCTTGCCATCGTCGCCCTCGACGATGTACGAATTCACGTTCGGCTGGGCCTTGAGCCCACGCACAACAGCCTTGACGAAGAACGACATAAACCCGAGCCCTACGCCGTGCTTCTCGGCAAAGGCCTCCTTGTGGGCGGCGCGGAGCGCCATGACGCGGCTCATGTCGCACTCGTTGAAGGTCGTCAGCATCGCCGCGGTCTGCTGGGCCTCGACGAGCCGGGACGCGACGCGCTGGCGGAGCGGCGTCATCCGCTCCCGGCTGGTCACGCGTGACGGACCGGCCGCGACACGTCGCCCGCCGGCATCGGGCGTCGCGCCCGACTGCACGTACGCGAGGATGTCCTGCTCACGAACGCGCCCGCCCGGTCCGGTACCCGTGACGGAAGCGAGGTTGACGCCGTGCTCCTCGGCGACCTTGCGGGCGAGCGACGTTGCCTGCACCACGCCGTTGGTCGCTGCCGCGGCGGGCGTCGCCTGGTCGGTCCTGCTGGGCGGCGTGGACGGCGCAGACGCCGCGGCGGCACCGTTGCTCGTCACGGGCTCCGCGGCCGCTGGCTCGGGCGTGGGTGCTGCGACCTCGGCCGTCTCGGGCTTGGGCGCCGTTTCATCGATCGCGCCGAGCTCGGCCCCGACCTCCACCGTGTCTCCTTCGGCGGCCGTGTGATCGCCCATGACACCGGCCGCGGGAGCGGCGATCTCCATCGTGACCTTGTCGGTCTCGAGCTCGAGGACAGGCTCGTCGCGGTCGACCCAGTCGCCCGGCTGTTTGAGCCATGCCGCGACAACGCCCTCGGTCACGGACTCGCCGATCGTCGGAACCACGATTTTCGTTGCCATGGTCGGCTCTCGCGTCTGCCTCAGCCCGTGGCCGCGGCTTTAGGCTTCTGGGACTCGGATGGAACGGCGGCGCCAATCGCTCGCTCGAGAACGGATTCCTGCTGCTTGCGATCGGTCTGCTTGGATCCCGGTGCCGGGCTTGCGGCGGCGTCGCGGCCGATATATCCGACCTGCGTGATGCCGAGCTTCTCCCGGAGCATATCGGCGATGTGAAGGAACGCGCCCATGTTCCGTGGCTCTTCCTGGACCCAGATCTTCTGAGCCGTGTCCGGATAGCGCCCGAGCACGCCGCGGAGCCGCTCCGTGTCGAGCGGGTACAGCTGCTCGATACGGACGATGGCGGTGTCGTCGCGCCCGACGGTGTCCCGACGCTTGGCCAACTCGTGATAGAGCTTGCCGGTGCAGAGCAAGACCCTTGAGACACGCTTGGCCTCGTCGGTACCCGCGCGTTCTGCGTCGTCGATTACCGTCTGGAAGTGACCCGTCGCGAGCTCTTCGATGCGGCTGGTTACCACACGGAGCATGCTCTTGGGCGTCATCACCACCAGCGGCTTGCGGAACTGGCGCTTCACCTGACGGCGTAGCAGGTGGAAGATCTGGGCCCCGGTCGTCGGGTAGACGACCTGCATGTTGTCATTGCCGCAGAGCTCCAAGAACCGCTCGAGGCGGGCCGATGAGTGCTCGGGCCCAGCGCCCTCGTAGCCGTGCGGCAGCAGGAGGACCAGCCCCGACCAGCGTTCCCACTTTGTCTGCGCTGTAGCCAGGAACTGGTCGATGATGACCTGCGCCCCGTTGGAGAAGTCGCCGAACTGCGCCTCCCAGCAGACGAGCATGCTCGGATCGGCCAGCGAGTAGCCGTAGTCGAAGCCCAGCACGCCTGCCTCGGAGAGCGGGCTGTCGTAGATGCACAGCTTCGCCTGGCGGGTCACGCCGTCGGGCGTCGTCGAGCCGGGAGGTGTATCGCTGCCGAACAGGCCCATAGGACGGATGTTGTTCAGCGGCTCGTATGGCTTGGCCGTCGTGTTGTCATAAAAGACCGCGTGGCGGGAGCTGAACGTACCCCGACGCGAGTCCTGACCAGAGACGCGGACGTCCTGCCCCTCGACCAGCAGCGTGCCGAACGCGAGCATCTCGGCGTCGGCGTAATTCACCTCGCCGTGATCGCAGATACTGGCCCTGGTCGCGAGCAGTTTCTTGAGCTTGGAGTTGACGTTGAAGTCGTCGGGTGTCCTGCCGAGCGCCTCGGAGACCTCGCGGAGCACCGCCATATCGACACCGGTCTCGACGGTCTCGTGAGCATACTCGTGGACGAAACCCATCCAGCGGGCGCTGCCGGGATCGATCGTCGGATCGGTCGGCGTCGTGCGTGCGAGCTGCTGGGACTGGTCGAGCGCTGTCTGGACGCGCTGCTCGAGCAGGTCGAGGTCTTTCTGGTTGATCACACCCTCGTCAAAGAGACGCGCCGCGTAGCCCTCGAGCACGCTCTGCTTGGCTTTGATCCGCTTGGCTCGCACGGGCTGTGTGAACGATTGCTCGTCCTGCTCGTTGTGGCCGTACTTGCGGTAGCACCACATGTCGATGAAGACATCCCGCTTGAACTGCTGGCGGTACTCGGCCGCGAGCTGGGCGACGGCCACCACAGCCTCGGGGTCCTCGCCGTTGACGTGGAACACAGGGCAGCCGGCGGACTTGGCGATGTCCGTGCAGTACGTCGTGCTCCGCGCGTCCTCGGGACGGGTGGTGAACCCGATGTGGTTGTTGACAACGACGTGGATCGTGCCGCCGACCGTGTAGCCCTTGAGCTGCGAGAAATTCAGGCACTCGGCGACGATGCCCTGTCCCGCGATGGCGGCATCGCCGTGGATGAGCACCGGGACCACCAGCTCTCGATCGGAATCGCCGCGCAGGCGCTGCTTGGCACGCGTCCGGCCCAGGACGACCGGATCGACCGCTTCGAGGTGGCTCGGGTTCGAGGCCATCGCCAGCCGCATATTCCGGCCGTTGGGGGCTGTGCGGTCAGCAGAGTAGCCCCGGTGGTACTTGACATCGCCGCCCTCGTCGGCGAACTCATCGCCCTGCCAGCTGTCCTCGAACTCGGTAAAGATCTGAGTCGAGGTCTTGCCGAGGATCGAGTAGAGGACGTTCAGCCGCCCGCGGTGGGCCATGCCGAGCACGACCTCATCCGTGCGAAAGTCCGCCAGATGGTCGAGCAGCCCGTCAAGCAGCGCGATGAGCGACTCCGCCCCCTCGAGACTGAACCGCTTCTCGCCCTGG
This sequence comes from Planctomycetota bacterium, assembly GCA_039187315.1. Classification (GTDB taxonomy): domain Bacteria; phylum Planctomycetota; class Phycisphaerae; order Phycisphaerales; family UBA1924; genus JANQQZ01. The sequence continues at coordinate 7,809 of JBCCZQ010000063.1, read as the reverse complement.
TAACGCTTCTGGAGGAACGCCTCAAACGCCTCCGAGTTGACCAGCAGCTCAAGGATATGAGATTTCTCGGCCTTGCTGAACTCGAACCGGCCGCGGAGTGACTCCCAGCGGTTCATCAGCCAGTTGCGCTCGTTGTAATCCTCGATATACATGTACTCGACGCCGACGTGGCCGAGGTACATCCGCTCAAGCTCGTCGATCAGCTGACGGAGCGTGGTGCCCGGGGCCATACCCAGCAGCCCGCCGTTGAGCGGTGTGTCCAGATCGGCCTCGGTCAGGCTGAACTGCTCGAGGCTGAGCGCCGCGGGCCGTTCGCGCTCGATGCCGAACGGGTCGAGCTTGGCCGCGAGGTGGCCACGACCGCGATACGCGGTCACCAGCGCCTCGGCACCGATCTCGACACGATCGTGGTCGGACGGGCCCACCCGCCCGTTCGGGGTGGACGTCGGCATCCCCGGCAGCGGCGGACCGGATGCCGACGCCAGGTCATACCCCGCAAAGAAGGCCCGGACATCGGCCGGGACACTCCCCGGATCGGCCCGGTACGCCTCATACTGCGATTCGAGAAACGACGCGTTCCATCCGTTGACGCTGGGACGATTCGCCCGTGGGTCGCCGCTCATGTCGATCCTTACGCAGACTGCTGGGCGGTCCGGGTACAGGCCATCCCTGCGGGTCGTACCCGACCGATGGAAAAGAGTCTAGCCCGTTGTGTCGGCCAAGTGGGCCGCCAAGATCAACCGAATCCCGAGCCGGCGCCCGAAATGCGGACCGCTCGGAGCCCGCGGTGTTCAGCCCGGCGGCTCGGCCTGCTCAGCCGAACCGGCCGGTGACGTACTGCTCGGTCTCGGACAGGCGTGGAACCTGGAAGACATCGGCGGTCGGGCCGTACTCGACCAGCCGTCCGAGGTACATGAAGGCCGTGAAGTCGCTGATGCGTGAGGCCTGTTGCATGTTGTGGGTGACGATCAGCACGGTGTATCGCCCGGCGATCTGGCGTATCAGCTCCTCGATGCGGGCGGTCGCGATCGGGTCGAGCGCCGAGCACGGCTCGTCCATCAGCAGGACCTCCGGCTCGGCCGCGATCGCCCGCGCGATGCACAGCCGCTGCTGCTGCCCGCCCGAAAGCCCGAGGGCCGACTCGTGCAGCCGGTCCTTGACCTCATCGAGCAGGGCAGCCGAAGCCAGTGAGCGCTCACAAGTCTCCCGAAGGACAGACCGGCGACGCTCGCCGGATATCCGCAGCGGGTACACGACGTTCTCGAAGATCGACATCGGGAACGGATTCGATTTCTGAAAGACCATCCCGACGCGCTTGCGCAGCGCAATCACGTCCACGTCCTGGTCGTAGAGCGCCCGCCCCGCCAGGGCCATGCTCCCTTCGGTACGCACGCCCACCACAAGGTCGTTCATGCGGTTGACCGAGCGCAGAAGGGTGGACTTGCCGCAGCCCGATGGCCCGATCAGGGCGGTGACCTTGCCGTGGGCGATATTCATGCTGACATCGTGCAGGGCCCGAGCCTTGCCGTACCACAGGCTGAAGCGGTCGACCTCGAGCAGCCGGTTCTCATCAGCGAGCGCTTCGTGGATCTCGGTCGTGAACCCCTCGCCGCGGTTGATGGCTTCCGCCACGGTCCGGGCTCGCGTGTCTGCCTGTGTCATGGGCCGATCTCCGCCGTGTCGAGCATCACAAAGCCCCCCATCAGAAGTGCCCCGTGCCGAGCTTCTTGCGGAAGCGGTTCCGCAGCAGAATCGCACCGAGGTTCATCGCGACCACCAGCACGATCAGCAGCAGCGTGGTCGTCCAGACCATGCCGCGGGCCGCCTCGGAATCCGGGCTCTGGAAGCCGAGGTCGAAGATGTGGAAACCAAGGTGCATAAAGCTGCGGTCGGCGTAGACATACGGGAACTGGCCATCGACGGGAAGCTCCGGCGCCAGCTTCACCGCCCCGACCACCATCAGCGGCGCTACCTCGCCCGCTCCGCGAGCGATCGCGAGGATCGTGCCCGTCATAATCCCGGGGAGCACGCTGGGAAGGACCACACGCCGGATCGTCTGCCACCGCGTCGCGCCGCAGCCATAGCTTCCCTCTCGCAGCGATGGCGGCACCGCGGCGATCGCTTCCTCCGTCGAGACGATGACAACCGGCAGCGTCAGCAGCGCCAGCGTCAGTGAGGCCCAGAGCAGCCCGCCCGAACGGAATGTCGGCTCGCCGTCCAGGCTCTTGACCCAGAAGAACCCTTCAAAATACGGCGATGTAATCAGCAAGGCTCCCACGGCCACCGCGGCAAGAAGCCAGCAGACGCCAACGACGCCCGATCGCTTCATGGACGCCAGCAGCACCCCCGCCGCCGCGCACGAGGCAGCCAGAATCGCAACCACCCACCACCCCGGCTTCGGGAGCGTGATCCCGGGCGTGGGCCCTGTATCGATGAAACCGCCAACCGTGTAGCAGAAAAAGCCAAGCCCGAATACGCCGTAGACGATGCTTGGCACACCCGCCAGGTTGTTGATCGCGATCCGCAGCACGCTGATCACGACGCCCTGTGTGGCGTACTCGCGTATGTAGAGTGCCGCCATCACTCCGAGCGGGACCACCGCGATCGTCAGCAGCAGCGTGACCACCATCGTGCCGATGATCACAGGGAACACCCCGCCCTCGGTGTTCGCCTCGCGTGGATCGTGCGTCAGGAACTCACCCCAGCGGGCAAAGTAGACAGCAAGCTTCTGAGTAAACGACATGCCGTTCGGCTGGATCGCCCGAACGATCTGCGAGACGCGCATCGGCTCGTCCGCCTGGCTCTGGGAAAGCGGCGCGAACGAGCCATCCGACGCCTCGAACCAGACGCGACGCTCCGCATCGTCCTCAACGAGCGCCGCCAAGTCAGCCGCACGGCTGTTGAAGTCTTCGAGCAGCCCATCCCGTTCTTCCTCGAGCCGGTCGAGGGTTGCGCTCGTCCGTTCGGCGCGGACGTCTTCGACAGCAGCCGGGTGCTCGAGCCATACGCCGAGCGCGAGCAGGCCTGCCACGAGCAGGAGCACAGCGGCCAAGGGCTGCCGTCTGCCCCGCACAATCAAGCCGCCCCCGATTGCACCGCTCACCGCCGCGCCCACCAACACAACGAGCCAGAGCGGTCTCGGAAGCCCGGGATCCCGGGGGAATTCCTCTCGCAGGCGGGTCTCGGTGGAACGCTGACGGTTGGCGCCCAGATCGTCGTTCAGGCCGGCGATCGGACCCGACCGGAGCGCATCCATCTTGGCAACACGCGATCGGCCTTCATCGACAGCACCCGCCAGCCGCTCAAAGCCGGCATCCTCGGCCGAGGCATCTCGGCTTGCGCCCGATTCGGCAAGACCACGGAAACGGCCGATGAAGATCCCCCATTCTTCACGCTCGATAAATACCAGATCCTCAGGCCGCGAAACACGCTCGATAGACGACCTGTCGACCCAGCGGAACGGACGCCAGCCGAGGTCACGGTTCCCGACCCGGTAGAGCATCCGCTGCGATCCATCCGGTCCGATCTCATCACGCACAGGGACGCCAAAGACGACCTCACCATCGGTGAGTTCGATGCGTTCGATCGGTTGCGGCCAGAAGGTCCGTGCGCCCTGTACGACGATCAAGCCCAGCAAGAGCAGGATCACGGCGACGCACAGACCGAGAGCCAACGACATCACCCAGACAGGCAGGACACCGCGGTCGTCCGGCGTCGTATCCGCTATGGGTCCCGCTTCCGGGACCGCAACTGTCTGTGCCGGGGCCGTTGTCATAGCAGCGCATTCCTCCGACGGAAGCGCTGGCGCACCAGTTCGGCGGTCGTGTTGATCACAAACGTCATGATGAAGAGCACAACACCGCACAAGAAGAGCAGCCGGTAGTGCGTGCTGCCGCGATCCGCCTCGGGCAGCTCGACCGCGATGTTGGCAGACAGCGTTCGCAGCCCGCTGAAGATATTCCACTCCATCACGGGCGTGTTGCCCGTGGCCATCAGCACGATCATCGTCTCGCCCACGGCACGCCCCAGGCCAATCATCACCGCGCTGAAGATCCCGCTCGCGGCGACGGGCAGCACCACGCGGACGACCGTCTGCCAGGGCGTGGCCCCCGCGCCCAGCGACGCCGCCTTCAGGCTCACAGGCACGCTGCGCATCGCATCATCGCTGATGGTGTAGATGATCGGGATGATCGCCAGCCCCATGATCATCCCGATCACAAGCGTGTTGCGCTGCGTGAATGTGCCGAGAAGACTGTCACGGAGGTCGAGACCCACGCCCGCCATCAGCCACGCGGTAGCCCATGCGATCGCGCCCCCGAGCAGGAGCGAGGCGAGGATCCGGAGCAGCGGACCGAACGCGCCTACACGCCGCCCCGTCACCGCAACAAACGCAGACCATCCCAACGTCCCGACCAGCAGCGTCGCAACTGGCAACGTCAGTGCAAACCAGCCGGGCTCGGGGCCGCCGATGACCCCACCGAGCCAACTCTTCAGCGATGCGTTCGGCGAGGCGAATTCCGCCGCTACCGCCTCGAGCCGTTGCCGCTCCTGCTCGTTCGCAGGCTCGCGGAGCGTGTACCAACCGTCCAGCACGCCAACGGCGCCATCAGCCCCTGGCTCCGCGGCTTCAACCAAACCCGAAAGTACCGCCAGCTCCGCTTCGCTCGGCTGAAAGAGCGACCGCTCCACGAACGGAGCCGCGGCGAGCGCCATCCCGATGCCGGCGACAGCGATCACGCCCACCAGCAGCAGCGTCCCGCTCGCGCTGAGACGACGGATCTGCCGGTCGGCAGCCGCCGTCCAGATCGCCGCAACGATCACAACAGCCAGCGGCATCGTCACAAACGAAAGCAGCACGGCCATCAGGTGATCGCGAAGGAATGGTGCCACGACCATCGCCGCGAGGAAGCCCAGCACCACCGAGGGCAGCGAGGCCATCATCTCAACGCCCGGCTTGATGTACCGACGGGCCCGCTCCTCCATGAACTCGCTCGTGAAAATCGCAGCCAAGACGGCGAGCGGTGCCGCGAACAGCATCGAGATGAACGTGGCTTTGATCGTCCCAAAGATCAGCGGTGTTAGGCTCAGCTTCGGCTCGGCGTCGTCTTCTGCAGCAGAGGCCTGGTAGACATACTCCGGCTCAGACTGCCCCTCGTACAGCACCGGCAAGAAGAGCGAGCTCACCGTCGCCTCCGGATGGCCGACATCCAGCGAGAGCTTGTGCAGCGTGCCGTCTGTCAACGCCACGACACCATCGAGCTTCGGCGCGATCCCGATCGCAGCAACCGGCTCCGACCCCGGCAAAGAAAGGGCGATGACGCTCTTCCCCGAGGTCGCGTGCCAAGCCGTCAACGATCCATCGTCGCTGCCGATGAACACCGTCCGGTCGCGCAGCCCGGGCCGGATCACCGAAACAGAGTCATCAAACAGATCGCGGCGGTGGACAGCGATAAAAACGTCATCTTCATCATCTTGAGAGGCGAGGTACGCGGTGTGAACCATGCCCGAGTTCGTGCCAAGGACGATGGTCTTGCGACCGAGCACCGTGCCCGTCGCCGTCACAGTGTCACCAGTCTGGGTGATCTGTTCGGCGTCCTCGAGCGTAACACCGCGTCGCCCGATGCGCGTGCGATCGACGAGCCCGTCTTGTCCGATCACGACAAGACCCGAGGCGTCGTCGATCAGATGTATGCCGACGACCTCGGCATCACCGGAGCGCTCGGGCAGCATGGTCCAGTCGAGAGACGCATCGGCATCCTCACCGAGCATGGTGCCCCGGCCGCGGCCATGCACCGCCACAGCGCCCGTGCCATCGGCGAACCAAGCGGCGGTCACAGTCCCTCTCCGCGCCGGCGCATGATCAACAAAGACAGGTATCCCCGGCACCTGCCCTTCCTGCTCGGCTTCAGAGACAAATGCGATGCGCCGCCACTGATCACGGCCGATCCGCTCGATGACGGCAGAACCGTCCCGCACGCGTGAGCCAAGCTCGATCTCGGATGCAGTCTCCGGCACGTCCGCAGGCGAGAGCACCTCGACCCGGAAGCCGACCGAGCCGATCAGCACGCGACCTGGTGCCCCGGCGACGAACCGTCCAGACGGCGGATCGAATCGGCCTGCTGTCAGCGCAGCGGTCCCATCCGCGACAGGCCGCGACTCGACGAGTTCCCCCGTCGCAAGGTCAACAACATCGAACGTCCCGGCCGAAGACAGCACGACCGCGAACGTCTGGTACTCGTCAACAAGCACGTCGAGCGGTTCGCTCCGGTTGGCCGCCGATGACAACTCAACCCCGGCGGAACCCGGTGCGAGCAGCGGCAGCGTGACCGAGCCGAGATAGAAAATGATCCCGAGGACCGCGGCGATGACGGAAAGACCGCCAACCGTGATGATGATCTCGGCGGCGCGATCCGCCACGCGGATCGACCGGAGCGTGCGGTCCGCGGAGGGGACCGACGCGGTCGGTGCGGCTCGGTCTCGACCTATCCTTGTCGTCACGGCAGCTCGGAGTGATCAGACAGCCGGAACTTTCACAGCCGCGGCTCGAGCCCGAGTTGCTTGAGCTGACCCACGGCGACTGCGTTGCTCAGCGGGAAGTAGCCGTCCTTGAGCACGGCCTCCTGCCCTTGCCGCGAGAAGACCAGACGGATGAATTCCTCCCGAAGCGGGTCGAGCGGCCGGGCCGGATCCTTGTTGACATAGACGTACAGGAACCTGGCCAGCGGGTAATCGCCGGAATACGCGTTCTCGCCCGAAGGCTCGACCGGCTCCTCATCATCGACCGAGATCGAAAGCGCTTTGACATCCTGCGTCTGGAAGCCCAGGCCCGAGTACCCCATCGAGAACGGATCGCTGCCAACCGCCTGAACCACCGAAGACGAACCCGGCTGCTCCTTGACGGAGGGCTTGTAATCCGAGCCGTTGAGCGCCATCTTCTTGAAGTAGCCGTACGTGCCCGACGCCGAGTTCCGCCCGTAGAGCGTGATCGGTCTGAATTTGAAGCGGGGATCCTCAACGCCCAGGTCGCCCCAGGTCATGTCATCGCCGGATACCGAGAAGATCTGCTCGATTTGATAGAGCGTCAGCGACTCGATCGGCGCATCCTTGTGGACGAACACGGCCAGGCAATCGATGCCGGTCCGCATCTGTGTCGGCTTGTACCCGTGGCGAGCCTCGAACGAATCAGACTCGCTTGCCTTCATCGCTCGACTCATCGGCCCAAACTGCGACTGGCCCTCGGTCAGTGCCGGCGGTGCCGTGGACGACCCCTTGCCCGTCACCTCCACCGTCACGCCGGGATACTCCCGCATGAACTCCTCGGCCCAGAACGTCATCAGGTTGTTCATCGTGTCGGAGCCGACACTCTTGATGGAACCGGTCACGCCATCCCGAGGGGCGTACTCCGGCAACGCCGGGTCCAGCTGCGCATGGGCGCTGCCGACGACCGTGGCCGAGACCATGAGTGTGAGATAACGGAGCAGACTGCGGGCCGATCGAGCCATCCGAGCACCTCCTACGCGTGCCGGAATCGTCCCGGCTGCTTGTTGCCGACGGTAGCCCCTGGAAGTATGAAGATCGTGTTCAGATTCGGGCTTCAGACACGAGAAGCGGACCCCTGCCAGGACCTCGCAATCGGTACAGCCCGGCCCCACCCAGCCACCGGCCCTGGCCCTGGCTGTGCTTAAGTCGGGGGGCCCGAGCCGTCTTCCGGAGCAGCACCACGGTCAGGCTCGCCCTCTGGGCCAGTCTCCGCCTCCGGGTCCGGGCTGGGGAGCATGCTGGCCTGCCGGCGGGCTTCGATGGCTTCGG